>JBAPXA010000569.1:0-5964 GCA_049283975.1 Pyrinomonadaceae bacterium | reverse complement strand
ATCGTTGCCGGCGGGCTCGAAACCATGTCGATGATTCCGATGGGTGGTCATATCATTCGTCCCAATCCTTATCTCGTCGAACACTATCCCGACTTCTACCTCAACATGGGCCTGGCGACCGAAAACGTGGCGCAAAAATACAACGTCACTCGTGAGGAACAGGATGAGTTTGCGTTGCGTTCACACAGCCGGGCCGCGGCAGCCCTTGATGCCGATAAGTTTGTCGACGAGACTGTTCCCTTGACGGTTGCCCTGGAAGAACTGGACGCCAAAGGAAAGAGGCAAACGCGGACTGTGGTCTTTGATCGCGATGAAGGTGTTCGCCGCGACAGCTCAATCGAAGGGCTCACAAAACTCAAACCCGCTTTCAGTGCCAAGGGAACAATCACGGCCGGTAATGCGTCGCAGATGTCTGATGGCGCCGCGGCGGCGATCGTGATGTCAGCAGAGCGCGCGCAAAGTTTGGGGGCGAAACCACTCGCGCGTTTCGTTGCTTATGCAACAGCGGGCTGTCCGCCTGAAGAAATGGGCATCGGCCCCGTCTATGCGATTCCGAAAGTTTTGAAGCTGGCGGGACTGACTCTCGATCAGATCGACGTGATCGAACTTAATGAAGCCTTCGCGGCGCAGTCACTGGCAGTTATCAAAACGCTCGGTCTCGATCCCGACAAAGTTAATGTTAATGGCGGCGCAATTGCGCTCGGGCATCCGCTCGGGTGTACCGGGGCGAAGCTGACCGCTTCGATTCTGAGAGAGTTGGAGCGTCGTAAAGGTCGCTACGGAATGGTGACGATGTGTGTTGGTGGCGGGATGGGAGCAGCCGGCATCTTCGAACGGTTATGAAAGTAGCGAGTGGGTCCTGGATTTCGATCTCTGTACTTTGAACTTTGTACTTTGCTTTTCTTTCGCCACTTGAACAATTGAGAAAACGCGCACGCAGGGCTAGCGAACTAAGTACAAAGCACTAAATACAAAGTTCAAAGAAGCTTCAACCAAGAAAGCACCAAAACAGTAAGGAGAGTGGATTATGGTAGCCGCAGTCGAACAGAAAAAAGTGGTCCAGGGGGGCGCGTTTCTCATTGAGCAGACAACGCCGCAAGAGATTTTCACGCCCGAGGACTTCACTGAAGAACACCGCATGATTGCCGAAACGACGCGGCAGTTTATGGACAATGAAGTGCTGCCGCGTATCGATGAGCTCGAGCACCACGACTGGAAACTTTCGCGCGAGCTCGTTAAGAAAGCGGCGGACCTCGGTTTGATCGGCGCGAACATCCCCGAGGAGTACGGCGGGCTGGGACTCGATCAAACGAGTGGTGCCCTGGTGGGCGAGAACATCGGCCGCTCGGCATCGTTTGCCACGACCCTCGGCGCCGAGAGTGGTATCGGCTTGTTACCGATCATTTACTTTGGCACCGAAGCGGCCAAACAAAAGTACCTGCCGCGGATTGCTACGGGCGAATTGATCACTGCTTACGCACTCACCGAAGCAGGATCCGGCTCCGACGCAATGGCCGCGAAGGCGACCGCAAAGCTGAGTGCTGATGGCACACACTACATTCTCAATGGCGAAAAGATGTTCATCACCAATGGCGGGTTTGCCGATATCTTCATCGTCTTCGCGAAGGTTGATGGCGACAAGTTTTCCGCGTTCATCGTCGAGAAGCAGGATGGGGTGGCGCCGGGCGCTGAAGAACACAAGATGGGCATCAAAGGGTCGAGCACCACGCCACTCGTGCTCATTGACGCGAAGGCGCCGGTTGAAAATCTGCTGGGCGAGGTTGGGAAAGGCCACAAGATCGCTTTCAACATTCTCAACATCGGCCGCTTCAAACTGGGCGCCATGTGCATCGGCGGCATGAAGCTGATGGTGCACGAAGCGATCAAGTACGCGAACGAGCGCGAGCAGTTTGGCAAATCCATTTCTTCGTTCGGAGCAATCAAGGCCAAGCTCGCAGAGATGGCGATTCGCACCTGGGTGGGCGAGGCCATGACCTACCGTACCCTCGGCATGATCGAAACCGCGATCAGCGATACGACTGATCCGGATGCGAAGCTCAAAGCGATTGAGGAATACTCGGCCGAGTGCTCGATCATCAAGGTCGCGCTTTCGGAGTATTGTGATTTTGTCGCCGACGAGATGGTGCAGATCTACGGCGGCTATGGTTATTCGGCGCATTATCCGGCCGAACGTGCTTACCGCGATTCGCGCATCAATCGCATCTTCGAAGGTACGAATGAGATCAATCGCATGCTGGTGCCGGGGCGCCTGATGAAGAGTGCCTTGAGCGGTAAGCTCGCGCTCTTGCCCGCAGCGCAGGCATTAATGGACGAGATTCTGACGCCGCAGCTGATGGGCTTCGACGATGACGAGCAAGTGTTGGCCGCCGAGCACAAGCTGGCTACGAATGCGAAAAAGGTGGCGTTGATGACGCTGGGGACTGGGGCGCAGAAGTACATGATGAAGCTCGGCGATCAACAGGAAGTCTTGATGGGTATTGCCGACATCATCATCGATACGTACGCGATGGAGTGTGCAATTCTGCGAGCACAGAAACTGGTTGCCGCCGAGGGCGAGGATGCGGCGGCGCGTTACATCGACATAACGCGCGTGTTCTGCAACGACGCGGTGGAACGGATTGAAGCGCATGCGAAGAACACGCTCGCGGCCATGGCGGAAGGCGATGAACTACGCACGCTGCTGGCGGCGTTGCGGCGATTTACTAAGTTGACGCCGATGAACACGGTGGTGGCGCGGCAACGGATCGCTGATGTGATGATCGAGGCGAACCGGTACGCGTACTAGGCCGGAGGCCTAGTAGCCCAACGTCCAACGTCCAAAGTCGGCTGTGTAGTTTCGAGGTCTGCGTTCCAGGGCCTAAGCGGACTTGGGACATTGGACTTGAGACTGCTTTACCTCTTCCCTCACGGAGGTTTCCTCACATGAAATACAATCGATTTGAAGAGTTGCCTGTTTGGAAGGCGGCGATTGAATTCGGCGTACGAGTCTACGCTCTTACTGTCAATCCTCGATTCAGAGGCTTTTACAGTCTGAAGGATCAACTGGAGCGTGCAGCTGTTTCAATATCAAATAATATTGCCGAGGGATTTGAACGCGGTACGACTCCTGAACTATTGACGTTCATATATATTGCTCGCGGCTCCTCTGGCGAATGTAGATCGGTCCTGTGTTTGATCGAGAGGTTGTCAGCTTTTGCCGATTTGAAATTTGAAATTTCAGATCTCAAATCGACGGCTGAAGCTATTTCGCGGCAACTTCGAGCTTGGGCTAACTCCCTCCAGAACTCTGACATTCGTGGCCAGCGATACTTGAATGAGCGATCGAAAAAAGCAGCAGGGTTGAAAGCGGAGCGAGAAGAGCTGCGAAAAGAGTTGGAAGCTGCGCAGCTGCGAAACATTCAGAATGCGAGAAATCGGGGAAGCAATGACTCTGAGAGCTAAGACTTAGAACTCTTTGCCCTCGGAGAATTGGAGATCTGAAATCTTAATCTAAGATTTGAAATTGGAGATCTGAAAATTTGAAATCTGAAATCTGACTGATGCGCATCATCCCCATTTCCGTCCCTACACCCTTCTACATCGGTCCGGTGAATTGCTACCTGATCGCCGAAGAACCGCTCACCCTCATTGATACTGGCCCGAAAACCAAAGAAGCCAGCGACGCCCTGCGAGAAGGGTTACGCAAAGCTGGGGTGCGCGTCGCCGATCTCCGCCGCATCGTGCTCACGCATGCGCACGAAGATCACTGCGGCCTGGCGCGCTCACTTCGCGATGAAGCCAAAGATGCGGAAGTCCTGGTTCACAACTGGGAAACCGGTCACCGCAGCGGTCGCCTTGAACATGCGGAGCATCGTGCCCTCCTGGTGCGGGCAGGAGTGCCAGACAATGAAATCGAGTTGATGCGTCGCTTGTACCAGGACGTGCGCATGTATGCCGACTCGTTTGCGGAGGACGAATACAGTGAGTTGCGCGACGAAGCGGAACTGGAATTCAACAACGGCTCACTGCGGATTGTGCACACGCCTGGGCACACGCCAGGATCCTGCTCTTTTATACGCGAAGCTGATCGCACCGTGATTGCCGGGGATTGCGTTCTGAAGCGAATAACGCCCAATCCGATCCTCTCGCCCGACCCGATCGATCCGAGCCGCCGCTTTCCTTCGCTCGCCGAGTATCTTGTCAGTCTTGCGCGCTTGCGGACTTTTGCGCCTACGTTTGTTTATGGCGGGCATGGGGATCCGGTGCACGATTACGAGGAACTGTTCAATCGTTACCTTCGCGCGATCCGTGAACGGCAGGCCGAGGTCATCAAACTGGTGCCCAAAGCCGGAGTAACTGCCTGGGATGTCTCGCGCGAACTGTTTCCCGAGACTGATGACGTGCATCGGTTTCTGGCGGTTTCCGAAGCCGTCGCGCATCTGGATCTGGCGCACTCGGAAGGAAAAATCGCTTTGGAATTGAGTGATGGCCGTGAAGTGTATCGCCAAAGGACGGGTTAAAGGGGAACAGGGGAAGGGGGGAATAGGGGAATAGGGGAATAGGGGAAATTGAGTGAGTGGGAAAAGGGGAAGAACCCTTCTCGCCTTTCCCGGCTTTACCATTCCCCTCTTCCCCCTTCTTTCTCAGTTCTTTGGAACCTGGCCGCCGCCCGCGCGTGTAATAGGCGACAAAATCTTTCCGGAGGATTTCCTTTGTATGACAATTAGACGCATTTCTTATCTGGCGATCTCCCTCTCGCTGACGGCGGGCATTGCAATGGCCCAGCAACCTAGCGCGCCGCCCGCCCCCCCAGAACCTGCCTTGGCCGAACCCTTCGGGCAGGAGTTCACCGTACTCATGAATGGCGGCAGCTTCCTGGGCGTTTACGCCGAGGACATTAGCCGAGAGAACATGGGGCGCTACAACATGCGTGAGGTGCGTGGCACCGGCATCACGAACATCGTCAAAGACAGCCCGGCAGAGAAAGCCGGTTTGCGCAAGGACGATGTGATCTTGAAATTCGACGGCGAGAGCGTTACCAGCGTGCGCAAACTCAATCGCCTCGTGTCAGAAGTTGCACCTGATCAAACCGCACGGCTGACGATTAGTCGCGGCGGGTCGGAACAGGAAGTGGCAGTCACCATCGCCAAACGCAAAGACTCCGAGGCACTGACCCGTATCCAGGGATTCGGTAAGGGTTTCGAAGGCCTGAAGAATCTCGAAGGTCTAAGACCAGGGGCGCAGGTTTGGAAGTGGGAAGGCGACGGCGATGGGCTCGTGTGGGCTTTTGGTAACAACCGTAGGATCGGCGTCAGCACTACCACCCTCACGAAGCAGCTTGCCGACTACTTCGGCATAGTCGACGGCAAGGGCGTCCTCGTAACCTCGGTTGCCGAAGATGGCGCGGCGGCGAAGGCGGGAATAAAAGCCGGCGATATCATTACGGCCATCGATGGCGAGAAGATTGAAGATTCCGGCGACCTGGCACGGGGAATCAACAAGAAGAAGGAAGGCGACGTAACGCTCACAGTGATTCGCAACAAGAATCAGCGGAACATCACCGTCACGCCAAAGACAGTCTCAAATCCCATGGCGATTCCGGGAACAGCACCTCAGATGGGACGGCGGGTCATAGTCCCTCGGATCGAGCTGCCTGTAATTCCGGAAATGAACATTTCTATTCCTCGGATCCAACTGCCGGTGATTCCGGAGATCCACGTTGAATTCCCGGCGCGGGCGCCATGGGGACGCATCCGCCGCGGCACGATCGAGCAACACCCCATCTGAGACTCGGCGGTAGGCTCAGTCCGGAAGGGTGGTTTACCCCCGCCGACTCATTTGCATTCAACCTTGGGCGGGGGCAAGCCCGCCTTCCTGACTGAGCCTAACGTCACTTGAGACTTGAGACTTGAGACTTGAGACTTGAGACTTGAGACTTGAAACCTGAGACTTGAAACCTGAGAC
>JBAPXA010000568.1:0-9495 GCA_049283975.1 Pyrinomonadaceae bacterium | reverse complement strand
ATCTTGCGAATCAAAGAATTGTTGATGATCTTCGTAATGTCGATCTGGAAAAGCTCTCGGCGGAGGAGGCGAAGGAGCTGTTAGCTGAGTTAAGGAAGAGGGTTATGTGATTTGCCTGTAAGTAGTTTAGAAACATTTTCCAGATACCATTTTTCATTTCTCATTTGTCATTGGAAGAACTGAACCGCCAAGGCGCCAAGAACCGCAGAGAAAGCCAAGGAAGAATCAAACGAGCCTGGAACTTGGTTCTTTGAACTTTTATCGCTGATGAGATTTGAGCGGTAGATGTTAAGGCGAACTTCTGGAACAAAGCACAAGCACTAACTATGCACAAGTTCCAAGCTCGTTTTATCCTTTTTTGGCATACTCCACTGACTCGAGTATTAGCGACGGCACATAGCTTCCGTAGGCTTAGCACCCAATTACGGTACCGGGAGCGTTAGCGACCGCATTCAAGCCGCGGAACCACTCAAGCAGCACGAAGCGAGCACCCTTACAGCCGCGATTCAATTACGGTACCGGGAGCGTTAGCGATCGCGTTCAAGCAACGATTACCTCACCACTGGAGGCCTTATGACTCCATCTCACCAGGAGTTCACCGATGACCACATCCCGTTAGCCTTCTTCATAACGTTCAGAAGCTATGGGACATGGCTGCATGGAGACAAGCGTGGTTCCGTGGACAGGCGCCACCGGCGATTTAGAACTCCAATGCTGCCGCCGAATCCGATCCGACAAACCTATGAACGCAAACTCCTCAACTTTCCTCCAGTCAAGCTGACAAAGGACCGTCGAAAAGCTATTGAAAGTGGAATTCGCGAAGCGTGCGGGGTTCTCAGGTGGCGATTATGGGCTTTCAACATTCGCACCAATCACGTTCATGTGGTCGTCTCCGCTAACTGCAATTCGAGAAGAGTGCGATCAACATTGAAGGCCAACGCCACTCGCGCTATGAGGGAGTCAGGGTGCTGGCAGAGTTCCAGGAGCCCCTGGGCTGCAAAAGGTAGCCGGAGGTTTCTCTGGACAGAGGAACAACTCATCGAAGCGATCGATTATGTTCTGTATAGTCAGGGAGAAGAATTGAAGTGAAGCGTAGCTATGCGCGCCCGCTAAACGCTCCCGGTGCTTTAATAGACTGCACAGGTCGCTGCTTGGTGGTCAGCACCCATTAGAGTGATCGCGCTGCTTGAATGCGGTCGCTAACGCTCCCGGTACTGTAATTAAATGGTAGCCCCCAACTGAAGCACAACCTACTTATCACCCGAATGGGATTGGCGACTCCCTCGGACTGTTATCCCTGCCCAACCGGGGGCAAAACAGGCACATCACTCACCTTAAACCAGTCCCCTTTGCCATCGTCCGTTTTTAACATTCGCAACAACTCGCTGAAGGTGAAAGGTCGGGCTCCGCGGCGGCCGAACACTGAAATCTGATTGCCACTCTCATCTGCCGCTCGATCGCGATCGAGCGCCTTGGAAACGCCCAATGCTTCCCCTTTCGTCTTAAACGTAGCAATCAAGACCGGTCGTGGTCGGGGACTGAAGCCGGCATACTCCGGCATCGTTTCCGGCGAGGTCAGTTGTAAAATTCGCAGTCCATTGTGGCCATCAGCCACATAAGCAAAGAGACTCGCATTGGTCATTGCAATCTTCACCTGATGGACGTCATTGAGTTGGCCGTCCGCACTGAATGTTTGATCAAGATGTGGACGCTCGGGCTCTTCCACGTCAACAATGGCGATCCCTTCTTTACCGTTGGCGACATAGGCGTAGGTGCGGGCCACATAAACATCGTGAGCGTCAGCCAGGGGGATCGCGGCGCCTGCAACCTGAAAACTCTTCTCGGGTTCAGCGACGTTGATTACTTTCAAACCTTCATCGTCCACCAGGAAGCCATAGCGAAACTGAATCGCGATCGATTTGGGATTCTTGAGGGCAATCGTCTGCACTATCCGCGGTTGCAGCGGTTGATCGATGCTGACGACGATCAACGCGTTGGCGGTCGTGATGTAGGCATAGTTTCCTGCGATCGTTATGTTGTTCGCGCCCGTCAACGCGCCCCCGGGATTGAAAGCGCCCTTGGGGTACCTGGCTGGATCAAGGGCCCGCTTCAAATAATTGTTTAGCGGGTCGCCATCCAGAAGTGTCGCGGCGTTGACCAGGATCATTCCCTCGTACTTGTCGGCAACGTAAAGGTAGGCGAAAAGCGGATGAATCGGCTGCTCTTCATTGATGAGTTGTTTCCGCGCCTCGCCACTTAGGCTGGCAGCAGTCTCCGGGTCGAGCATCTTGCCGTCACTCTTCACGCGCCAGCGGGCGGGATCGACTGCAAGCGTCGTCGGCGCCGCAACTGCCGTGGCATACCTCGTCCGCACCCAGAATTTCTGCCCAAAGCGTGACACGGGTGCGGTCACGATCCGCTCTGAGAAGCCCTTCTGATCGATCTGTGCTACGTCATAAACGCGAAGACCACCTTCCCCCGCGGCCACGTAGGCATATTCACCCCGCAACTGCACTTGAAGCACACGCGGGTTGCCTGTGTGCTCGAAGAAGGTCCTTAACTCGCGTTTGTTCTTCGTGAATTTTTCGTAATTGTCAGGATAAGCAATGCGATGCAGCGTGCTGCCCAACACCGCCTGAGGCTCGCTGCGCTCTGTTGCCACCACCACTTCCAACGCATCATCAGCGGCAACATAGACGTAACGACCCATGAAGTTAACGAAGTTCGTTCCCTGGAGCAGCAGTTGGGCCAGCCAGGCATTGTTGTCATTTCGATTCGAGACGTGGCAATCGCTGCATGCTTTCGTCTCGGTGGCACGCACCGTGTGCGGCACATGAGTATTAAAGGCCTGGCCGGCGAAGCCTTCCGCCGATGTTGTTTGTTGTTGCGAGTAAATCCATTCACGATTCTGGTTTTGGGAGCTAACTAATACAGCGGAGGACGATCTCACCGGGGCGATGCGATTACCGGTAACCGTGCCATCGCGGCCCAGCATGAAGATGTCATCGCGCAGCACTTGAAAATTGTATTGCGTGAAGTTGCGCGAGTCGCCACCTTCGTTATGACGGTTCGGCATCTTCGCATTAGCTTGCATCGACAAGTGGCAACCAAAACAACTTGTCACCCAGGACGAGTGGCAGGCGAAACAAGTCATATTGTCGTCGCGATGAGCAAGGGCGTTGTCGTCGGCCGGAATGTCGCCCCAGGTGCGATTGTCCTTGCGCATTGTCTTCGCATAGCGCGAGCGCTGGTTGTAGTCGCGCGTGCCGGGCGTGACCGTGTCGGCAGTTTGCGAAATGCGCCACCAACGGCCGGGAACGACAAGCGAGTTCTGCACAATATCGCCGGCCTTCAACTCGACATCTTTGCCACTCTCGTCCTTCTTCTTGCGGTCACGTGTGATGCGCTGGAAGACTGGAATCTTTGCGCCCGTCTCATCGCGAACGGTGAAGCCGCGAGTCAGGTTGCGTCCCGCCGTCGTGGTTCTCCCTGCTTGTGCTGCCGGCAGCGGCGCTGCGGGGCCAGAGGTTAGCAAGGTGGCGCGTTGTCGAATTGAGCCATGACAATCGACGCAGCCGATCTCGATCGCAGCTCGTGGTTCGTTATAAAGGTTCCCATCGCCATGAGAATCCTGACGGAAGTGGCAATCGACACAATGCATCCCCTTTTCCAGGTGGATGTCGTTCAGATGAACAGCCTTACGAAACTTCTCAGGGTCATTAGCGTCAACCCGATTGCCCGTCGCATCGAGCAAATTCCCTTTGCGATCACGTTTGAAGACTTTGCGAAACATCCAACCGTGACCGTGTGCGTCGCCGAACTGGGTGTTCTTCAAGAGACTGTTGAACTGCGAGCTGCCTGTTTCCGAGAGGAACGAGAACTCGGACCACAAACCGCGCGTATGGGCAGCTTCAGGATTGCGATCAAGCATTTCGTACTCTTCTGCTGCCGACGGATTGCGCTGTCGTTGCGGATACATCTTGTCGCCATCGCTCTCGTTGTCCCACCAGGTCATTCCCAGGTAGCTGGCGACCATGTTAGTGCCGGGATGCATATGACAAACCATGCATTGCGAGGTCGGAATCTGGTTCGTGAACTGGTGCTTGATGGGGTGACCGGATTCATTTCTGGGAATGTTGCTGTCGCTGGTTTGCGAGCGACCAACGTTGCCTGCCTGATGATAGGCCGCAGAGTGCAAGGGGTCGCGATCGTTAGCGTAGATGACATGACACGCCGAACAGCCGGACGAGCGATAATCGCCGGGGTGATCATTGGTGCCCAGAAAATTCAAAGTCGGATCGAGAAGACGGGTCTTCTGTAGACCAAGGTAAACAGGGTCAGTCCTATTGTTGGTGCCAAAGCCACGCGGGCTCAAACCCTTGTCGGGTTTGCCTGGCTCCTCTTCTCGATCCGGCAGACCGACTTCCAAACGCCGTTTCCCACCACGCTCAAAAACACGCAATACATTTCCCGGCTGAGAAATCTGCCAGCGCGGTAACGGATCAAGAAAACTGAGCAGCCCCTTCGTTCGCCGCTCCTCGCTTGAGGGTTCAGGATTTTGCACCAGACGTTGCGGCGCGCCGCGCTCGTTATAGCTTTCGCCAAAGCGCGCATCCTTTAGAGGAAAACCGCCGTTGTTGTAGAGCGCGGCGCCCCAGAGCATCGCTCCGTGCGTCATCATGCTGCGCGCGACATTTTTTGACTCGAGGGCGTGACAACCGGAGTTGCCGCATGTTTGCGCCGCCACGCGGTTGTCTCCGGGGTTGATGAAGCGCACAAATTCCCAACTCTCACGCGCAAGCAAGGTGTTGCTGCGCTCGGGATTGGCGCCGCTGTACTTCCCCTCGCGCCGCCACTCGAGTGGGAAACGGGGCTGAACGTGCGCTGCCTTTTTCGCACGCTCAATCTCAGCTGCATCGTTGCTGGTTTTGCGCGCGGCAGGGTTTCCACCGTGGCAACCTGTACAGGTCAAACCAACCGCATCTTTCCCGTCTTTCAGAGTTTCATAGACTTCCGTTGGCCCATATTTGTGCATCGGCTCGATCTGGCCATGACACGTTATGCAGCCGTCTGTCGCTGGAGCTTGAGCCGCCTGATCATTCCCGCCGCTTGGAGCAATTTCAGGGTGACGCTTAGTGTTGGCTGGGCTGTCTTTCGTCAGCGCTGAGTAGTTCCCAACAGCCAGCGAGACACCGACCAGCATCAAACAAATGATCAGACGAATCCGTTGCATTCCTTTAAGTCTCCGTCTGGTGATAACCCTCAATCTGAAACCAAAACCGTGCCGGCGCTACGCTTGCCGCCGCACAGCAAAATTTTGCCGCCCTAAAAAATCAACTTCAGCTGAGCAAACAAGTTGTAGAGCATCTTGCGCGGACTGATTACATCCGGCTCGCAAAAGTCGCTGAGGTTTGCCGGACAGTTGCGCGATCGATCGGTAAAAATGTCGCGAAAGCCACGTCCAGTCTGGAGCGTTGCTGCTCCAAAGGTGAGCGTGACGTTGTTAATCAGGAACGGTCGATAGGCGACTCCCAGGCTATAGTCGAAACCAATGTCGTGACGTATGCGATTTTGAAAGAGAATGTATTCAAGGGGCTCGGTGCGATGAAAACGCAGGTAGTTCGCATTTAGGACCGCCTTTACGCGCTGTGTGATCTCAACATCGATACCGGCGTTGTAGATAAAGATTCCCGGATTCACAAAATTGGCCTGTCCCTGAGTCTTGCTGCTACGGAGGCTGGGCAAGATGCTGTTAGGCTGGACCAAACCAACACCAGTTTGCGTTAGGCGAATGCCGTTGCGATTCCAAAACGAAAACTGACCTCCCACAAAATTTGGATCATCAAAGATGGCATCAAAGCCGGAGCCCTTTTCGTCGGTAGGGTTCGCATCGCCCTGCGCCCAAAACACCGAACCGCGAAAGCGCAAGTAGTCCTTGTCCACAGACGCTTCGACTGCGGCCATGTGAGATCTAATGCTCACTTTGCGACCGGCGATCGGATTTCGATCGTCGTGTCCGAAGGCAAAGTAGTAAGAGTTTGTTAGATTGAGCCGGCCGAGATGGCCGTCGCCATTCACGCCAACGTAGCCAACTTTTACTGCGTGGGGTCGGACGTCGCCGATAAGAGCGGGCCGCACCAGGAAACCGTTCTCATCGTATTCAATGCTGCTGCGATCGTCGTTGAAGTGAAAGCTTGTCTGAATCGTGTAGCCTTTGCGGATGAAGTCCTGGCGAAAAAGATTCGCAACGTAGACATTCTGATGGCGGGTATCAAATGTATTTAGTCCGCTGTTTGTGTCTTTCTCCAGCATCGAGAAGTACGCGGCATTGAATTGATAGCGATTGTTGTCAAATGACCCAAAGAGTCGCGCGCCCAGGTTGTTATCTGAAAAGATGAAGCCGCGAAAGTCAGAGACGAATGGCTGAATGCCGGCGCGCAACGAAATAAAATCGTAGTTGCGGCTCAGATCGGCGAGCTTCACTTCTCCGAAAGCTTCTTCAAGCGAGACATGCGTGTCGGTGCGATTGGTGCCGCGGCGCACATCGATATTCACCACGCCGTTTTCCCGCGCATTCAGATAATTAGGCACGCTGAAGGTCGGCGAAATCTTGACTGCCCAATCGCGCGGTTTAAAGACTGTATTTCCGTGAAATAGTTCGAAGGAGAGTTGAATCGTCTCGCTGGCCGCCAGTTGTTCTGGTTGGCCGAAAAATTCACCACTGACTGGTTCGTCGCTACTGACATCAGAAGGCGTGGGTACCCGCCGCTGTTCAACCGTTGTGGTGCTGGTCGCCGAGAGCACCATGAAGAGGTTCTCCCCGCGGATGGGGTAGTCGCCTTTGAGGACGCTTTGATTGTAGGGATCCCACCAACGCCCTTTGGTGAAAGGGATATCGCGGCCGCGACCACCGCGATCGCCATAACGGTCATATTCCGGGAAACCGGAGCGCCAACGGTCGCGCGCTTCGCGTCTATCAGCGGCGGTTTGCGGCTGCGAAGGTACGCTGTCTTTGCCTGCATAACCGGGAGGCTTCTCATCTGGACCGGTGGGGGCAAGGTCAGACTTCTGCTTTTCTACAACCAGATCAAGGGTGGTTTGTTTACCAGGTTCAATGATCAGGTTCTCCAACGCCTGGTCGCGGATGATGGCAAATTCGCCGTAGTTCTTCTCTTTATCAAACTTCGCCAGATAGGGGCGCTGGACTGTAACTCGATATGCTCCCTCAGAAAGCTGGACCGAATACATCCCATTCGCTTCGCTCCTGACCAGCTTCGCTTCGCTCGTGACTTGGTTAGTGATCACGATCACAACACCGGGCGCGTTCACTCCATTGCTGTCGCGGACGACGCCTTGAATAGAGCCGTCGCTCTGGCCCACAACGCACGCTACTGCCACAAGCAAGAAGCAGATGCTGGTGGCAAGTTCTCTTGTCGTGACCATTCTGGCGCGCTGAAGGTAAAGGGATCGATAAAATGCCCAATCGCGAGCGTCCACGCACTTGCTTGCCTTGTAGCATACGAGGGATGTTGAGGCAATTAAATTCTGAGCAGACCTAACTCTATTCAGTGAGTAAAGATTAGTGATACATTGTTTCCGCCTGTAGTCTTTTGTTTCCTGATGAAGCCTCGAAACCAGAATCAATCTTAAGCTTAACAATGATGGAGCGAAGGGTGACTGGTAGTCTTAATTTCTACGCGCGCAGGCATCCCGCCTTATTGCCGTGTCTGCTGTTAGCGCCGTTAGTCGCCCTCGCTGTCATTAGTTTCCCTCACGCTCGAGCGCAAGCATCAACGCCCGTTCTGATTTCCGAAGAGACATCAACGCGCGCGCTTGTTTTTGATTCAACCACGAGAGCGCGCGAGCCTTTTACCTCCCACACTCAAATGACGTTTGGAGGCGATACGCGTCGCAGACTCATGATCTTTGCGATGAACTTGCAACTTGAGCCTGGGGAGCTGGCCAGCACAGTGGTGGCGCGGGCCGAAGATGCTGCTCATCAGAGTTACCTTTTGCCTGTCGAGCATGTAGGACCAACGCCAGGACAACCCTGGGCCACTTCGATCGTCGTTACTCTAGACCCGGCGATGGGCGATCTTGGCGATGTCCTTGTCGGCATTACCTATCGCGGCGTCTCCAGCAATCGCGTACGAATCGGAATTGGACACGTGGGCGGCGGTCCACCCGACGATCCCGGGGCTGTCCCAACACCTGGAGGCATTCAAGCTCCTCCCGCGGCAACAGCCGGAAATCTCAGCGTTAGTGACGTGCAAACCATCATTAGCCAGGCAGTGTCAGCGGCGGTTTCCCTGAATCGCAACGTGACTGTTGCGGTTACTGACCGCGAAGCCAACGTGCTCGGAGTTTTCACCATGACCGGTGCACCGGCAGCTACAACGATCAGGAGTGTTGGTACATCCGGAATGGGCCTTGAAGGCAGCGTCGTACCTGCGTCTCTTGCGGCTATTTCGAAAGCGGGAACCGGCGCAATTTTCAGCACCGGAGGTAATGCCTTCACGACTCGCACCGCCGGATTCATTATTCAGGAGCACTTTCCGCCGGGCATTGATTTCAGACCCGGAGGTCCTCTCTATGGCGTTCAGTTCTCATCTCTCCCCTGCTCTGATATTAAAATTCCTGGGCTGCCTTTAGGTCTTTCAGGCGATCCAGGCGGAATTCCCATCTATAAAGACGGTTTGGCCGTTGGCGGCGTTGGAATCGAGGGTGACGGTCTCTACACGGTCGACCGAAATCCCGCCGACTTTGATCAGCCGGCTGAAGAATTGATTGCTGCGTCTGCGGTACGAGGCTTCGAAGCGCCAGCTCTGATTCGCGGGGACAATATACTCGTGGACGGAATCCGGCTTCCTTATAGCAACGTAGCATCCCCTCCCGCGCCGGCGACGATAGCTTTCGGCAGTTTGCCTGGCGCAATTGAGGTTGACTTTCCGCTTCGAGCGGCGCAGACGTCGGCGTTTATTCCTGCACTCATTGCGGGCATCGCCGGTGAAGTGGACCCGCGCTTTTTCCCGTTCATTGCTGGCGTTGGTGCGAACGCATTAACCGCTGCTGAAGTGCAAACGATCATGACTCAGGCGATTCAACAGGCGAACATTACGCGTGCGGCGATCCGGCAACCTCTCGGCAGCAATGGACGGGTAACGATTACAGTAGTCGACGCTAACGGCACTGTGCTTGGGCTTTTCCGTCAACTGGACGCGCCCGTTTTTGGTTTCGACGTGTCAGTGCAGAAGGCTCGCACAGCGGCTTTCTTCTCTCGCTCCGATGCCGCGTCTCTATTGGGTGGTGGTGGTTTTAGTTCCTATGTAAGTCGCGCCGCGGGAGATGGGCTCCAACTAAACGGAACCGTAGCTTTCAGTGCTCGGGCGATAGGGTTTCTGCACCGGCCGTTGTTTCCAGATGGTATCAACAACACTGCGGCCGGTCCCTTCAGCACACCGTTGACTGACTGGAGTCCCTTCAACGTTGGTCTGG
>JBAPXA010000567.1:0-11146 GCA_049283975.1 Pyrinomonadaceae bacterium | reverse complement strand
ATCTATCGCAGCGTGCCAACAATCCGTACCTGGCCAAAATTTCTGCCGAGGTCGCACTTCAGGAGCGCGCGCCGCTCTTTCCTGCCGAGACGCAAATCAGTCTTTCCTTTCCCAAGGAACCGACACCCTGGATCGAGGTATAAGCGAGGGATGAGGGAAGCATTTCGCAGCACGAGGTCAAAGCGCCCCGGCTTGTTGCGCAGCTCCTTCTGGCCCCGATCCGTTGTGGGATTGCTGCTGCTAACTTTGGTGTTAGTTTTGATAGCCGGCTGTGGACTCAGATCGGAGAGCCGCGGCGTGCCGGTGGAAGTTGAAGCCGCGATTGCTTCCGTGACTGACGATATTGCGGCCGAACGTTATGAAAAGATTTACAACGAAGCGGCGGACCTCTGGAAAGAGGAGCTGACTTTGGAAGAGACTGTCAGCGTCTTCAAGACGCTACAGGCGAAGCTTGGTAAGATGGAGAATCGCACGCTCCATTCGGCGACTGAGCAACACAATTCCGGCGGCCCGCTAAAAGGCAATGCTTTTATCGTGAGCTACCAGTCGCGTTTTCAAAAAGGGGAAGGCATGGAAACCTTCACTCTTGTCGAACGCGATCATCAGTGGCGCCTTGCCAGATATTTTGTGAATTCGACAGCCCTAAGTAAGTCTCAAGTCCCAGGTCTCAGGTCTCAAGTTTTTCATTATGTCGCTCCTTGGTGGAGGCGGTGCTTGAGACTTGAGACTTGAGACTTGAGACTTGAGACCTGAGACTTGAGACCCGAACTATGATTAGTCGTTACACATTGCCCGAAATGGGCGCCGTCTGGTCGGAGCAGAACAAGTTCCAGAAATGGCTGGACGTGGAGCTGGCTGTCTGTGAAGTGCATGCGGAGATGGGCACCATTCCCCGCGAAGCCCTCGAGCAAATCAAGACCCGCGCCCGCTTCTCCGTAGCGCGGATCAATGAAATTGAACGCACTACCAATCATGACGTCATTGCCTTCACCACGAATCTTGCTGAAGAGATTGGGGACGCCGCACGTTTCGTCCACTTCGGCTTAACCTCATCAGACGTTGTCGACACTGCTAACGCTTTACTCCTCAAAGATGCCTGCGAGATCCTGCTTAAGAAAATTGACGCCTTGCTTGCGGTACTAAACCGCCGGGCCTTTGAGTTCAAAAACACACCCCAAATTGGTCGCACTCACGGGATCCACGCTGAGCCAACTTCGTTTGGATTAGTTTTCGCGCTCTGGTTTAGCGAAATGACTCGCAATCGCGAGCGACTGCTTCGTGCTCGCAAGACCACTGCGGTCGGCAAGATCAGCGGCGCCGTTGGTGCCTTTGCTCATCTCGATCCGGTTGTGGAAGAGCGAGTTTGTGCACGGCTGGGATTGCAAGTCGCCGCCGTCTCCACCCAAATTATTCAACGTGATCGCTATGCTGAGTACCTAAGCACTCTCGCGATCATCGCTTCGTCGCTTGATAAGTTTGCCCTTAACGTTAGGCACTGGCAGCGCACCGAAGTGCGCGAGGCGCAAGAGCGTTTTGCTAAAGGCCAGAAGGGTTCTAGTGCAATGCCGCACAAGCGCAATCCGATCATCTCGGAGCGGATTTGCGGCATGGCTCGAGTAATCCGCGCCAACAGCCTGGTTGGTTTGGAAAACGTGGCGCTGTGGCACGAACGGGACATTTCGCATTCTTCCGCCGAGCGAGTGGTCTTGCCGGATTCGAGCATCGCTCTCGATTACATCCTGCAAAAAGCCACTTCACTCATCGACGGACTCGTGGTCTATCCGGAACGGATGCTCGAAAACCTCAATGCCACGCGCGGACTTATTTTCAGCGGGCAACTATTGCTCGTGCTAACGCAAAAAGGGGTCGCGCGCGAGCAGGCTTACGAGTGGGTGCAACGCAATGCGATGAAGGCCTGGGACGAGAACGGCGACTTTCAGGGGCTTGTCAAAGCCGACCGCGATATCAACGCCCATCTGTCTCCGCAGGAAATCGAGCACGTGTTTGCTTTGGGTACTTACTTGAGAAATGTGGATACGATTTTTAAACGGGTGTTTGGGGAAGGAACGTGACGTAGACTCTAACCTGCAAATTCACGATTTGTGACAGGCGGCTTGTCCAGGACTTTCTCCTACCCAACGATCTTCTCAGCGAAGTTTCCCACGACGGGCAATTTGAAAGTCTCGCCCTGGTAGGCGCGGTAACCGGAATATATGAGTACCCCAAACCAAACTATCAGGAAGGCGAGAAAAACGAGCAGATAAAGGACTCCAATCAGCGCTCCCAGCGCGCCTGAGATCTGGCTGATGATTACCCCCAAAATGGCCAGGACGATCCAAATTGCCGTGAAGATGGCGCCGACTATTGCCGAGTAAAGAACTGACTGAATGCCGTGAAACCTGACAAACTTATTCTCCTTGTCGATGAAAAAGCTGATCAGCCCAAGAATACCAATGGGATAACCCAGCGCTGCTGCGAGATTGGAATCGAGACCAATTGCTGATTTACCGGCAGCCGAATAGTTTTCCATGATGCTTTTTCCTCTGATACCGAAACGTATTAGACTCAGGCGCGTTGAACGGCGGCGATAATATGCCAGACGCTACACAACGCGCAACGGATTGTCCTAGTATACGAGTAAGGTGAGACTCAAAATGAAGGCCAAGGTATACGTAAATCTCAAACCCGGCGTGCTTGATCCGCAAGGCAAGGCGATTCAGCACTCGGTCGAGTTGCTCGGCTTTAATGGCATCGCCGACATCCGCCAGGGAAAGTATTTTGAAGTGGCCCTCGACAGCTCCTTAAGCGAAACCGAAGCCAAGGAATCCGTGGCACGCATGGCGCGCGAGGTTTTATCAAACCCGATCATCGAAGACTATCGAGTGGAGATTGAAGCGTGAAGTTCGGCGTCATCGTTTTTCCTGGTTCCAACTGTGATCATGATGCCTATCATGTGATCTCGAAACATGTGGGCCAGCCGGTAGATTTCATTTGGCACCGCGACACTGACCTCAGTACTTACGACGCCGTGATCATTCCGGGCGGTTTCTCATACGGCGACTATCTGCGAGCCGGCGCTCTTGCTCGCTTTTCGCCAGTGATGACGGCAGTGAAGAAGTTTGCTCAGGGTGGACGCTTTGTGCTCGGCATCTGCAACGGATTTCAGATCTTATGCGAAGCCGGATTGCTGCCGGGGGCGTTAATTCGGAATCGTAATCTGCATTTCATCTGTGAACACGTTTATGTGCGCGTGGCAACGAGCGATACGCCTTTTACAAATGAATTGCAGCCGGGTGCGGTGCTGCGTCTTCCTATCGCCCATGCTGACGGCAACTATGTCTGCGATGACGTTACTCTTGCTGAACTGAAAGCCAACGATCGCATCATCTTCAGCTACTGCGACAAGGACGGAAACATAACCGACGCTGCAAATCCAAACGGATCGCGGGCGAACATCGCGGGCATCTGCAACGGCGGCCGCAATGTGCTCGGGTTAATGCCGCATCCGGAACGCGCCTGTGAAGACTTGCTTGGCTCCAGTGACGGTCGTGAGGTTTTCAGTTCACTCGCAGCCACCCTCGCTGCCGTTGCTTAACGAGGTCCCTTTGTTCAATGCAGTTCCGGAGAAACTAGAATGAAACGTCACCCCGCCTGGCTCGCTGTTGGACTAATGCTCTTCGCAGTTATCGCCTGCAACCTCGGAAAAAAGTCGACCAACCTCTCCACTAACAATGCCGCGAACGCCGACAACTCAAATTCGACCTCTGTTTCTACCTCAACCGGCGCCTTGACCGAAGTGCACATGGCTCGCGATAACGGCAAGGGGGATCCGGGCGAAGAGACTGACATTTTCACTGCCAAAGACCGCACCATCCATTGCGTCACGACACTCAAAGACGCGAAGTCCGGAACTCAGATGAAATTCTCCTGGTATGTTGTCGAGGCTGAAGGCGGGAACAACGAAAAAATAAGAGATATCGACTACACGACGCGTGCACTCGAGAATGTTGTTCATGGACATTTGATTGCTCCGCGCGACTGGCCGGTTGGGAAATACAAAGTCGAAGTTTACGTTAACGGCAATCTAGAGAACACAGTGCCCTACACGGTACAGTGACTTGCTCAAACTGATTCTGAATATCCACTGTTTACATCATGCGAAAATTTCTACCACTGTTAATCATCCTGGCTGTACTTGGTATCGCCCTCGGGGCTGGCTGGTATCTGACGCGTCCTAAAGCGAACTCGCAGGCACCTTCACTCTCGCCTCGAAGTAATGTCAACAGTCTCGCGACGGTGGCATCGCCTACACCAGCGCCGCTGAAGGTGTCGCAACTGGGCGCCGTCCCGCCGCATAGTGTTGGTCCGGACGATGCGCCGGTGACGCTCGAAGAGTTCGGTGACTTTCAGTGTCCGCCCTGTGGCTTACTTCATCCGGTGTTGAAAGACATGGAGAAAGAGTTCGGGCCGCAGTTGCGCGTAATTTTCCGGGAGTTTCCCCTGGCGCAGACGCATCAGCATGCAATCAACGCGGCCCGCGCGGCTGAAGCTGCGGGTATGCAGGGAAAGTTCTGGGAAATGCACGACCTGATCTTTACGAATCAGCGGACTTGGAAAGACGCTTTTGACGCGCGCCCAACCTTCGAGGGCTACGCGGTGCAATTGGGACTGGACATTGGAAAGTTTCGGCGCGATGTGACCAGCAGTGCGGTCGACCAGCGCATCACCCTGGATGGCAGACGAGCGAACGCGATGGGAGTTAGTGGCACGCCAACGGTGTTCATGAATGGACGCGAGGTGCCGTTTGAATCTCTGCCACCGGAAAGGCTGCGGCCCCTGATTCAAGCCGAGCTCAGAGCTAAAGGTCGCTGATTGAAGTCTCACTCCGAAGTCAGAAGCCAGGTTTCAGAGGGTAGTTGTTAGTTAGTTGATCGTCAGTATGGTTGAAAGTTGTGAGCCAGAATCTGGAAGTACTGAGCCAGAATTCGGCTCGAAAGACTTGAGCCAGAATCGGCTCGGCTTTGCCGCCCGGTGTGAGGCGCCGGCTCTGCCGCGCCGTTAGTGCCTTTCAACAGCCTTGGGGCTACACCCCGACATCAGACTTAGTTGATTTCGAAGAATTAAGACGTGACGAGCGTTGCTACTCAAGCGAACAGATTTACCTCGAGAGCAACGAAGCTCTACATCGCGATGGCTTGCCTGGCGCTCGTCGGACTGGCGGACGCAATCTATCTCACCGTCCAGCATGTCACCGGGCAAAGTGTTCGTTGCACGATCGTCAGTGGCTGTTCGGAAGTCCTCAGTAGTTCCTACGCATCCTTTAACGGAATCCCCCTCGCATTAATCGGCGCGGTGGCCTATTTCACCCTCTTCAGCCTCGCGACACTTGCAGCCTTTGATTATCCCTTCGTGGCAAAACTGCTGCTGGTAGTGACGGGCCTGATGTTTCTGATGACGCTGTGGCTGATTTACCTTCAAGCGTTCGTGATCGGTCACTTTTGCCAGTTCTGCTTACTTTCGGCCTTTGTCACGATCGCTTTGACAGTTCTGGTCACCTTTGCTGCCCGCCGCGGCTTCAACAGCTAGCTAACTCTTTGCCGGATTTTTGTGGCGAACCTGCAGCTCGAGCCGGGAGAACCTGCTTCCACAGTGATTGTTAATCTGCCCGCCGCGAATGCTCAGCATTACTCCATCCCTGCTGAGGATGTGAGAGCTGTTCCTGACTTCAATTTTACTCAGGTGACCTTCAGGCTCCCCAATAATCTCGCTGTCGGGACGGCAGAAATAAATGTCGTCGCTCATAGTCAAAGCAGTAATATCGGTGTCATCAGAATCGGGAACTAGTAACTGCCTCACCGGGCGACGATCTCGCAACCCGATCCCGATTCGCAACTTGCCACTCCATTAAGCCCGCTGTTAATCTTTGCCTACATTCCCCAAGCGTTTTTATCCCATATAAGGAGTTTCCTGGTCATGAAGAAGAATCTAGTTTCAACTTTGCTCGTGATGTCCTTCCTGATTGCCGGTGCCATCGTTGCAGTAAGTGGCCGTTCAATTGAAGGTGATGTACCCGCACCACCGGCGATAGGCGCGACAATCGCCGACTTCAGTCTTCCTGATGCCAACGGCAAGGAACACTCACTAGCCTCGCTCGCCGGGAAGAATGGTTCGGTCCTGATCTTTATCGCCGTCCAGTGCCCCGTCTCTAATGCTTATAACGAGCGCATGGAGAAACTGGCACAGGATTACAAAGCGAAGGGAATTAACGTAATCGGGATCAACTCGAACGTGGCGGAATCCGCCGAAGCTGTGAAAGAACATGCTGCTGAAAAGAATCTGACGTTCCCGATTCTGAAAGACGCCGGAAACAAGGTAGCCGACCGCCTCGGTGCCACGGTCACGCCGCAAGCCTACTTCATCGATGCCGCCAACAAGCTGCTGTACCTGGGAAGAATCGATAATTCCAAGAACGCCGAGGGGGTAACTTCCAGTGAATTGCGCGATGCCCTCGACGCTGCGCTCGCCGGCAAACCGATCACGAAGACAACCGCTAACGCTTTCGGTTGTACGATCAAACGGGCTTAAGCGGATGAAGCTAACTCGTAATCTGCTCTGGCTAGGCCTGGTGCTGAGCGTAACGCTGGGCGCCAGTCCGGTTAGCGCGCAGGGCAAACGAACCTCAACAAAATCCCAACCAAAGATCTCAGTAGCAGCTATCGACGCTGCGGGACTGGTGGCGGTGCTGAAGCGCGGCGCGACAAAGAACAAACCCCTCCTTGTTAATTTTTGGGCCACCTGGTGCGATCCGTGCCGCGAAGAGTTTCCCGACCTTGTGAAGATTGAGAAGCAGTACCGACCGCAGGGACTCGACTTCACCGCGGTCTCAATAGACGACCTCAGCGAAATCAAGACGACGGTGCCGCAGTTTCTGCGTGAGATGCGGGTCACCGTACCGACCTATCTTTTGAATGTCAGCGATCCGGAACTGGCAATGAGCAAAGTTGATCCGCAATGGAGCGGAGCATTACCAGCAACTTTTCTCTATGACGGTCAAGGCAATCTTGTCTACAAGCGACTCGGAAGAATTAAGGTTGATGAACTGACCTCCGCGATTGAAAAGCTCGTTAACAAGACTGGCGATCGCTGAGGCGCGGTATCAGGTGTCAAGTGTCGGCTCGATCAGTACTGGAGCACAGCAACCGCAATCAACTCCGCAGCCAATCGGTACGGTACGGGAGCGGTAGCAACCGCACTCAATCATGGCAATCGCTCGGTACAGTACGGTAGCGACCGCTTAATCTCGCGAATTGCAATCGTTTTGTGTTGTTTCGTGGAATTTCGTAGATCGTATTCTCTGACTCCAGAGCGACGATTCACGAATTAACACAAAGCGACACGAATCACCTTGAAGGGTCGGTACGACAAGATCCCCGATACCTGACACCTGTGACCTGATACTACCCAATGCTCACTCCCGAAGTAATCTCCGCACACAACTTAACTCTCGAAGAATTTGAGCGAATCAAATCACTCCTGGGCCGCGAGCCGAACCTGGTCGAACTAGGGATCTTTTCGGTGATGTGGTCGGAACACTGTTCCTACAAATCATCACGCATCCATCTGAAGCGTTTGCCGACTACCGGCGAACGAGTGATTGTGCCGCCCGGTGAAAATGCCGGGGTCGTTGATGTGGGCGATGGTTGGTGTGCGGCCTTCAAGATTGAATCGCACAACCATCCGTCTTTCATCGAGCCATTTCAGGGCGCGGCTACAGGCGTTGGCGGGATCCTGCGCGACGTGTTTACGATGGGCGCGCGACCCATCGCTTCCCTGAACAGTCTCCGCTTCGGTTCTTTGGATCATCCACAGTATGGCCGGCGTAACCGCTCGTTACTTGCCGGGGTCGTGGCCGGCATCGCGCATTACGGCAACGCTTTTGGTGTGCCAACAATCGGCGGTGAAGTGGCGTTTGATGATGCTTACGCCTTCAACCCGTTAGTCAATGCATTCGCGTTGGGGCTAGTGCGCCAGGATCAAATCTTTTTCGGCAAAGCCAGCGGCATCGGCAATCCAGTTTTATATGTAGGCGCGAAGACCGGTCGCGACGGCATTCACGGCGCGACGATGGCATCAGCGGAGTTTGATGACGAGGCCCTTGAGAAACGTCCTACGGTTCAAGTGGGCGATCCGTTCCTGGAAAAGTTATTGCTCGAGGCTTGTTTGGAAGCAATGCGCAGTGGCGCGGTCGCCGGCATTCAGGACATGGGGGCGGCAGGCTTAACTTCTTCTTCCTGCGAAATGGCAGCGCGTGCCGGGACCGGGCTCGAATTGGATCTCTCACTAGTGCCGCAACGCGAAGTAGAGATGACTGCTTACGAAATGCTGCTCTCGGAATCCCAGGAGCGCATGCTGATCGTTGCGCACTCTGGACGCGAACGTGAGGTGATGGACATCTTTCGCAAGTGGGATCTCGACGCGGTAGTGATCGGACGCGTCCGCGAGGGCCAGCGGATGCTGGTGCTTCACAACGGCGAAACTGTGGCTGATATTCCGGTCTCGCTACTCACCGATGAAGCTCCTAAATACCAGCGCGAAATGCGAAGTCCAGCGTCCAATGTTCAACGTCCAACGTCCGCAAGCGAAACTGCAAAGACCAAAGACCAGAGTTCAAAGACCAAAGACCACAACGAGGCATTGCTGAGCCTCCTTGCGGCGCCCAACATCGCATCAAAACAATGGGTCTATCGTCAGTACGATCACATGGTGCGCACGAACACAGCAGTGCTGCCGGGCGCGGATGCCGCAGTTGTACGCATCAAGGAGACGCGCCGGGCACTCGCGATGACCCTGGACGGCAACGGCCGTTACTGTGCTGCTAACCCGCGTGAGGGAGCCAAGCTGATCGTCGCTGAAGCCGCACGCAATGTTGTCTGCGTTGGCGCGCGTCCGCTGGCGATTACTAACTGTCTTAACTTCGCCTCACCCGAACGTCCGGAAGTGATGTGGGCTTTTTCTGAAGTGATCGATGGCATGGCTGAAGCCTGTGCAGTCTTCAATACTCCGGTCGTTTCCGGCAACGTCTCCTTCTATAACGAGACCGAAGGTCGCGGCATCCTACCGACTCCAGTAATCGGAATGGTAGGTTTGGTTGAAGACGTGCGGCGTGTCGTGCAACCTGGATTCAAACGGGAAGGCGACTTGATCGCACTTTTAGGAACCACCCGCGACGATCTCACCATTAGCGAATATGCCGTGACTGTTAGAGAGCAGCCAGTAGCGGATCTGATTGCGAGTGGCAAAGTGCCCGTAATCGATATGACTCTCGAGCGTGCCGTTCAAGATGTCTGCCTGGAAGCCGCCGAATCTGGCCTGCTCCAATCCGCACACGATTGTTCTGATGGCGGCCTCGGGGTGGCGCTCGCTGAATGCTGTTTTTCTTCATTGAACCGCGAAGCGATTGGCGCTGAGCTAAATCTGACCGGACCCCTGGCCGTAAGCTCTCTCCTTTTTGCCGAATCACCGTCTCGCATAGTCATCAGTTTTAGCGCGGAGCAACGCGAGGCGATTGCTGCCATCGCGCAGACCCACAACGTGCCATTGGCGCTACTGGGCAAAGTGGGTGGCACGACTCTGCGTCTCCGGGTCAACGAGGAACCAGCAGTTGACCTGCCGGTTGCGGACCTGGAAATCGCCTGGAGAGATTCGTTGCCACAAAAACTGGAAGCACAGGCAATGGCTGCCGGACGGGAATAGGGAAGATCATTTTCCATATACATTTGTCATTTCTCATTTTTCATTGATAGCTTAAGCGCAGAGACGCAAAGGCGCAGAAACGCAGAGAAGCTGCTGCACATTTGTTCAAAGACGATTGTGTTCGTGTAGGTTAGTGTTAGTTCGTGGATCGTCCGTGCCGGAGTAGGAAATCCGAACCACCAAATACACGAAAGGTCACAAACGTATTGAATGTCTTTCTTTGCGTTTCTGCGCCTTTGCGTCTCTGCGCTTAAGCAAATGAAAATGATATATGGAAAATGATCTTTAACGCCTTGGCCAATAACTAGAACCGTGCATCCCGTCATCTACCTCAATCGCACAATGCTGGCAGCCACAAAGGCACGTGTGGCACCCGTTTCTTCGGCAATGTTGTACGGTCGCGGTGTCTTCACCACCGTGGCGATCCATAAGGGCAAGCCCTTTCTCTGGCCCGATCATTGGCGCCGACTGCTTGATCACGGCGCACGCTTGAACATCGATTGCAGCGGCTGTACCGAAGCCGGCGTAGGCGAAGCAATGCGCAAGCTGATCACCGTGAACAATGTCGGGGAAGGTCGGGCGCGCATTATTCTTTTGGCGCGTAGCGGCCGCGACTTTTGGAAAACGAAAGCGCCTGGGGCAAAGCAAACCGACTTGTTGATCATGACCGGCGAAGCTCAGCAGGTCCCGGCGGCCGGCATGACGCTCGCGGTCTCACCTTATCGCCTCAACACTTTTTCTCCGCTCACGGGAATTCGCAGCCTCAACTATCTGGAACAAGTGCTGTCCTGGGAAGAGGCACAGGCGCGTGAATTCGATGAAGCAGTGATGCTCAATGAACGGGGCGAGATCGCAGCCGCAACAATGGCGAACATCTTCTGGGTGAGAGAGGGAACGGTGTACACGCCCGCACTTAGCACCGGGGCCGTCGCCGGCGTAACGCGCAATGCGCTTCTAAGGTTGGCAGAAGCGGAATCAATTCCCGTAGTGGAAGGGGTCTACGAGCTGGGAGATCTAGTTGATGCTGATGAGATCTTTCTGACTTCCGCAAACCTGGGTGTGGCGCTGGTAACAACCTTCGACTTTCGCCAGTACTCCATTACCACCGAAAGCATTGGTGCGCGCCTGAGAAAAGCGTTCCGCATCCTGGTCGAGACAAGTTAGAGCCGCGGCGAGCAATTGTTTCAAAGATCTGTTAGGGGCTTTGCACAAAAAAGTCCGCTGTCTTTGCGGTTTCGCAGGCCTCAGCGATATATCGGCTTTTATTGTGGGTCGACAAATCAGAACCGCGAGCGATAGCGACCGGGTCGAATACCAAGATCGGATCCTTAGCTTTCTTAACTTCGCAGAGTTCGAAGCTTATTTGTCCGGGACCGGTCGCTATCGCTCCCGG
>JBAPXA010000566.1:0-2206 GCA_049283975.1 Pyrinomonadaceae bacterium | reverse complement strand
GTGTAGGGGGTCGTGACCCCCGGCATCTCGCGCACCGGTCGCACGTTCGCGTAGGTCTCGTAGAGCTTGCGCAGCGTGACGTTCGCGCTCTTCTCCCCGAACCCGACGGGTGTCTCGAGCGGGCCCTTGAGCGAGACGCGGGTGCGAGTGATCGTGTCCATCGTGTCCTGCGGCACGCCCGAGGCGACCCCCTTGCGGAAGACCTCGGCTCCGGCCTCCGCCTCCTCCCAGTCGATCGGTGCGCCGGTCGCCTCGACGATCGCTTTCGCCGAGGCCACCACCTCGGGACCGATGCCGTCGCCGGGGATCAGGGTGACTGGGACGCGGGCTACGCCTGGTTCGCTCACACGGGCCTCCTCGTAGATCGCTGCACGGTCGATGTCGGTTGCGTGTCATCGTAGCGGCGGGTCACGGGGGAGCCGCCGGGCGACGGGTAGCATCCGGGCTCATGGCCGCCCTCTCCCGTGCCCGCCGCCGTGGCCGCTCGCTGCACCGTCGATGGCCGCGCGTCGCCGCTGTGGTCGTGCTGGCAGGGGTGGTGGCCGGCTCCTGCACGGGCGGCGCTGCCCCCGGGCCCGGTCCGAGCGACAGCGACGCCTCGTCGGGGCCGCGCGCGGTCGACCCCGAGGCGGGCATCATGAACCTCGATCACCTGATCTTCATCGTGCAGGAGAACCGATCGTTCGATCACTACTTCGGCACCTTCCCGGGTGCCGACGGCATCCCGATGGATGCGAACGGCGACCCGACGGTGTGCGCGCAGGACGCGGTGCTCGACGAGTGCGTGTCGCCCTACCCGACCACGGAGCTCGTGAACGCCGGCGGCCCGCACGACCACGACGCGTCGGTCGAGAGCGTGCGCGACGGGAAGATGGACGGGTTCATCGAGGCGGCCGGCACCAGGCCGTGCATCGTGCGGCGCAGCGTGGCCGAATGTGGCGAGGTCTATGGCCCCGACGGCCAGCCCGACATCATGGCCTACCACGATGACCGCACGATCCCGAACTACTGGGCGTACGCGCGGCGCTACATGCTGCAGGACGCGATGTTCGCCCCCACCGACTCCTGGACGTTGCCCGCGCACCTGTTCCTGGTGTCGGGGTGGTCGGCCCGGTGCACCGACCCGACCGATGCCTTCACGTGCACGACCGACCTCGAGATGGGCGACCTGTTCGACGACCTCATCTGGTACGAGCACCCCACGCTGTTCGGGTGGACCGATATCACGTGGCTCCTGTACCAGCACGACGTGAGCTGGGCCTACTACGCGGGGGGCGTGCTGTGCCGGCGGCCCCAGGACACGCGCGCCGACTGCGAACGGGAGGGGCCGGCCCGGCCGCAGAACCCGCTCACCGGCTTCGCCGACGTCGTCGAGACCGGCCAGCTCGACCGCATCCAGACCCACGACGATTTCTACGAGGCGGTGCGCACCGACACGCTGCCGTCGGTGACGTGGGTGGTGCCGGGCCGGGGGGGTCGCAGCGAGCACCCGGGCACCGGGGCCCCGATCACCCACGGACAGGCGCACGTCACGGAGCTGGTCAACGCCGTGATGCAGAGCCCCGCGTGGGATCGCTCGGCGATCTTCCTCACGTGGGACGACTGGGGTGGCTTCTACGACCACGCCGTGCCGCCGCGCGTCGACGAGGCCGGCTACGGGCTGCGCGTGCCCGGCCTGCTGATCAGCCCGTGGGCCGACCGCGACCTCGACGTCGACCATCAGACCCTGTCGTTCGACGCGTACCTGCGCCTCATCGAGGACCGCTTCCTCGGTGGCCAGCGCCTCGACGGTGAGAACCAGGGGCGGCCCGACCCTCGCCCGACCGTGCGCGAGGACGTCGACATCCTGGGCGATCTCGCGCGGGCATTCGATTTCTCGCAGGAACCGATCCCGCCGCTCATCCTCGACCCATGGCCGCTGGGGAAGCCGTGAGGTCACCGGCTAGCATGGGCCGCCTCATGCGCTCCCGTCGGGTCGTGGCGTTCGTCTCGCTCGCCGCGGTCGCGGGTCTCGTCGCGGTCGCGTGCACCTCCGACGGCGATCCGGGCCCGTCGGCTTCGACCACGTCGGCGCCGCCCGTCACGCCGAGCGCATCGGCGGGCGCCGAGCCTGCCGACTCGGCGTGGAGCGAGCCCACCGACGTGATGGGCGCCCCGAACCTCGTGAGCGAGCCCGACCCCGCGTTGGCGCCCCAGGGGGTCGACC
>JBAPXA010000565.1:0-2078 GCA_049283975.1 Pyrinomonadaceae bacterium | reverse complement strand
GTCTTACGCAAAGAGAAGTTGACGATCGAAGAGCATCTGGAAATCGACGACTCCGATGTCCTGTTTCATATCAAGCAATGGCAACGTTCTAAAGATCCCATCCTGAAAGACCTGAGCGAGCGCTTTACGGGGCGGCGGCTCTTTAAGGCCGTGGATCTCGACATGAATCCCGCAGAACAGGTTAAGTTTCTCGCGGCCGCGCGCGCGTGCGTCAGCCAGGCTGGATTCGACCCCGAATACTATTTCATTGAAGACCGCGCCAGTGATGTTCCTTACAACTACTATACGGTCGCGGGCGCGGAGCCGAAGTCGCGCATCTACGTTGAGGACGGGTACGCGCGCCCGGTGATCAAAGAAATTAGCGAGGTAAGTGATGTGGTGCGAGGTCTGCAGCGGGGCTATGAGTTGCATCGAGTCTGCTTTCCGGCCGAAGTTAAGCAGGATGTCTATGCGCTTTATCACCGAAGCTCGGCGGGTGCTGACCGCACCAATCAAGTGCACGCTGTTGGAGATTAGTATGGCGAGAATTGCTGAAGTGGACCCCAATCAAGTTGATCGTTATGCGAGAGACATACTGGCCGCTCAAACCAGAACCTGGGGCGCGCCACTCTTCAACCATCTGCTTTATGCCCGCCGACCCTCGATTTTTCGCGGTGTGCGCGGCATGTGGACCGGTATCGAAGCCTCAGGATTGATTGATGCCCGGCTTCAGGCCTTACTGAATCACCGCGTTGCGGCGCTCAACGGCTGTGAATTTTGACAGGACATTAACGCTGCCGTGGGCAGTGACCTGGGAATTGCGAGAGAAAAGATCGAGGCCCTGCCTGATTACGCTTCAAGCGCTCACTACGATTCAGCCGAACGAATCGCCTTGGAATATGCCGACGCCATTACGCTCAGTGATCAAGACGTGGGGGATGATCTATTCGCGAAACTGAAGCAGTTTTACGAAGACGACGCAATCATTGAACTCACCGCAATCATTGCCTGGGAAAACGCTTCGAGTAAGTTCAACCGCGCCTTAAGAGTTGCTTCGCAGAACCTTTGGCAGAGGCGGTGATGCCGGGTGGTTATCTTGTTCCGAATCACGTTACTACTCATTTTCTCAACGGCAATCGTTGCCGCGGTTTCAGCTCAAACCCGACGAACCTCAATCGCCGTCGTCTTACTTAACAATACTGGGTTGGAACGCCGCATCACGGAATCGTTCGCCGACAGTTTTCGATCCGCAGATCTCGATGTCTTAGATTCCGATCTAGCCCGGGCGGCCGCGCAAGGAGCCGGTTACGCCCCCTCACTAAATATGGAAGTGTCCGAAGCGCGCACCTTCGGTTCCGTCATCGGCAGTGACTTTTTCGTCCTGATTGATGCACAAACGCTCAGGCGCTCGCCCTCCTCTAACCAGATCTATTTCGACTCCTACGCCTCAATCTTTCTTGTCAGTTCGCGCACGGGTCGGCTCTGGAGGTTTCAATGGATTAAGGTCCAGGCGCCGACACCCGCGCAGGCTGAAAAGCACTTGTTGACGGACATGTCTAACAGCAAAATGGCGGACCCTTTGGCAGACGACGTGCGCCGGGCGTTGGAGGAAGAGCGAACCCGCCGGGCGTTAGCTGTGGGGCGCGAAGTTCCGGTGATTGAAATTGCGCCTGATGATGCTGAAACAGCAGTCGCGGAAGGAATCCAATTACCGCGTCCCTACCGCCGGCTGCAACCTCCTTATCCAGCTACAGCCGCAGTCGCCGAAGTCGAAGCGGTAGTCGATGTTCTGGTTGATCTCGATAAAAATGGCGAGGTCGTCTATGCCGAAATTGCGCGCTGGGCAGGGTTCAATCTTGACGAGGTCACGCTCGAGACGGTCAGAAAAATTCACTTCTTTCCCGCCATGCGCAACGGTGCCGCCATCCCCCTGCGAGTACTGCTGCGCTACAACTTTCGCAAACCACCAAAATAGAAAACGATCTTTGGACTTTGATCTTTGGTCTTTGATCTAGTCTGGCTGGCTCAGCCAAAGGTCGGAGTAATGTTTTCTCGTCAAAGATCGAAGGCCAAAGATCCAAGGCCCAATAGTGTTATGA
>JBAPXA010000564.1:0-7173 GCA_049283975.1 Pyrinomonadaceae bacterium | reverse complement strand
TTCTGCTTTTTGTGTCGGTCACCTTCCTGCCGGCCTACGGTCAGGATGCGCCGCTCAATGGATTTGAAGACTACGTCAACAAGGCGCTCCGTGAATGGGAGGTGCCCGGGCTTGCGATTGCGATTGTGAAAGACGACCGGAGCGTGATGGCAAAAGTTTACGGGGTAAGAAAGCTCGGCGACCCCACGCTGGTCAACGAGCGGACGCTTTTCGCCATTGGCTCATCATCGAAAGCATTCACCGCCGCGTCGATTGCGATGCTTGTGGATGAAGGCAAGCTGAAGTGGGACGACCGGGTCACGAAATATCTGCCGGAGTTTGAGCTCTACGATCCGTACGTTACCAGGGAACTGACAGTGCGCGATCTGCTGTGTCACCGCAGCGGACTCGAACGCGGCGACTTTCTTTGGTATGGCAGCGAATACGACCGCGACGAAATTCTGCGTCGCACTCGCTACTTGAAGCCGACCTGGAGTCTACGAAGTACATTCGGCTACCAGAACCTCATGTTCCTGGCAGCCGGACAACTCATCGCCAAGGTAAGCGGAAAGAGCTGGGATGAGTTTATCCGACAACGCTTCTTCGTCCCCTTGAGCATGACCGCGAGGCTTAACGCTAGTTCAGGGCTCAGGGCCAAGCCTCGTTTTATTTCCGAAGCAATAGGAACCAATTGACCCCCTCCCTGACGGGTTGGGTTTTCTGCATTCATTTGTCGCAACGACGGCGTTTAGAAGCCGCAAAAGGCAATCACGTGACCGACTGCAAATGTGGAGGTAAGAAAGCAATGAGAAACATCCGAATCATCGTTGGCGTTAGTGTCTTTTGTCTGCTTTTTAGTCTGCCTGCCATGGCTCAGACTACCACTTCTACCATTGAAGGAACTGTGACGGATGCTAACGGCGCGGTGATTGCCGGCGCCGAAGTGAAGGCTAGCGGAATCACGCTGGCCACCGAGCGCAGTGCCACGACTGACACAGAAGGCTTCTACCGTCTCACGGCATTACCGGCGGGAACCTATACCTTGGAGGTTTCGCGGTCAGGCTTTGATACGAACAGCTCAAAAATCGAGTTGACGCTCAATCGCGTTGCAACTTTCGATATCCAACTGAAGGTGGGCAACGTTGGTGGAGCGGTAGTGGAGGTAACAACGGAGCTGCCTTTGCTGGAGCCGAGCGTGGCTTCGACGGGCGCTACTATCACGCCGCAACAGATTCAAGACCTACCGGTTAACGGGCGCAACTATCTCGATCTGCTCCAATTGGTTCCCGGGGTCGCCGTCAACCGGCAAGCCGATCCCAATAGCGACAACGCCAATCCGGTGCTGGGCGAGCGCAGCGGCAACAACAATTTTTTTATTGACGGACACCCGAACAAAGATACCGTCAACGGCGGACCGGCCGCGCAGTTTAATCAGGAAACGATTGCCGAGTTTCAGGTGCTGACGACCGGCTACAAAGCCGAGTTCGGACAGGCTTCGGGAGCGATCGTCAACGTCATCACCAAAAGCGGCGGAAATGAATTTCATGGCGTCGGCTCACTTTTTTACCGCGACGACGCTTTCGATTCGTCGAACTCTCTGGATACGACGCAGGACGACGCGCTGCCTCTCCGCCGATTCGATTACAGTCTGGCAGGGGGCGGTCCGATTATTAAAGATAAGTTTTTCTTCTTCGGCTCGGCGGAGCGCATTACGGAGACTCGCCAACTGGATTTCGCGTTCCCGGATACCGGAAACGCGCTGGTTAATCAACTGCTGCGTGACCAAGAAGAACCGTTCGACGTTCCGTCGCGCACTGCCGAGACGCGAGCCTTTCTCAAGTTCAATCAGCAGCTCGGTCGGCATCAACTGTCTCAGGAGGTGAATTACACCAACGGCAGAGTCAAGAACTTTCTGCCGCTCTCAGCGTCATCGAGTTTACCCTCAGCGCGCAACGACTCCGGCGCGCGCCGTCTGCTGCTGGCATTCGGCGATACGGTCTTGGTGGGCGATAAGGGTAATCCCTTCATATTGACGCTGCGCGGCGCGTACCGCGGAGAAAAAAGCGATACGCTTCCCTCACAATCGACGCTAGGAGGGGCGACGCTCTTTGTCCCGTTTGACGCAGCCACCTGCACGTTTGCGACCTGCCTTATTGCAGGTAACTTGCCGTTTGTTTCATTTGGAAATGCGCGAACACCTTCAAATCTGGATCAGAAATATACTTCGTTCAACGCCAGTGCCAGTAAACGTTTTGGCGACCACGATCCAAAATTCGGATTGAATTTCCTGCGGACGGTGGTTGATGGCGTTGATACTCGAAATTTAGATGATCAACTTTTTGCAACGACCACAGACTTTGCGACCTTCGGTGCCGGTACCGCCGGCCCCATACTACGCCGCGATCTCGGCGGACTTACTCCAAGAGGCGACGAACTTCATCTGCGAAATAATTATGTCGCGTTGTACGTCCAGGACGATTGGAAGATACGCCATAACCTGACGCTCAATCTCGGACTGCGATGGGATTACGACTCCGAATTTGAGGCGAAAGAAAACTTCGCGCCGCGATTAGGAGTTGCTTGGGCGATTAATCCGAAAACGGTCTTGCGAGCAAACTTCGGTGTCTATTATGATCAGTTCCGGCTCAACCTGGCGCGAGACGTTCCCGAATTCGGCGGCACGGATCAAAGATTTGTCCAGTATTTGTTGTTTCCGCGCGGTGCTTACGGCTCTCCGTCTTTTGTTACCAGCCTTCCTGTCCTGAGCGGCTTCCGCGGCGCGTGTTTCTCAAATGGACTGCTCGGCAACCTGACCGATGCCCAAATCGCTGCCACCCCCGGATTGACCTGTCCGTTAGCTCCTTCACTCCCGCTGGTAGGAGTTGACCGCTTCAACAATATAGTCGCGCCCGGGCATTTGCCGATTCCGGCGAATACTGTGATTACTGTCAATAACGTCCAGGCATTGACGGGACTGACACCGGAACAGTATGCGGCGCAGGCAAGTGCCTCCATCGGACAGCCAGGACTTCTCTTTTTTACTCCGTCGGGCTTTTTAGGTCATCCCATTCTTCCGCCGCAAGTTCTTCCAACCACCATCGACGGCACCTTTAAGACTCCGCACACGCTCGGTTTTAACATCGGCGTGCAGCGCGAGATTGCGCGGGACATGGTCGTCGAAGTGGATTATTTCCACCGCGATATTCGGAATCTTCTCGGTGTCAGAAACAGTAATCTTGCTTTCGAGTCGCGCGTTCTCGGTTCCAGGTTTTTACCCCCTAACACGACTACACCGATTCAGACGTTCGGACCTTTCTTTGAAGGTCAATACGACGCGCTGATCGTTAATTTCAACAAACGCTTCAGCCGCCGCTTCCTATTAGGCGCAAATTACACCTATGCCAAAGCGACTGACAATTCGCTAGGCATTGGGTCGGAACCTTCAGATGCCTTTATCGGTATCGTCCCGGAAGTGACTGAACCTTCGACGGGCACCTCAAACGCCAACGGCTCGTTCACCACAACTGCCGGTAGATTCGTCGCGCAAGCCGGAACTTTTCTTAACGGTCCCGACCTTGATAAAGGACCTTCAGATTTGGCTTTGGATCATATTTTCCAGATCAACGGGCTGATCGACCTTCCGTGGCAGATTCAGGTGAGCGGCATCTTCCGGGCGCAGAGCGGTTTTCATTTCAGCCGTTCCGTAGCCTTCATTGACCCGGATGGCAACGGGAGGACCAACGGCATTGACACTAGCGCCGGACGGAATGCTTTCACAGCGCCACCATTCGTCAATCTCGATATGCGCTTTGCCAAGCAGTTCGACATCGGCGAGCGTGTCAAAGTGCAGGTTTTGTTCGAGTTCTTCAATCTGTTGAACCGTTCGAACCCCGCCGCGGTCGGGCAGCGGGAGGGCGTTCCGCTTCAGCCTTTTGGCAAGACAATACAGGTGTTGCCCGGACGAGAAGGTCAGCTCGGATTCAGAATCGAGTTCTAATTCGGCAAGTAGTGACACGGTAGGAAGCCCAACCGTGAGGGAGGGCGTTGATCGACCCGTCACTAACGGTCGGGCTTGTCCCTTGTCTTGACCACTGCCAATCTGTCATGCAGGGCTGCAACTGTGAACAATTCCCCTCGCACACTTGCCCTAGTCACACTTTGAGTAATAAGCAAAAAACAAATCTGTTGACGCGGCGCGAACTGCTCAAGCGAACAGCATTGGCAACCGCGGGGACACTCCTGTGCCGATGATCAATCGCGGGCGCTTGAGCAAGTAAGATTCTTCTATGACCTGTGGAGAAAGTTTCATGTCTAAAAAATCCAAGCGGGTGAAACAGATAACCGCGCTCCTCGCGTTATGTCTGCTTCTCGTCGCGCAGGTTTCAGCGCAAACGGCCGTTACATTGGCGTCGCCGTCGACGCAGGAGATTACCCGAAAAGTTGAGGAGTACATGAACGCCGCGATGCGCATTAACCGCTTCAGCGGCGCGGTTCTCCTGGCCCGCGATGGGCAGCCGATTGAAAGCCGGGGGTACGGAATGGCGAACATTGAGCTCGGCGTGCCTAACTCGCCGGAGACCGTTTTTCGCCTCGGTTCGGTGACCAAGCAGTTTACGGCGATGGCAGTCGTGATGTTGCAAGAGCGCGGCAAGCTAAGCGTGAACGACCCGATCTGCAAGTATCTGACGGACTGCCCTCCGGCGTGGCAACCGATTACGATCAAAAACCTTTTGACGCACACTGCGGGCATTCCGAACTACACGGAATTTCCCGATTTCGTTAAAACCGCAGCGGTGGACACAACCCCTGCCGAATTGACCAGTCGGTTCAGAGATAAGCCGCTCCAATTCGCGCTCGGCGAAAAATACGCTTACAGCAACTCCGGTTACTACCTGCTCGGCACGATCATCGAACGCGCGTCCGGCAAAGCTTACGCGGACTTTTTGCAGGAAAACATTTTCGCGCCGCTCGGAATGAAAGATACGGGATACGACAATCCCGTCCGTATCATCAATCACCGCGCGGCGGGTTACGCGCGCACGAACGACGGTTTCATCAACGCTGCTCCGATTTCGATGTCAACCGCGTATGCGGCGGGCGCGCTCTATTCAACCGTCGGGGATTTGCTCTTGTGGGACCAGGCGCTCTACACGGAAAAACTTGTCTCGCGCAAATCGCTCAACGAAGCGTTCACGCCGTTCAAAAGCAATTACGGGTACGGCTGGAGCATCGGCAAACGTTTCGACCGGCAGGTCATCGCCCACGGCGGCGGCATATTTGGCTTTTCGTCATACATCGCGCGTTACCCCGCCGACCGCGTGACCGTGATCGTTTTGAGCAACGTGGAGGGTGCACCTTCCGGAGAGATCGCCAACAGCTTGGCGGCAATAGTTTTCGGCGCCCCGTATGAAGTTCCGATGGAACGCAAGGAAATCCAGGTCGCTGCCAAGACATTGGAAAAGTACGTTGGTAAATATCAGCTAACGCCGCAGTTGGTTCTGAGCGTCACACTCGAAAACGGCAAACTGCTGGCGCAAGTTTCTACACAGCCGAAACTCGAACTTTTCGCCGAATCGGAAAACAAATTTTTCTTCAAAACGGTTAACGCGCAAGTCACGTTCGTTGTAAGCGCTCAGGGCGAAGTCACCGGATTGGTGTTTCGTCAGGGCGGAAGCGACATTCCGGCGAAAAAAATATAGCGGGCCGGCGAATCGAAGACCAATTCTTTGCGAAGGAAGGTCGGGTTCAGATCCAGCCGGGTGAAGTACAGCGAAGGAGGCCTGATCCTCAAAGAGTGAACCCCGCCAAATGCCCGTCAAGAGAATCAAATGACGAGCCGAAGGAATCTTCGGTCATCGAAGACCTTCTGGCGCTGATGCCAAGAACGGGGGCTCGACGCTCGTCTGCTGCTCGGGAAGAGCATCACTCCGCCGCGCGACATCCGCCCGGTCGGAGAGTGGATCGTCGTCGCGAAGGTATTCGAACCAAGGGTAGTCGGCGGAAACCACCAGCTTCATTTTGCAGAGCGTGCGCAGGGTTCACTCTTGAGACAGTAGCCATCTGAAAATACAGGAGACAAGCATTGTGCGAAAAATGTCGGCCTTTGTAATGCTCGGTTTTATCCTCACGTCGTCCGTGTGGGGACAAGTTCCGAATCAGCCAGCTACTCCGACCAAAGAAGGAAGTGAGCAACCCGCGGTCGCCAATACTGATGCCAAGGTCCACGAATTGACAGCCTCGGACGTGGAGGCTTTTCTCGATGGAATTGTGCCATTGCAACTTGAGCGAGATGACATCGCCGGCGCGACCATCGCAATCGTCAAAGATGGGAAGCTGTTGTTTGCTAAAGGATATGGTTACTCCGACTACGAAAAGAAAAAGCCCGTCTCAGCCGAGGAGACGTTGTTTCGACCGGGCTCGGTGTCAAAGCTATTCACCTGGACGGCAGTTATGCAATTGGTTGAACAGGGAAAGCTCGAGCTTGACCGCAACGTGAATGATTATCTTGATTTCAAGATTCCCGATGCCTTTGGTCAGCCCATCACACTCAAGAACTTACTGGCGCATACTCCCGGATTTGAGGAGCAAATTAAAGACCTGTTTACGGTCGGTTCCGAAAGCCAGAGTCTTGGAACATACCTGAAGACGCACATTCCGGCGCGAATATATCCTCCAGGGACAGTGCCTGCTTACTCAAACTATGGCGCGTCCCTGGCTGGATATATCGTCGAGCGTGTTTCGGGCCGTCCGTTCAATGACTATGTCGAGGAGAATATTTTCAAGCCTCTCGGTATGGATCATTCAACTTTTCGGCAGCCCCTTCCGCCTACTCTTGCTCCCTCAATGTCTAATGGTTATCAACTGGCATCCGATGAACCGAAGCCGTTTGAAGTAGTAGTTCCTTTTCCAGCCGGCAGTCTGAGCAGCACTGCCGCCGACATGGCTCGCTTCATGATCGCCCATCTGCAAAACGGACAACTGGGTGATGCCCGCATCTTGCGCCCGGACACCGCACAACTCATGCATAGTCGACTGTTTGCTTTAGACCAGGCGGCCAACGCGATGGCATATGGCTTCTACGAAGAATCAAGAAACGGGCACCGGATCATCGGACATGGCGGAGATACCCTCTATTTCCATAGCGATCTCCACTTGATTCCAGACGCTGGCATTGGATTCTTTGTATCGCACAAC
>JBAPXA010000563.1:0-5019 GCA_049283975.1 Pyrinomonadaceae bacterium | reverse complement strand
CTGAAACTTGAAACCTGAGACTTCAGCCCCGGCACGCATGAAAAAATACACAATCGAAGAACGGGTGCGTTGGGGTGATGTTGATGCCGCCAGCATTATTTTCTACGGTGCGTATATTCGCTTCTTTGAATTCGCTGAAACGGAATTATTTCGCGCGGTCGGTCTGCCTTACGGCGTCATGTTTGAAGAGCTTGACATCTGGCTGCCTCGAGTTCATATCGAGTGTGATTTTCGTCACGCCGCTCAACTCGACGACCTTTTGGAAGTTTCAGTTTATGTTGGCAGGTTTGGTAACAAGTCTCTGCGGTTAAACTTTGAAGTGCGCCGCAAAGGTGAAGAGCTTTTGATCGCCGAAGCGCATTTTGTTCTGGCTGCCGTGAAGCGCGACGGCTTTGAAACTGTTCCCATTCCGGAAATCCTGAAGGCCAGGCTCGCTGCTTATACTCAATCTGCCGGATAGTAACGTCGTGGAAAACATCTCAATCGCAAACCAATCCGCGGAGCTGGATGAGCGCAATGTTCACGCGCATCCCGTTCGTCAATTTCAATTGTGGTTTGACGAGGCTGTGAGCCGCGGATTGCCGATGGCTGAGGCCATGACTTTGTGTACGGCAAGTGGGAACGGCAAGCCTACAGCGCGAATGGTGCTGCTCAAGGGAGTGGATGAAGCTGGCTTTGTCTTCTACACTAATTATCGCAGTTGCAAAGCGCGTGAGTTAGACGCAAATCCTTTTGCGGCGCTGGTTTTCTATTGGGAACCACTCGAACGGCAGGTGAGAGTTGAAGGAAAAGTCGCTCGCGTCTCCGCTGACGAGTCAGACAAATATTTCGAAACGCGTCCCCGCGAGAGCCAGCTGGGTGCAATCGCTTCGCCGCAGAGTGATGTCATTGAGAGCCGTGAACTACTCGAGCAAAGGTTCCGAGAGCTTGAGGAAGAGTATCGCGATCGTACGATTGCTCGACCAGATCATTGGGGCGGCTATCGGCTCGTACCCGACCGCATTGAGTTTTGGAAAGGAAGACCCGGCCGTTTACATGATCGCTTGCTTTATGAGCTGCAAGCGGATGGAAGCTGGCGTCGCAGTCGTCTCGCGCCCTGAGTTCAAAAGAGGATCAGTCCAGGCCCTACAACGGCCGCATCGCACTCTTCGCCAGTTTCTTTTTCAAATCCGTATAGCCCTGCTCCCCGGCAACCAGATCCCCTAAAACTCGCTTGATCCCGCGGTGTCCGCGCGCAAACTCAATCATGCGCTCCGTAAACGGTGCGCCCCAAAAATTTCCGTAGAAACGCGGACGCATCTGCGCTGCTCTCCTTAGCTCGGCGCCGAAGTCCTCGCGCCAGCGCGCTTCATATTGATCAGGGCTGCTAGCCAGCTCACACTCCGCAAGCAATTCCGCCGAGCGCAGGGCGTAGTAAATTCCTTCGCCGGTTACCGGATCTGCGAAGCCGGCGGCATCGCCTATCAGCGCCCAGCCTGCGCCACAAACTTTCCTTGTATCCCAGGTTGTGGCGTTTAGTCCGGGAATTCGCGCTGCATAACGCTCTGCCGTACTCTTGAGTTGGTCACGAATGCGTTGATCTCTTTCCTGATCAATCTTCCGCGCGGACCACAATTTCGCTTTCGCATCTTCGCGTTGCCGGTAGTAACCGATCATGAAATCCCACAAGAGATCGTCTAGCGGCTTGTGAATGAATGCATCCTGTGTGGTGGCGATGCCAAACGAAATATGATCAAGCCGGGGAAAAGCCCAGGCATAGCCGACCCAACCCGGCAGGAAAGCAACGACGGTAGGCGCCTCCGCGTGTTCGGGAAGGGGAGCACGGTAACCAAAAGCTACTTCCATTTCTGAGGGCGGCAACGGACCGGCCAACAGACGCGCGATCGGGCTACCAGCTCCATCTGCACCAACTAACATCCGCCCTGACCATTCTTCTCCAGACAAACTCTTCACCAGCCACCCGTCGGCCTGCTTGCGGCAGCCACGACCGGAAATTTTCGCAGCTATCACTTCGGCGCCGGCCGACCGTGCCCGTTCGCGTAGGTAGGAGTCGAAAGCGATGCGTGAATAGATTGCGAATGGTTCGTCCAGCTGAAGGTGCAGACGCTTGCCGGATGGCGAATAGAGATCGAGCTCAGCAACCGTGCGACCGACTGCCAGCAGCAGTTGCGGCCAGGCCTTCAGCGCCTTCGCGGTTACACCGCCACCACACGCTTTAGGCTCGCCTTCGGGGCGGCCGTCAAACAGTGCCACCAGTTTGCCACCGCGCGCTAAGAGCTCGGCCGCAAAAGATCCAGCGGGACCCGCGCCAACAATTAAGACGTCAAAATGTAGCATGCTGCTTTCCATGATAGGTGGACTAACGCCTAATTGCCGAATGTCGATTGGCGATTGCCAATTAATGCCTATGCTCAAATTCTCCTGGCGATGTCGTCAATGTTTGTAAGCGTCCAATTGCGAATTGGCAATTGGAAATCGGCAATCTTTCCTGCGCGTGCTAAAATCGACCGTTTCCTGCACAAGAAAACCCAACGGTTCCTTTTGGAGGGGACCACAAATGGGAAACGGAAGCTCTCTTGTTTTTTCCGGAATCGCGCCTCATCCACCAATCATGGTGCCGGAGGTGGGTCGTGAAGCCATCGGCGAAGTGAGTCAGTCGATCTCCGCGATGGAGGAATTGACGAAGCGAGTCATCGCCAACCAGGCTGAGACTGTAATCCTAATCTCACCGCACGCGCCGCTTGATCCTTACGCTTTCGTTGCTTATCAGGATCCGCAACTTCACGCCGACTTCGCCAACTTTCGCGCCCCTAAAGTCCAATTGACTGCTGCGCTCGATCAAGAGCTACTGAATGCCATTGGCCAACGCGCTGACGAAGAAAACTACACGGTCGTTGGTATCCCCAACGCGAAACTCGATCACGGTAGTGCCGTACCGCTCTACTTCCTGCAGCGCAATGGCTGGTGGGGGAAGGTTGTAGTCCTCGGATACAGCTTTCTTTCAAACGCGGATCATTTGCGGTTTGGCTCATGCATCGGTAAGGCGATTCGCGACGTCAGCCGCCCCATCGCGCTGATCGCCAGCGGAGACCTTAGCCACCGACTCAAGCCAGATGCTCCTGCTGGTTTCAATCCTACCGCGTACATTTTCGACGACGAGATCGTTGACGCCCTGCGGGCTAACGATCCCGAACGCATTGTGCAAATAAATCAGCATTTGCGAGAGCTGGCTGGCGAGTGTGGCTACCGTTCAATGTTAATTGCCCTGGGAGCGACCAGGGAACTCCCACGCTCGTGTGAGGTCTTAAATTACGAAGCGCCCTTTGGCGTGGGTTATATGGTTGCACAACTTACAAGCAAGGAGACGGTTAAGGACGCTGAGTCAGCGAAGAACTCCGGGGTCGCTGCCAGCAGGGACGCAGATGGTGAGAACTTGCCCGCCTTGGCGCGCGCCGCAGTCGAGCATTTTGTCCGCGAAGGTACTGAGTTGAGTGTTCCCGCGACAGAGTCAGAGCTCCTGCAAGCTCGAGCAGCCTGTTTTGTGTCCTTGAAAACTCTCGCTGGGGACTTGCGCGGCTGTATCGGCACAATCGAGCCCGCTCACGACACGCTGGCCGCTGAGATAATTGCCAATGCGATTAGTGCGGCTACTCGAGATCCGCGCTTCTCGCCCGTCGCTTCGGAAGAACTTGCTAGTCTGCGTTATTCGGTCGACGTACTCTCAGCGACGGAATCGACGCAAATGGAAGATCTGGATCCAGCAATCTACGGCGTGATAGTTGAGGATGAGACTGGTGTGCACCGGGGCCTGTTGCTGCCAGCCCTCGAAGGGATCGACGCGGCAGTGAGCCAGGTTGAAATCGCGTCGCGAAAGGCCGGCATCACACCTGGCACGCCCGTTCGCTTGAGGCGGTTCAGTGTGAGCCGTTATAGCGAAGGGCGCGGTTAGGTTAAGGACCTACCGCGCCGTTTCTTACAATCTCTCTATCGCTGCTAGACGTCAAGGTTCCTGACATCAAGAGCATTGTCTTCGATAAACTTGCGCCGCGGCTCAACTGAATCACCCATCAACACCGTGAACAGGTCGTCAGTCTCGACCGCATCGTCGACCCGGACCTGTAGCAGAGTGCGCTTCTCGGGATTCATCGTGGTTTCCCAAAGCTGCTCCGGATTCATCTCGCCGAGTCCCTTGTAGCGCTGAATACTCAAGTCTTTCTTGGCGGCAGCCAAAACTCGTTCCAGCAGCTCGTCGCGCGTCGCGATCTCTTCGGACGCTCCGTTTTCACCCGCAATGAACGGGGCTGCCAGCTTCTCTTCCAGGTCCGTAAAGAGCTCCACGGCCTTTTGAAACTCGACCAGGCTGGCGAAATTCCAATCGATCGTGAGGTGAACCCCGGTACTCGTGAATGATTCGATTTCCCACAGCCCGTGCTCTTCATCGGTTGAAAGTTCGGTCTTATAACCCGCCTTAGCTAAAACTCCTTCCACCTTTGCCATTAAATCGCCATCCTGGAAGACCTTCCGTAACGTCATTCCTTCCTTACGCAAGACGCCCTTCTTACCTCCAAATGCTTCCAGAAGGGTATCAAGCAAATGAGCATCACCACCGATGCGACGCGCGGCGCGTTCACAATAGTGTTTGAAGTCAACCATTCGCTCGAGCGCGTTCGCGAGTTCTTTGCCTTCGATGGCCTGCTTAGAGCCGACCGACTTCACAGTCATGTCAGTGGTCGCCATTCGCATCAGATAGCGAATCATCGCGCTTTCGTCTTTGATGTATTCCTCTTTCTTGCCGCGCTTAACTTTGAAGAGGGGTGGTTGCGCGATGTAGACGTAACCCTTCTCGACGAGCTCGGCCATTAGCCTGTAGAAGAAAGTCAGTAACAGGGTTCGGATGTGCGATCCGTCAACGTCGGCGTCCGTCATCAAAATAATCTTGTGATAACGCAACTTGCTGGCGTCAAAGTCTTCTTTCCCAATTCCCGTTCCCAGGGCCATGATCAATGACTTGATTTCACT
>JBAPXA010000562.1:0-2679 GCA_049283975.1 Pyrinomonadaceae bacterium | reverse complement strand
GAATCGAAGGATCAGGCAACGCCAGCGGAGTTTCCGAGTCGTCCTTCTCAGGGAGCGTATCGGCTGCTGCGGCGCTCGTTTCAGTTATACCTTCTTTACCGCGTCCCCGGCGTCGACCACCGCGACGGCTGCGGCGACGCGCAGTCTCAGCGCTTTCAACTATCGCTTCGACGGCCGGTATTGCTTCAGTTTCGCGCAAGGGCTCGGCTCGTTCCTGAGTTGCTTCAATGCGATGTTCGCGTTCAACCCGGCCCAGGGCGATTTGTTCGGCCGCGGCCTTGCTGGCGTCGGCTTCTCCTTGTTTGGCCTTGTCCATGACGATTCGTTCAAACTCTTCCTCTTCGTCAAAGAAGTCTGAAACATAAAGGAAGGCGTCGCGTTCGAGGCCTACATCGACGAAAGCCGATTGCATGCCAGGAAGCACGCGCATCACTCGACCTTTGTAAATGTTGCCGACGATGCCCTGGTTCTCCTCGCCGCGTTCGATGTAGAACTCGGTAACCTGATCGTTCTCGATGATCGCGATCTTCTTTTCACGTCCGTTGACGCTAACGATTAATTCTTTTGCCATGTTTTGATTTGTCTCTCCTGGAAAGTTGCCTGAAGCAGCCCTGTTCATTGACTTCGACAGCGGGAGCGATCGTGATGATCGTTCGGTGTGAAGGCGCCGGCGATGTCTGCGCACGAAACTTTCCTGTGTAATTGTGAGTTGGCTGGGTGCCGCCGCCGTTCAGCTTTAAAGCGAGGCGTGGCTCCGGCCAGAAATGAGCGAGTTCAAAAGCGATCTCGCTGCGACTTGATGTGTTGGATATTTGCGGCTGCTGCGACAAGTCTGATGACAGATTGTCGGCCGGCCAGCTGCGAGCTTGAGGTGGCGCGGGCTCGAGATCTTTCGAGCGGCTACTTACTCCGTCGTTAACGCGACGGTCCTTTGCACTATTCAACCGTAAACCCTGACTACTGTTTCGCTACCAAAGCGAAACTCACGACCGGGAGCACATCTTCGGAGTTGAAGTGCGAGCGGTTCCGGGAACCGGCTCATGTGCTCAAACCTGAGTCGTCTTTGCGCGACACGCTTGATTCTGCAGAGTTAACTCGCATCATCAGCGGCGGCGGTAAGTTTTCAAATGAGTCGTCGCATTTGACGACCAGAAAATTCGCGTTTCGCCTGAGCAGGCGCACGAAAAAGTCTTCTTGTTCTCTCGTGCAAGGTGATTGTCGGTCACTTACTGTACCGAAATGAAAAACTTCCGGCAGGCGAACTGTGGCTGAGTATAGCTGAACCAAGCCAAAACGCGAAACTATTTGGTTTTGCGGTGCCGAGTTGTTGGGCGGTGAGATCAGTGCCACCGCGTGGTAGCGCGTGGCTCCCGGGAATGCCGATTGGCGATTGATGATTGCCGATTGGTCCGTCGCTAAAGAAGCCAATTGGAAATCCGCAGGCGGCAATCGTCAATGTATCGGGCCACCGGCTACCGCCCGGTGGTACTGACCTCATGGGCCCGAATCCGGAGTGAAAAGCGCTCAATTCACAAAACGCCTTAGCTGCACGCTGATGGCGAAGCCAATGGCGATGAAGGTCGCGATCAGGGACGCGAGACCGGCGCTCATGAGGGGCAGGGGAACGCCAATCACCGGCAGAATACCCAACTCCATTCCGACGTTGATGAAGATCTGAAAGGTCAGACCGCCGACGATTGCCATGATCACCAGCATGCCCATGCGATCGGGCGCCCGGCGAGCCCCAGTGACGAGGCGCGATAGCAGCACCCCATAGGCCAGCAAAACCAGAATGCAGCCGATAAAACCCGTGTTGCCCGCCGTGACGGCGAAGATAAAGTCAGTGTGCGGCTCGGGAAGAAACTTAAGACTGCTTTGCGAATGCTCTGAAGTGGCTTCTGATCCGAACAAGCCGCCTTCACCTACCGTCAAAATCGATTGCCAGGTGTTATACCCAAAACCACGGCGGTCAGCCTTCTCGGGATCCAGAATCACATTGATCCGTTCCTGTTGATAGCCTTTGATTAAATGCGTCTTGACTCCTACCCAATATGCGGCCGGCAATGTCACGACGGCTATGACTACGGCGGCGATCACTAACCGCATTTTGATCGCCGACAAGAAAAGCACCACCGCAAGAATCGGCATATAGGTAAGAACTGAGCCGACGTCGGGCTCCATCAGAATCAAGCCGATGGGCAGGGCGAGAATCAATCCACCCACAATCATTTCTTTGATCCGGAGCGACTCGAGCCGATGTTTGCCGAAATAACGCGCCAGCATCATCGCGGTGGTCACTTTTACAAACTCGGAGGGTTGAAATTGGCCGATGCCGGGAACCTTGATCCAGGCGCGTTGGCCGTTGATCTTTAATCCGATGCCGGGAATCAAGACCAGCACGAGCAGGATCAGGCCAAACACGTAGAACGCCGGGGCAATATTCAGCAGCCGCCGATAGTCAGTGAAAGCCACAGCAAACATCGCTACGAGTGCGATGCCCAGGCCGATCAGTTGTTTCACCCAATATGCTTCGAGTGGTTGGGCATAGCGAATCTGGACTGTGCCAAACGCAACGATGCCGATCGCCATGAAGGCGAGCAACCAATCAAAGTCTCTCAGTGAACGTCTTTCTAGAATCGCAGACATAAGCTCAACGATGAATGCGGAATGATGAATGAT
>JBAPXA010000561.1:0-13456 GCA_049283975.1 Pyrinomonadaceae bacterium | reverse complement strand
TGGCTTGTATTCGTTGGTTTCCAGCTCATGTTCTTTACTTAACATTCTTCACCAACGTAGTACTCCTTGGTTCTTTTCTCGGCATGTCTGTCGGATGCCTGGCAGCCGGACACCGGCGAAATTATCTCGCCTGGACGCCGCTGCTGCTTGTTATTGCCCTGGCGGCTGCGCATGCCGTTGAGATAAGCAGTGGCTCATTCGCAAAGTTTGTCGATGTCGGTAACCAGGTTTCGCCACAGCAAGTCTACTTCGGCGCGGAATATCACAGTCAGGATCTATCACGTTACGCTATTCCGGTTGAAATTCTCTGCGGTTTCTTCTTCATCGTCATCGCGTTGGCATTTCTTGGTCCCGGACAAGAACTGGGTCGCGCGCTTAAGCGCTGGCCCAACCGTGTGCAGGCCTACACGCTCAACATCGTCGGCAGCATCGTAGGGATTTTGCTGTTTGCCGCCTGTTCCTGGCTGGAGCTGTCGTCGGCTTGGTGGTTCCTGATGGTTGCCATGGGATTGGGCTATTTTTATTTCATCTCACGCCGCCACCGTTTCCCGCGACGAGTCTTTAGTTGGACCCCGGTCGCTGCAGCACTCTTGCTGCTTGTGGTCTGGCTGGCAGCGTTCAACCCTGTGCATGATCAGGATCAGCGTCAGTCACAGCAATTCTGGTCTCCGTACTACAGAATTGACTTTAAACAGGCTGACCTGTCTCTTTCAGTAAATCTTATCTATCACCAGCAGATGGTCTCGCGAAACGAGAACTTTCCTGCGTATGCTCTGCCGCATCTGCTCAATCGAGATGCGGGCAGGCCGGCCTCCGCGGACGTGCTAATCATCGGCGCCGGTTCAGGTAATGATGTCAGCAGGGCTTTGCAATGGGATGCGAAACACGTTGACGCAGTGGAAATCGATCCTGCGATCTACCGTCTGGGACGCACCTATCATCCCGATGATCCTTATGGGGACGAGCGCGTTCAGATTCATCTTGACGACGGCCGCAACTTTCTTCGTTCGACTGGTAGGAAGTACGATTTGATCGTCTATGCCCTGGTCGACTCGCTGGTGTTGCACAGCGGCTACAGCAATATTCGCCTCGAGAGTTTTCTGTTCACGCGCCAGACCTTCGAAGACGTCCGCCGTCACCTCAAACCGAATGGTACATTCGTAATCTACAACTACTTCCGTCAAGGCTGGCTCGCCGCGCGCTTGCAAAAAGGTTTGGACGAAGTTTTCGGCTCCGGCAATTCATTGGTGCTGACTTTGCCGTACCGGAAAGTGATTGAACCGGAGAAAGCGACTTTCGGAGACTTCACGATTTTCTTTGCCGGAGCCACTGGCGATCTGCGAACCGCCTTTGCCCTCCAATCCGACTATTTTCTACGCAACGACCAGCCGCCAGGACCGGCGTCACCAAACGGCTTCCAACAGCATCCAGGTTCAGAGGCAACACAAGTCGGCGAATTGACGCAGGAGCCAGGTCATCGAATAACGTCTCCGTGGCAGCATTTTGGGTTGGCGAGCGTGTTGCCCCCTGAAGGCGGTCTGCGGACCGCGACCGACGATTGGCCCTTCCTGTATTTGCGTGAGCCGATGATACCGACACTGAGCTTGCGTGGAATGCTGATCATGGGTGCGTTGGGGTTGCTGCTGATTTTTCTGTTTCTGCCGCGGCACCAAAGACGCGCGACTGCCCTGGCTGAACCCGGTACCAACTCTCCACGAATCGGCGCACTCAACGTTCAGCTTTTCTTTTTAGGCGCGGGATTCATGCTGATTGAGACGAAAGCTGTTGTGACGATGGCTTTGCTGTTTGGCAGCACCTGGGTGGTCAACTCAGTCGTATTTCTTGCCGTCCTGGTGATGATTCTGCTTGCCAATCTTTGGACGCTCAGGTTCAAGCCTGCTCGCTTGTGGCCATATTACGTGGGTTTGCTTACTGCTCTAACTCTGAACGCGATTGTCCCTCTTGATTTTTTTCTGGGAATGAACCGCAGCATTCAAGTGCTTGGCTCATGCGTGCTTGTGTTTTCGCCGGTACTGTTTGCCGCTGTCATTTTTGCCGCATCATTCAAACGGACAACGGAGCCTGATCGTGCGTTCGGCGTGAACATCGCCGGCGCTATGGTTGGCGGACTAGCTGAATATAGCTCCATGCTGCTGGGCTTTCAGTATTTGGTGCTGGTTGCCATTCTGTTCTACGCACTTTCGGCTATCGGCATGAGGAGATCGAAAGAGATGGCTATGGATCAGGCGTCAGGTGAACCGGCAGCGGTTGAGGTGTGACGTTCGTTACGGCTACGCCGACTGATGTGTGGCGGTGGCTTTGCCCCGCCGTCAGGACTTTATTATTAATCTCGGCTATGCCCGCAGTGGGGCAGCCCCGCAAAAAAGAAGACCCCGACGGAAGGGCGAAGCCGCTTCCGCACTCAGGGGCAAAGCCAACGCCAACGCGGAGCTTTTCACTGACAATCCAACCAAACCCTTCACGAAAGTGGTGCACCAAATTTCAGACAAACTGGTGACGGCACCTCGGCTATTTGCCCTGTTGCGCTAAGCCTGCCTGTATTCCTGTCACGCCGAAAAACGACGATGTTGTCAGACTTTTGATTCGCCACCAACAGGAACGCTCCTGTCGGATCAATTGCGAAATTGCGCGGAGTGTTGAGGCCACTTGACTCGTGAGCAATGAAAGTTAATTCACCGCGCCGCTGATCGATCTTGAAGGCAGTAATACTGTCGTGACCCCGATTGGAACAATAAAGAAACCGTCCGTCCGGAGAAATGTGGATGTCGGCACTCGTGTTGGCGGCGGTAAAACCGGGCGGCAAAGTGGGCACGGTTTGTAACTCGTTCAAATTGCCGCTTGTCCGATCGTGAGCGAAAGCGGTTATCGTCGCGTGCAGTTCATTGATGACGTAAGCATACTGAGCCCCCGGGTGAAAAGTTAGATGGCGGGGTCCCGCACCAGCTTTGAGCTGCACCGAGGGCCTTCCGTTTGGGATCAACTTCCCTCGCCGCGCGTCAAAGCGGAAGATCATGATCTTGTCAGTGCCTAAATCACATGAGTAAGCAAACCGGTTAGCCTTGTCCAGCACGATGCAATGAGCATGTGGTCCTTGCTGACGGCTAGCATCAATGCTTGAACCCCGAAACTGCTTCACGTCTGTAGCATCGCCCAAACTGCCGTCGCTACGCACCGGAAGAACAGCAACGTTGCCGCCCACATAATTAGCGACCAAAACAAATCTACCCGTCTTGTCCACCACTACGTAACATGGGGCGCCACCCAATGAAGGTTTTTGATTAAGCAGCTTCAGTTCACCCGTCTTCTGATCGATGGCGAAGGCGCTGAGCGCGCCACTTTTCTTGTTCTCAAACTCATCCACCTCGTTAACTGAATACACGAAGCGACGGTCGGGCGAGAGAGCTAGAAACGAAGGATCGACCGCTTCAGTTACACCGAGTTGGACCAATTCTCCGGAAGACAGGGTGAAGCGATAAAGATAAATCCCCTTACTTTCGCCTGACGTATAACTTCCCACGTACATTAGAAGTGCGCTGGCGGGCTCGGCGCCGGACACGTATGAAGAAGCACGGTTTGAAAGCGCGAAAGCTAAGGCGCCCAAACTAGAAGTCTTTAAGAAATCCCGGCGCGAGCGCGCGCAACTCAACGTTTTCTGGTCCACGATTCAGGATGTTCTCCTTAAAAACTTTTTTAGGCGAACCGACGATATAGACTTTGTTTTTCCGCTGCAAGACGTTTGCCTCGTTAAGGTAATTGGTTAGTGCCGCTGCGAAGGCTCGTATCGCAGGGGTCTACAAGAGGTAAGCAGAAGATTATGTTGACTGTCGCTGTTCAGAGATTACACAACCAGCATCTGCTCCATTCGAAGATCGGTACACCCGCTGAATTAATGGCAAAGCTTGTGGTCGTTCAGGGGCAGGATTACGCCGGTGGAAAATGGGGAATGGGTCTGCGGTTACCAAACAGCACTGATTTAGAAGTTGAGCAGGCGATCGCTGACAAAACGATTGTCAGAACCTGGGCCTTGCGCGGCACTCTACATTTTGTTGCCGCAGCAGACCTCGGGTGGCTGTTAGCATTGATTGCGCCGCGCATCATCGCGCATAACGCGAGCATGTATCGCAAACTCGAACTAGATGAACGCACCCTGGCTCGTAGTAATGCAGCCCTGGCCAAGGCATTGCGCGGCGGTAAGCAACTAAATCGGACTCAATTGCTCGCGAGTCTCGAAAAGAGCGGTATCTCAACCAAAGGCTTGCGAGCCGTACATATGTTGCAGCGCGCTTCGCTTGATGCACTGATTTGTCAGACTGTCACCGTCCGCGGCAATCCAACTTATATCGGGTTCGATCAGTTGAAGACCAGAGTGAAGATGCGGCGCAGTCAGGCACTGGCAGAGCTTGCCACACGTTACTTTGCAAGCCGCAGTCCTGCCACGCTTCGGGATTTTGTTTGGTGGTCAGGGCTCTCGCCCGCGGACGCACGAGCCGGGTTAGAGTCAATTCAATCGCAGCTGATTCAAAAGAGCATAGGTGGCCAAACTTATTGGCTTTCCCACACTGTCAGAACGAGATCAACTCGTTCGCCTACCGCATACTTCCTTCCCGCGTACGACGAGTACCTGTTCAGCTACAAAGATCGTTCTGACTCGATTGAGCTGCGACATGTGAGGAAGATGACTGCCGCGAATGGCTTCCTGTCGACGGTTATGGTGGATGGCAAGGTGGTCGGAACCTGGAAGCGCACGTTTCAGAAGGGAGCCGCCCTCATTGAAACAAATCTCTTCGACCCACCGACTCCCGCCACGCATCGAACGGTCACTGTCGCTGCGGAAAGTTACGGACAATTCATCGGGATGCCTGTAGTACTCCGGTAAGAAACTGGTTTACTCGAATCGCAATGCTTAAAACATCATGAGAGCTCCTGTTCGTCGCGGCGGATTCTATTTCTCGAAAGCGATGTTGTCGACCACAACCGTTCCTTTATCCATAGTGCATTTGTCGCAGTGCACACCGATTGTGACGGACGTCAACTTCCTGAGGACGTCCCGCTTGAGATCAAGTGGCATCGCCCAATCGGGTTGGTTAAAAGTGTCGAGTTTGAGTTTATAAGTATTGAAGCCCGGCGACAGACGAAAACTCGCCATGGGATACCCCGACTCGAGATTGGCCCCATGACCGCGTGAGATGAGTTCGAGTCGTATGTACCGGGCGTCTCCTTTAACAAAGACTCGCAGGGTGATGAACTTATAGCCGCTCACATCATCAGACACGAGCTTGCCGTCTTTCTCCGGCTGCCCGAACACCTCCATATTGACTCCCGCCCATTCGTTTGGGACACGCAGTTCGTAATCGAAAGCGGCAGCGACATCTTCCGAAGTCACCCGCGCAAAAGCCGGGGCCGGTGGATCTGCTTTTTCCAACCCACGAAAGTGCGGAGGGTTTGCAGGGTTCTGGGAATATGGATTCAACCGAACCATTCCGCCCTGCTTGCTGACCGGTCTGCCGGTTTGTATGTTCTGAAAGTCGGCATAGACGAGCCTGGATGCATCTGACGCGGGCGGCTTCGAGGAGTCCTGGCCAAGAACCGACCCGCCAACCAAAACGATCAGGGTCGCCAATATCCCAGTGCGAAAAAGGACCGTTCTCTTCATGATATTCATCCGTATCTTTAGAATCAGCAACGCGTCTCAACACGCGGAGAGGGTTAATGTTTTGCTCTGCCGCCTGTCCACTACGAATTTAGGACATCAGCGGCCGATGCGTCCGACTCTGCGTACTGGTGCAGTTTGAGCGACGTCCGGCGTTGCCATTCAAGGTAGAACCGGGAGCGGTAGCGACCGGGCCGTTCTCATTGGCGATTGCCAATTGACGATTTGTGATGATTCGTTCGTCCAATCGACAATCGGCAATCGAAGGACCCGGTCGCTACTGCTCCCGGTTCTGATTGAGTATTTTCCCAAGCTGCACCAGTATCCAGCTCTAAAATCTGTTTACCTTGAGCCTAATTGCATGGGATCAGTTCAAACACTCCTGGACCCGTGAATATACGCCATCCATGATCGCCCTTGCTGCCGCCTCAAACTCTGCTTCCGCGAGCACCCGTATGATCGGTTCCGTATTTGAGCCCCTTACGAGAAACCAGCCCGAAGGCAGTACCACTTTCACGCCATCCCGGAGATCCAACGGATAATCTGCATAATCGCGACGCAGCATTCTGAGTACAACAGGGATCTTATCTGAGGGACATGCCAGCCTCTCTTTGATCAGGCTGAACCGCGGAAAGCTATTAACCAACTCGCTGATCGTTTGACCCGTTTCAGCGAGCAAGTGCAGGACGAGCGCCATGCCGACCAAGCTGTCGCGCGCAAAGTTGATGCGAGGATAGATAACTCCTCCGTTCCCTTCTCCACCAATAACAGCATCTTCTTGCTGCATCTTTTCAGTTACATTGACTTCGCCTATCTTCGTTAGAAACAGAGGACAGTTAAATCGGTTAGCAACCACTTGCAGCAGCGACGTTGATGATAGATTCGCGACCACCGGTCCCAGCAGCTTGCCGAGAACATAAAGAGTCGCTAACACGAGAGTGTAATCCTCCCCGATAGGTATTCCCTGCTCGGAAACGATTGCCAGCCGGTCTGCGTCCATATCCTGGGCAAATCCAATATCGGCGCGGTGTTCTTTGACTGCCGTGCAAAGGTCCCCAAGATTCTCCGCCAATGGTTCTGCTGGACGTGGAAATAGTCCGTTCGGAGTGGAATTAATCGGGATGACTTCAGCACCCAAAGCCTTAAGTAGCTTTGGACCAACCAGGGAACCCGCGCCATTACAAGCGTCGACCACTACACGCAAGGGCTTTTTGCCCTGAGGTAGTGGTCCAAGGACCTCAAGGATTTTTTGAATGTGGAGATCAGTCGCTCCTGAAATCTCTTCCACTGCCCGCATTTCGGCGCCCGCGACCTTGGTGTATTCACCTTGATGATAAATGTCGAGCATCTCGCGTGCTTTACCGCTATTCAGAAAAAGCCCGTCAGCACCGATAAATTTCAGGGCATTCCACTCCGCCGGGTTATGGCTGGCGGTAATTGCAATGCCTCCTGATGCGCGATGGTGTCGAACGTGTAGCTGAACTGTCGGCACCGGGCACATTCCGATATCAATGACGTGACATCCGCTGGACAAAAGGCCTGCGATGACGGATTGCTTGACCATCTCGCCCGAGGTCCGCGGATCATTCCCAATGACAATCGTGGCGGAGCCAACGTACGTGCCGAAGGCCTGGGCAAAACGCGTCAGTAGCGTCGGCGTCAGTGAATCGCCGATCACTCCGCGCACACCGGAAATACTGATCTTCAGAGTTGGGATAGCTCGCATGACTAAAGCCGGGTTAGTTTGTCTTTAGCCCGCGGAGCGGGCGTGAGCATAAAGCCTGGGGTGTAGCACAGCGGAACCCCAGGTAAAAGCACACATAGATTTCGAGCCCGTGAAACGGGCGAAAGAGAGAACGCACAACAAACTCATACCGCTGCCGCCCACTTGGTGGGCTGCCTCGTTGCCATCATCATGCTGACACCCGCTTCGCGGGTTGGGCGATTATTGCTCACTTATTCAACCTGTCGCGAACCCAATCCAATAGGTTTTGTGCCGTTCTGGCTTGCTCAGCTTCTACGATGACGCGAATCATCGATTCTGTATTCGAGGCGCGCACGTGGATCCAGCCCTGCGGTAACACCACTTTGATACCATCTGTCAGATCATAAGGTAGCCGTTCATGCTCCATGGCAAGTCGGAAATTCTGTAATACCGAATAAAGTCGATTCGGTTCTACAGGAAGGTTGTGCTTCAACATCGTCAACCGCGGAAGCTCCTGAATGAACTCCGAAACAGGTTTTCCAGTACGTGCAAGACCCTCGAGAATCAGGCCAACCGCCGCAGCACTATCATGAGTTGAATGGAGTTCGGGAACGGTTACACCGCCGCTGCCTTCGCCGCCGAGAACACCGTTAAGTTCTATCATGCTCTCGGAGATGTAGGTTTGCCCAACCTGCGTTCGTACAACTGTGGCGCCATAGGCTGACGCAATTTGTTCGATGGCGCCTGTAGTTGAAACATTCGTCACCAGCGTTCCTGCCTTCTGTTCAAGACGAATCCGGGTCGCGAGGGCGAATGTCAGCTCTTCTGAAAGTGGTTGACCCAACTCAGTTACAATTCCGAGTCGCTCGCCGTCAGCGTCATGAGCGAAGCCGATGTCAGCATTTCCGGCTCTAACAATTGCGCTAAGCTGAGCCATGGTTTCAGGCTTAGGTTCGGGAGCGTGTGGAAAAGCGGCGTCCACGTCGTCATTGATCACAAGGACTTCGCAACCGATTTCCTTCAGCCAACGGGGTATCAGGTGCGAACACGCACCGTTGCAGCAATCGACCGCGACCTTTAGGCGGCGGTTTTTGATCACCTCAACATCAAAAGCACCCTTAAGCAATTCTATATGGTGACTGATTGGATCCTGATACTGGATCGCAGGCTTGATCTGATCCCAGGTTGCCTTGGTAAACTCTCCTTGATGAAATATGTCCAGAAGCTCTTCCGCTTGCGTGGGATTCAAATAAAGCCCATCGCCGCGCACAAATTTCAGTGCGTTCCATTGCGAGGGATTGTGACCGGCGGTGATTGCGATGCCACCATCCGCTTGAAGTTTATTAACTGCTAACTGCAGGCTTGGTGTCGGCGAAACTCCAAGATCGATCACCTCACACCCTGCAGCGAGAAGGCCGGCAAGAACTGCCGCACGAACCATCGGCCCGGAGGCACGGGTATCGCGACAAACTAGAATACGTCCCCCATCAAGATAGGTCCCAAACGCCTGCGAGAACCCGACTGCCACTTCAGGCGTAAAGGTCTCACCAATAATTCCGCGGACACCAGTGATTCCTATTTTCAGCGATTTCATGGCTGCTTATGAAACGCAAATAGAATTGACCATTAATAAGCAGCATCATACAATTTTCCGAATTCGAAAAGGTCTTTTTCCTAACAAGGGGCGGAGGGCCGGTTGGCCCACTGGCCCGTGTGCGAACTACGATCTCATAAGCTCATATGAAATCAAGAACGTCTATCGTAGTCCTCGCTTGCCTTCTTTTCGCAACGTCTACGTCCACTGCCCACCAGACACAGACGTCTCGCTCGGTCCCAACGGCAGCGAAAAGTCTGCTGGAACGACTCGGTTACCCGCCGGATGCAAAACTGCTAATCGTGCATGCCGACGACCTGGGGATGGCCCACTCTATCAACAAGGCTTCGATCAAGGGATTGGAGAGTGGACTAGTCAGTTCAGCCAGCATCATGATTCCCTGTCCCTGGCTGCCCGAGATAGCTGACTACGCGCGAAAACATCCCGAAGCGGATCTGGGCCTGCACCTGACTCTTACGAGCGAGTGGAATCTTTACCGCTGGGGGCCGATCCTGGCAAAAGAGCGTGTTCCTTCCCTTCTGGACAGTAACGGCTATTTTTACCTAACGGAAACCGAAGCTGCCGCGCACATAGACCCCAAAGAAGCAGAAGCCGAAATTCGAGCACAAATTGCGCGCGCCAAATTACTCGGCATTCAACCCACCCACCTCGACTCACACATGGGAACGCTTTACCAAACTCAGGCTTTGTTTGAAACTCTCTTCCGCGTCGCACGGGATAACAAGCTACTAATCAGAGTTTCGCAGGAGTGGTTTGCGGAGGCGCCCTTTCTGCCTTCGCTTCTGGGTCCCGACGATGTTGTGATGAATACCATAATTAGCATTGGGCCCGGTGTCACAGCGGAGGGCTGGTCTAAGTTTTACGCCGAAGCAGTCAAGAGTCTTCAGCCTGGTATCACGGAGATGATCGTACATCTGGCATACGACGACGAGGAGATGAGAGGCGTGGCGTTCAATCATCCCGATTGGGGCTCAGAGTGGCGCCAGCGCGATTTCCAATTTGTTACGAGTGACACTTTCCGCAAGCTGCTTCAGGAGAATAACGTTAAGCTCGTCACCTGGCGCGAAGTCAGTCAGAAGTTACAGAGGCGAGCACAATAGGAAATTCTGTAGGGGCGCCCTCCGTGGGCGACCCGAATCGCGACAGAGCGGGGTGCCCGGTGAGGGCGCCCCTACGTTCATCAAGTTAGAGTGCCAAGCTCCACTCATCGCTTCCCGAAGGAAAACAAAGAACATGAAAAAAACTGCGCTCGCTTTGGTGGTTATTACTCTCTCCATCTGCTTTGGTTTGCCGGTCCAAAAAGCTGACACAGCCACCCGCGCCGGCTCGGAGCAAAGTATGAAAATCTTAGCCGGACAAGCTCGACAGGCAGACGATCGCGGACCAGTTCCCGCAGACATCAATGATAGTGACGAGTTTTTTCAGAGCACCGTGAAGAGCGGACCGGAGCGTGACAATTCGCAGAAGATTGAGGCCCTCCTTAAGCGGATGACACTCGAAGAGAAAGTTGGCCAGATGACTCAGCTGACCCTCGGCATGATTGTCACCGGGCGAGATCAGAATATTCAAATCGATCCGGCGAAGCTGGAAAAGGCAATTGTCCGATACGGCGTCGGATCGATTCTTAACGTCTCAGATCAAGCCCTGACACCGGATAAATGGCACGACACCATCAAACATATTCAGGAAGCAGCAACTAAAAATACTCGTCTCGGGATTCCTGTTATCTACGGAATCGATTCGATTCACGGCGGGACTTATATTCAGGGCTCAACTCTTTTCCCCCAGGAGATCGGCATGGCCGCAACCTGGAATCCTGAGTTGATGAAACGAGGCTCGGAAATCGCTGCCATGGAAACGCGCGCTGCCGGGATCCCCTGGACCTTTTCACCCGTGCTCGATCTAGGTCGCAATCCCCTTTGGCCACGTTTCTGGGAGACGTTCGGCGAAGACCCATACCTCGCCAAGGTTATGGGCGTTGCCTTCGTGCGAGGCTTGGAAGGATCGGACGTCGCTTCTCAAGACCGAGTAGCTTCCAGTTTAAAGCACTACATGGGCTACAGTTTCCCACTGACCGGAAGAGACAGAACTCCAGCGTGGATTCCAGAAAACCATTTGCGCGAATACTTCCTGCCGCCCTTCGCTGCGGCCGTTCAGGCCGGCGCTCGAACCGTGATGGTAAATTCCGGAGAAATCAACGGCGTTCCCGGACACGTCAACCATCATCTGTTGACCGGCATCTTGCGCGACGAACTGGGCTTCAAGGGATTTGTCGTCACTGATTGGGAAGACATTAAGAAACTGGTAACGGTCTGGCGCGTGGCTGCCAACGAGAAAGAAGCAACCCGAATGGCTGTGATGGCCGGCAACGACATGAGCATGGTGCCGCTCGATTACAGTTTCGCCGATCATCTAGTCGCCTTGGTTAAAGAAGGCTCGGTCCCGCAGTCGCGAATCGACGAAGCCGTGAGGCGAATCTTGAGAGTGAAGTTTGAGTTAGGACTCTTCGAGAAGGCCACACCGGATCCTGCTCTGAAGTCAAAAATTGGAATGGCCGAATCGCGACAGGCGGCGTTGCAAGCAGCACATGAATCGATGACGCTCTTGAAGAATACGAACAACTTGTTACCGCTCGCCAAAAACCGAAGAGTGCTAGTGACCGGTCCCACGGCCGATTCAATGATTTCTCTCAATAACGGTTGGTCGTACGTTTGGCAAGGTTCGGAAGAATCACTTTATCCGAAGGATCGTCTGACCATTCGACGAGCGATCGAAAAGGTAGGAGGCGCAAACGTGACCTACGTTCCCGGGACAAAGATTACGCGACCGCCGGGTTCTGCTTCAAACAGCACCCCAACCGACGTCGAAGCGGAAGTTGATATCCCGGCAGCTGTGCGTGCCGCTCAGGCTGCTGATGTGGTGGTGCTTTGCCTTGGTGAAGGGTCTTACTGCGAAACTCCCGGCAACATCACTGACCTAACTCTCGGTGAACCCCAGCAAAGACTTGCTGAGGCAGTCGCAGCGACCGGTAAACCGATAGTGCTGGTGCTAGTTGAAGGGCGGCCGAGAATCATCAACCGCATTGTTGACAAAGCCGGTGCTGTTCTGATGGCTTACAACCCAGGCAACGAGGGAGGACAGGCAGTTGCCGACGTGCTTTTCGGCGACGTTAATCCATCGGGAAAACTTCCCTTCACTTACCCACGCACGCCGAACGGATTGATTACCTACGATCATAAACCCTTCGAAACAGAAGACACGGCCTTCGGCAATATGGCTTTCAGGCCGCAGTTCGAATTCGGCCAGGGGCTGAGCTATACCACCTTTGCTTATAGCGATCTGCGCCTCGGCCAAAAGACAATAACGGGAAACTCCGATCTTTCCGTCACCGTTACGGTAACTAACAGTGGTCGTCGAACCGGCAAGGAAGTTGTCCAACTTTACGTTAATGATCTTGTAGCCTCTCTATCCCCCGCCGGAAAAAGGGTAAAGCGTTTTGCCAAGATCTATCTCGAACCAGGACAGAGCCGCACTCTGACTTTCCGACTGCGCCCGGAAGATCTTTCATTTATCGGTGCCAATAACAAACCGGTCATAGAAGTAGGCGAGTTTGAGGTAACGATTGGCGGACTGAAGGAGAAGTTCGAATTGAAGTGAGGACGATTAGCTGATTGGCGAATGCCACTTGGGGATTTTCGATTGGCCTTTTTCGGGAGCGGCCAATTGCCAATTGGCAATCGCCGATCGCTAATCTTCCGACCGAATAGCCCTCGACCGCTTTGCACAAAAAGTAGTCCAACATCAAGAATCAATGACGTGCCTCGTTTACGAGGCAGGCCCGCAGGGCGGTTAGGGCAGCCGTTTTACGGCTGGTTAGGTCGCGCAACGATTGGGTCCTTAGGCCGTTTCAACGGCCTTCTCCGAATAAGGCCGCTGAAGCGGCCTGAAAAAAAAATACTGCCATCGGTAAACCAGCCGTAAAACGGCTGGCCTATTTGCCCTTCGGGATGACGCGTAAACGCATTGGCCAATCCTCGCGGAACTTATCGAAGGTTACTTTTGTGCAAAGCCCCGTCGACCCGCTCTTCTAGGAACACTCACGCAACAGCAGCAAGATCGGAATAAGCCCCTTCGCCACCGCCGTATGGAAAGTTATGGGGCCCGTTGTCCAAAGAGGCGAACGATCGTATAGACGTGCACTATTTGGAGATGTCTTGAATCGGTTTAGCTTTTGCCCAATGTTCATTCAGTAACCTCAAAAGTATGACACGGTAACTTACGCCGTATCAGTAAGATGATAAACGAAACTGCACACTCAAACTCTACTGGAACCGCATCCACCCGCTTTGTCGAGGAACGCATGAAAGCAAGGAATTATCTTTCACTTATTCTGTTTTTGTTTTGCTCAAGCAGTGCCTACGCTCAGACCGTGGCCCCGACCGCACCGGCTGCCAATCAGCACAAC
>JBAPXA010000560.1:0-6337 GCA_049283975.1 Pyrinomonadaceae bacterium | reverse complement strand
GTGGTGTTTTGTGCCGCTGAGTAGGTGCGCCGGCCGATAATGACGAACAACTTGCCTCGCTTGTTTATCTTCTCGCTGCGAATCAAACTGTGAAGCAGTGGCTGGCTCAGAAATGTGTTGCCGCCATTATTCCAACGCATATCGATAACAAGTTTGTCGACTTCATTCTCGGCCACAAACTTGAACAGGCGCTCGGTGAACTTCGCGAGCGACTCTTCGCCTTCGTTCCGGACGCGATTGTATTGGAAGTAGAGCAGCTTGCTCTCGGGCAAATATTCAAACCAATACGCCGTCGCCATGTTCTTCAGGTACAGCGGGAGAGGCTTGCCGAGCGTGCCGGCGTAGGTGATCCAGGATTTGGGAAAGTCGTTCCAGATGTTAGGGAAGTCACCATTAGCGGTGACGGTAACCACACGCTCTTTGCCTTGAACATCCTTGATTGCCAGGTTGACCTTCCGCACATCAGGAATCAAACCAAGGCCATTTAGTAAGGGCAAACTCCGCATGCGATAAGGGGAGGTCTGGTTAGGCCAGTAGTCGTTATCGCGTGACGTGAGAGGATCCAGTGCCTGCATCACCTGCGATACCGTGCTGTCGCCAAATCGCAAAACCTGAGCCCCTAATAAGTCTTTGTTCTGCGCATCGGCAGCGATAACAAAAAGCCCTTCTTTAAAGAGATAGAACTGCAGCGGCACTGCAAGGGCGGCTTCCGCATTATCAAGTCGGCCGAGGATCCCGCTATGGCCATCACCGAGTTTCCGCATCAACTTCATCAGCTCGATCAGAACCTGGGCGTCGCTGAGTTTAGGAATCTCGTTATCGAGCTTAGCAACCGCTACGTCGAATGCTTCCTTGGAGAACTGGCGCGCGACTCCGGGAACGTAACCTTTGCGTTTCACCTCCCGCGCGAGCAGTGCCAAGTCGTATCTCCAGCCTTCATCGCGTGTCATCTTGCTGACGTCAGCAAGCCCCACGATCTTGTTAAAGCGCGGATCGTCATGCAGAGACAGCAAGTCAGAATCCGTTTGCGAGTGGGCAAGATTGCGAAAGCCCATGTCGAAGGATTTTTGTAGCCATGCAAAAGCCTGTTCTTTTTCACCCAGCAAGGCGTAACAACAGGCAATGTTGTAGGCGGCATTCGAAGGAAAACCGGCGCCTAGTTCCAGCGCTTTCTCGTAGGCACTGATGGCCCGTCGGTAGTCTTTGTTTCCGTATGCGGCGTCGCCTAGTGAATTCCAGAATCCCGCGTTGACAGGATTCGCTTCTACCACGCGTTGCCAGGCGGCCGCTGCTTCCTTCCATTCCTTGGCCTCAGACTTTGCGAGGGCCAGTTGCAAAGTCTCAACGTAGGCCTGCGTATCCAGCTCCTGGGCCTTAGCGGACTGGCAAACGCCGCAACCCAGGAAGGTAATGACAAACAGGAGCGCATAGACGCGCCCCTGCGACTTAAAGATTAATCTCATGACGTTCTTGTTCTCAGGTGCAGACGGCAGGAGCAGGAGCCACACCACCAACTTTCTGCCGTCTGCCTATGGCCCTTTGCCACTGCTTTACTCGGATCCTTCGCCGCGGTCGCGCAATCGCACATATTCGTCCAGAGTCAGATCCTTGTGACCCATCTCTTTCATCTTTTGGATAAATTTGGCGTTCACACCGTGATCTCGCAAGCGAATCAATTGCTCGACCGGAACTTTGTCATAGCCGGCTTCCTTTAGTTCTCGAATAAAATTCGCATTGACTCCGTGGTCTCTCATTCGCCGCAGTTCATCAATGTCCAATTTGGAGTAGCCCAGTGCATCCAATTCCTTTACAAACTCGATGTTCACGCCGTGGTCCCGCAACTTGATCCAGTCGTCCAACGTCTGCTGATTGTATCCGGCCGCTCGAAACTCATTGATGTACTTTCCAGTCACGCCGTGATCGCGAGTTCGAATTAGCTCCTCCGCAGTCAGGCCGGTGTAGTTCAGACTCGCAAGCTCACGAATAAAATTGACCGTCACGCCGTGATCCCTCATCTTGATCAAAAAGTCGATGTACTTGACGCTATAACCCGATGACTTCAGCCCTTGCACGTACTCCAGATGCACACCATGTTGACCCATCTTGACTAACTGCTCGAGCGTCGGCTGTTCGTAACCCTGAGACTTGAGTTCGTTAATCAATGCGAAGCCGACGTCATGTAAAGCCATTGAGAGCTGCTGCTCGGCGTTAGGTGAGCCAATGCCAAGGCGGCTCAGCTCTGCGCCAAAGGATGGATTGGGACTGAAAGTGAAGTGGCCGGAACCATTCCCTTCTTTGAACCAGCCTTCAAAGTAAAACGTTCCTGCGTCGCGCTGCAGTTGGAACTTTACGTTTGTCCCCGACGACATCGCTTGCTCGCGAGTAAGTCCGCTCAACTTCTCGGGCGCGATCATGAAACCGTTGTTGCTGTAGCCATACCCGTTGTCGCGCTTGCGCTGGTAGCGCATCTGGATGTGAACCCTCTCTTCCCCAGTCTTGAATTCAATCAACCATTGCGCCGCACCGGGATCCTGAGGGCTTGAATAGCTCACTTCCGTTGTCGGATAGCAGGCCAGGAACAAAGCCAGAATGCCGAGAGTTCCTAACAGCGTTACTCGCCGATCGCGGAGAAAACGCTCGATTCGCGCTTTCATTGTTTGAAGTACGGGATAATTCATGGCAGCCTCCTGAGAATCTTTAGACCAAGCGTGGTTTGAGACGAAGCAGTAACGGCTAGGTAATTTTCTGGTTCTGAAAAGGTAAACACCACGCCGGCTGGCTTTGTGACACTTTCCTGCCCGAAATTGCGGGCATTTGACCGAAAACGTTGGGCGTTTGAGAATTAGCTTGCTTTGAAAACCAGCCATAGAAAACTCGTGCGGTCGCGCGTTCCAGCCCTGAGTCGTTTTGCCCGAAGGCTACTCGCCGCCTGGAGGCAGGCGGGCTTTCCTGCGAAAGACGCGGCAGTCATCGTTGCTGTGTCTGGCGGCGCCGACTCCACCGCCTTACTTTTAGGGCTGGATGAGTTAATCCGTGGCGGCAAGCTCTCGTTGAAACTGACGGTCGCGCATCTTGATCATGGCTTACGAGAACTGAGCAAGGAAGACGCGGCCTGGGTAAAGCAGCTGGTAGCCCGGCTTGGCTATCCCGCGGTTGTGCGGCGAGTAGATGTCCGAAAACGTGCCGCTCAAACGGGCGATAATCTCGAACAGTCCGCTCGTCGCGCCCGTTACGATTTCCTCAAGGCGTCGGCGCGAAAAGCGCAGGCTCAATTAATCCTGACCGCCCATACGCTGGATGATCAGGCTGAGACAGTCCTGCTCCGTCTCTTGCGGGGCAGCGCCGCCGAAGGCTTGAGCGGGATTGAGTCCCTGCGCGCCCTGGAGCAAGGCTCGAACATTCAGCTCGGTAGGCCGTTGATCTCATGGGCGCGACGCACAGATGTGGAGGATTACTGCCGCCTCAACCAGGTCGAATTTCGCAAAGACGAGATGAATGAGAATGAAGAGTTCTCGCGGGTGAGAGTCCGCAAACAACTGCTGCCTCTGATGCAGTCTTTCAATAACAAGATTGTAGAAGCACTTTCTCGCACGGCCGGGCTGCTGCGCGAAGATGCAGACGTTCTTGCAAATGAGGCGGAAAAACTTCTTAAAGCGGCCTCTGCAAGTGCTGAACTCCACGCGAACGGGACTGTGTCTCTGAATGTAAAAGTCATGGCCGGGGCACCTGCCGCAGTGCGACGCCGAGCGGTGCGACTCTGGCTGGAGCAAGAGCGCGGTCACTTGCGCCGCCTGGAGATGGTGCATCTGGTTGCGATTGATTGCCTTTTAGCGGGCGAGAAAGGCGGGCGAGTCGCCCAGTTGCCAGATGGCGGGGAAGTGAGGCGAAAACACGGCTGGCTTGTGCTAAACGGCATGCCTGCCCGCAAAAAGAGTTGAAAAAGGCGCTCTCACTCTCTAGAATCGATGTCGCCAACACCGCCGCGGCACGAGCCGGCGGTTTTCGCATTTTCGGCCAGTCGCAGCGGACGAAGCATTGGACGATTGCTGGCCCTGATGGATGTAGACAGTTAGCACAACCGCCACCGGTCTCGTGGCATCCAAACGAGTCGCTTAACGGAGGCTTTTGCAGTTTCCCTGCGGCGAGTCTGAGAAAGACAAAGGACGCGTTCTAGGCTATGATCAGCGTCGGAGGCTTTAATGACATTGAGTTCCACTGCTAGACAAATAATTTTTTGGTTGCTGATAGTCGCGGGTGCACTGCTGCTCTACAAACTCGTGGTCAATCCGACAGGCCGCAATTCCACGGCAATCGACCTGTCAACACTCTACACAAAGATTGACGCCCGCGAGATCAAGCAGCTGACAGTCCGACAAAACGAAACTACAGCAATCGACACGCGCAATCAGGAATATCGCGTACAACTTACTAACGAACAGATTAAGAACGAGTTATTTAAGAAGGCGAATGAGCAGGTCGACGGCAAGAAGCTTGTCGAAAAGTTTGAAGACGACTCCGGATCCAGCAGTTATATCTGGCCTATGCTGATCACCTGGGCGCCGCTGCTTTTCATCATCGGCATTTGGGTTTTCATGTTGCGGCAAATGCAGTCGGGCGGCAACAAGGCGCTGAGCTTTGGTAAGTCGCGCGCGAAATTGCTTAACAACCAGCAAAAGCGCGTAACTTTCAAGGACGTAGCTGGTGTTGAAGAAGCCAAAGAAGAGCTGCAGGAAATCATTGAGTTCCTGAAAGAACCGCAAAAGTTTCAAAAGCTCGGCGGCCGCATTCCCAAAGGCGTGCTCATGATGGGACCGCCGGGAACCGGCAAAACTTTGCTGGCGCGCGCCATCGCCGGCGAGGCCAACGTGCCCTTCTTCTCGATCTCAGGCTCTGATTTCGTCGAGATGTTCGTTGGTGTCGGTGCTTCGCGCGTACGCGACTTGTTCGAACAAGGCAAGAAGAACGCGCCCTGCATTGTATTCATCGATGAGATTGATGCAGTCGGCCGTCACCGTGGCGCTGGTCTTGGTGGTGGACACGACGAGCGCGAACAGACTTTGAATCAGTTGCTGGTTGAGATGGATGGCTTTGAGTCGAATGACGGCGTTATTTTGATCGCTTCGACGAATCGTCCCGACGTGCTCGATCCGGCGTTGCTTCGCCCCGGCAGATTTGATCGCCGGGTGGTGGTGTCGCGACCTGACGTTCGCGGCCGTGAAGGAATTCTGAAAGTTCATACGCGCAAGATTCCACTTGGTGAAGATGTGGATATCAGCGTTATCGCGCGCGGCACTCCCGGATTCACCGGAGCCGACCTGGCCAATCTTGTAAACGAAGCCGCACTCAACGCTGCTCGCTACAACAAGAAGCTAGTGGCGATGGCGGACTTTGAGCTCGCGAAAGACAAGGTGTTGATGGGCGCCGAGCGCAAGAGCATGGTTATCTCCAACGAAGAGAAGCGGGTCACCGCCTATCATGAAGCCGGACACACGTTAGTCGGTTTGAAAGTGCCTAACGCAGATCCGGTGCACAAAGTTACGATCATTCCCCGCGGCATGGCGCTGGGTCTGACGCAGCAGTTGCCGGAAGGCGATCGGCATAACTACAGCGAGGAATACTTGCTGGGTCAAATCGCTATCCTGATGGGTGGCCGCATTGCTGAAGAGTCTTTCCTCGGCAGCATTACGACTGGCGCTTCCAATGACATTGAACGCGCAACTGAACTCGCGCGGGCGATGGTCTGTGAATACGGCATGTCGGAGATGGGCCCGCTCACCTTTGGTAAGAAAGAGGAGCAAATCTTCCTCGGTCGCGAAATCGCGCAGCACCGAGACTTTTCGGAAGAGACTGCGATAAGGATCGACGAACAGGTGAAAAAGATCGTCACCGCTCAATATCAGCGCGCGCGAAACATCATTGAAGAGAATCGCGATGTGATGATCAAGTTGTCGGAATGCCTGCTGGAACGTGAGACGTTGGATGCGGTTGAGATTCGACGCATCGTTGCCGGGTTACCGCTGGATGAACAACAGCCGGTGTCAGACCCGGGCAGCAATGACGAAGATCGCCCGCAGCTCAAAGAGCCCACGGCCAAACCGCTGAAGCCAATCCTGCCGCCGATTACCGGAGGCAATCCCGCTCCGGCGTAAATCTGGGGGAAAAGGTTAATAGGGGAAGAGGGGAATGGATGCTTGTCCGTTCCCTTTTTCTTTGCGGCTTACTCCCCAACCCCGAGAGACAAAACCAATGTCCATTTCTCATTTCTCATTGGGAAAATGAGAAATGGAAAATGATATATGGAAAATGGTTTTGTCTCTCGTATCATTCAGTCAATGAC
>JBAPXA010000559.1:0-8128 GCA_049283975.1 Pyrinomonadaceae bacterium | reverse complement strand
TGCCAGTTTGCCGGTCGCATCCGTGGTTCCGCGCCTGATTTCATCAAGCCAGACAATTGCGTTGGGTTCAGTAGTGATTGTTAGAGCAGGAGTACTGGTTCTTTGCGCCGAGGTGGTTGCTGCTAATGTAACCAGACCGATGAAAAAAGCAAGAAGCGTCGGCAAGCCCGCCTTCCGGACTGCAATTGCCTTCAAGAGCGGCGGCAAGCCAACCTTGCGGACTGCAGTTAATCCTCGCTGCTCGTTCATAACTCCCCGAGTCTATTCTTCTTCTTCATCTCCAATCACGCGGCGCTTGCGGACACTCGAATCGCTGGACGGCGATCCAGCGGGCTGCGCCGTGATTGCTTTCGTCCCCACTTCTGGCCGAAAGTTTCCATTCATGTCGTAGAGTCGCTCGTACTGAAGCCGGTTGCGCACCACGCCCTGCACATAACCACGCGTCTCCTTGAACGGCACGGCTTCCGCCCACTCATCAATCTCCAGCGGTAGTGAAGTGCGCCAGCTCACTGCGCGTCCTGGTCCGGCGTTGTAAGCCGCGGCGACGTACTCGATGCGCCCAAACTTGTCGATTTGATCTCGCAGGTACGCCGTGCCTAGTTGAATATTCAGGCGCGGTTCAAAAAGCGAGTCAACCGTGATGCTGCGATCGACGCCATACTTCTTCGCCGTCAATGTCGCTGTCGGCACGAGCACTTGCATCAGGCCATAGGCTCGGGCCGACGACCGCGCGCGAGGATCAAACACTGTTTCCTGGCGAATCAGTCCGGCGACTTGATAAGGGTCAAGATTACGCGCACGCGATTCCTGAACAATGATGTCCCAGTAAGCGAGCGGATAAAACACGTCCCATTCGGCGCGCGTCATCTCTTCAGGCTTCATCTGCGAATAGTCCGGGAAACTTTTCTTGAGCGCATTCAGGGCGCGCACGTTGTCTTCCTGGTAACGATAGATTTGCGCGATCGTGAGGTTAACCTTCGGACTATTTGGTCCAGCTGCGGCCGCTTGTGCCAATTCTTCAAAGGCCCAATCATCGAGCCCCACGTTGTTCAATTGCGTCGCCTTCACGATCCGTGCCTCTTCCGCTTCTCCGGCAGTCTCTTCGGCAACCGTCACGGTTTGCAGGTTGGCAATCGCGCGTCCCACGACCGAATCAGAGGGGAAGCTTTGCTGCGGCGCATTGCTTTTCATGGCGTTCAGGTGCTGCTTCGCGAGATAGCCATACCAATTTGCGTCGTAACGACCGAGCACACCCTGGTAAAGAGCACGAGCTTCGGCAAGTTTGCCGGCACGTTCGGAATCACGAGCAGCCCAATAACCCGCACGCCCACGATTGTCATTGTTCTTGTCGACGTAGTAAGCGAGATGCTCAGTCAGGAGTTTTGCTGACTCAGAAAAATTTCGAGCTTCGTGGGCTTGCCAGGCGAGATCAAACTGGGCTTGCACAACTTCGATCGAACCGGGGGCGGCGTTAAGCGCAGCCCGCAGGAAATAAGTAGCATCGGCATCGTTCTTCGCATCTTCAGCGATTTGTCCGGCGCTCACTAAGGCGCGTGGCAGGAAACTGCTGTTTGGAAATGCACGTCGCAACTCCTCCACAGTCGTGCGCACTTCTTCCCACTGCCGCGTGCGTGCGTAGGTCTGGATCAGATAGAAGAGTGCCTCCGCCCGAACCTCACCCGCGGAAGTGGGGATATTGCTCAGAACTGCGGCAGCTTCAGTACGCTTAGCGTTTGCCGCAGCGATGCCGCGACGCAACTGGTTCTGGGTGTTTGCCAAATTGGGAAACTTCGCGAGTGCGTCGGTGTAAGCCTGGTAGGAGTCGTTGTAACGCTTGCCCTCAAACAACTTCTCTGCGCGCGCAATCGCTTCAGCTTCATTGAGTGGTGCGAGCGTGGAAGAAAGCTGCGGAATCGCAGTTTGGGCTTGCGCACTTTCGGATGACGCGGGCGCGAAGAAATAGATCCGTCGATAAGACGCCAACGCCCGCGCGTTGTCCCCGCCTTGTGAAGCAGCTAAGGCCGACAGCAAAAGCGCTGCCGCGTCATCTTTGTTCGTCAAGTCCTTGAGGAGAACCGGAACAGCAGTCCCCTGACCGGACTTCCGGAGAATATCCGACACGCGTAGGGTCGCCTCTCGAGCGCGAATTGAACTGGGATAGTTTCTGATCAGCTCTTCATACACTATGCGTGCCGCCGCGCTCTGTCCTGTTTGTTCCAAAGCATTGCCGCGCATAAACAATGCGTGATCGCCAAGCGAGGTGTAGTTCTGAATCAGATTCGTATTGAGGAGGGTCGCCGCCCCGGCATAATCGTTTGCACGCACCTTGATCCGCGCCCGAACCAGGCGAGCCAGCCCCGCGGCCTTGGTGCGCGGAAACTCCGACTCCAAGCGCGCCATCAGATCGTCCGCAGGTAGCTGACCGCGGCGAGTTTGCGAACGTAGATTCTCGAGGGCTTTTAGCTCAGCGGGAGTGTTTTGCTGAGTGAAACAACTTGCCGTCAGGAAGGCTGGAAGCGTAGCGCCGACAACGATGGCTACACCCAGCACGATGAGAATGAAACGCCGCTTGCCAGGTATACCGGTCATGGTTTCCCCCAAGAAGTCAGGTCTCGCCATCCGACCTGAAGTTTAAAAAGAAGAGTCCCAAGTCTCAAGGCCGCTTGCAAAGACTTTGGTCTTGAGACTTGAGACTTAAAACCTGAGACGGATTTTACGCGGAAACAGTTGCTCCGGGATAGGCGTTGCCTAGTTTCCCGGCGTCACCCTCAGCGAGAGTATTCACCAGCTCATGGTGGAAGTAGTCGTAGCTCTGGGCCACCTCCGGTTTCACGCGTTTGTCATACATGTCGCGAGAGCGATCGATGTATTCGCGCAAACGGTCGTAAAGGTCACTCTGCGAGCGTCCTTCCTGAACCTTCTGTTCGTTATAAAGCTTGATCTCGGAAACGAGCAGTCGGGCAAAGCGCCGGGCGTCTACATGCAGGCGCCTTTCTTCCTCGCCGGAAACGGCAACCGGAAGTTCGACATCAGCGCCATAACGCCGACGCGGCGCACCCTGCGCCGATACATCAATTGACGGCACCGCTTCAGCTTCAACCAGTTCGGGAGCCGATTCGGCTTCAGCTTCAACGATGTCAGCGACGACGTCGGCCGGCGCTGCCTCCTCGACAACCTCAGCAGCCACCTCTTCAACCGCCGCTGCTTCAACTGAGGTGTCGGCTTCAGCAACGTGTGCCGGCGCGTCATATTCGCGCTCGGGGGCGTAACTGCTTACCGCGGTTTCGGGAGTTGCTTCCTGAGGTTCCGGTTCTGGTGCGGGAGCTTTCGCTGGAGCTTGTGCGGCTAAGAGATCCACGCACATCCCGGACATCTGCACTAGCGTTTCCAGGGCTTCGAGGTTGATTGCTTCAGAATCAAGGGAACCCGAATCAGCGTAGAGCACCGCCACGGCGCGCTTGCGTACGTTCAGCGGTATGCTGACAACTCGTTCCGGCGGCGACTCTTGTCCCAGCCGGTTAAGCAGTACGTGATTCTCTGCCTGCGTATGAGCACCACCGCTCCAGGTCGTGCGCGTCCTGGCCGCTTCAGAAAGCAGATTGTCGCCAGTGAGCGGGATCGAAATCTGTTGCACCGCGTTATCGCCGACGCTGCCTTCAAAACCGCGGGCACGCCAGCCAATTGCCTTGTCGCCTTTGATGGCGAAGAAGGCGACGCGCGGCGCGAACGAGGCGGCGCGGTTCACGAGCGTCTTCAGGATTTCTCCCTGCGAAGTCTGTTCGCCCATCTCGGTCACAGCAGCCTTGACGATGGCCATGTCGCTTGAGGCCTTCGCGCGGGCGGATTCTGATGCGGCCAGATCGATTCCCTCATCGTGAGCGGCTTTCAGATGTTCCATGATGGAAGCCGTGACGGAGCCGTCCAGTTGCACTTCACTCTGGCGATCGAGGAGTTGGGTGAGAGCTTCATTGAGCCGGCTTTGGAGCTCGGCAATCTCCTGCTTAACTCCGCCCAGGCGCCCTTCGATATAGCTCTCTATCTCATGGCGCAGGCTTTCTTCCAGTTTTCCACTGACCACAGTTGTTTCCTCCATTGCTCGGGTCGTAGGCATGACCCAGGTTCGTAGGCGGGGCTGCTGATTTGGGTCAAACGCTTTCCAGACAGGCCTTGCAGGACCGCACGGGCCTCAAACCGATTATGGACGCGCGAGATTCAACGGTCAATAGTCTTAATCGGGAGGCCGAACATAAGCGTTTTGGGCGCAGTTCGCCTCGGGCGACCCGTTTAGCGAGTTTGACAGCCGCGTAAGCGGCAGCTTATAAAAGTCCCACTCCGACATTGCTAAGGCAGTCGTAAACCCCGATGACAGCCACGATTCTCATTGCTGACGATTATGAAGACAATCTCGAACTCCTGCGTTTGATGCTGGAGGCCGGATCTTTTCGAGTGCGCGAAGCCCGTGATGGCCGTGAATGCGTGACCATGGCGCTCGCAGAGCCACCGGACTTAATCATGATCGATCTATCGATGCCACTGCTGGATGGTTGGGGGGTACTGAAGGAATTGCAGAACGATCAGCGTACCAAGGCGATCCCGTGTGTAGCGGTAACCGCCTACGGCGACTCAGATCGCGAGCGGGCACTGCAAACCGGCTTTGATGCTTATATCGCCAAACCTTTTCGCAGCGCCGAGTTGTTACAGGTAGTCGCCAGCCTGATTGGGACAGCCAAAACAAAAAGCGCGCCTTCGAGTTTGGGGCGCGCCGACCTGCCAGCGCTCTAAGTTCCAAACTCAAAACAAAAAGCAATCCACGAAGCCACACTAGACAACACTAAAATTTCTTCGTGTTGCTTCGTGTGTTTTCGTGGATCGTTTTCTCACTCACCCTTTCTGGGCCTGCCGACTTGTAATCGCTTTTCAGTCTTTATGTGAAATCACTACCTGCTGGATCGACGGTGGGAGCTGATGAAACTCACTCTTGCTGAAGCCAGCCGCCGTCATCATCTTTTCAAGTTCAAGAAAAGTGTAGGCGTCACCGGCGGGCGTGCTGCCCAGCATCATCACGGCAAACGAAGCAGACTCAGGAGGAGAAATGCGATCTTCATTTGGTACGAACTCGAGAGTTACTGCGCGGCCGCCAGGGTTGAGTGCCGCATGAACCTTCCGCAAGAGCTTTTCGCAAGTTGGCGGATCAAAGTGGTGCAGGAAATTAGTCAACAGTACCAGGTCGTACCCATCGCCATAAGCCACGTCAAACGCGCTACCGGGAATTGTGCTGTAGCGATCAGCGACTCCGGCTTTAGCTGCATTTTCCTTGGCGACCTCGAGCACGTTGGCCCAATCGATGGCCACTATCTCGACGTTGGGGTTGTTCCGGGCGAAAGCGATGCCAAAAAAGCCGTGTCCGGCGGCAATATCAAGAATCTTCAGTTGCTGTTTAGCTTCCGGATCAACCAGGCGAGCCATTAACTCCGCCGGCAGGGCCATCAGCGATGCCATCGCGCGCGCAAAATCCACCCAAATCGGATGATCTGGCGCGATTGTGCCTTCGTCAGAGGCAGCAATTCCTCCCTTCCGCACCGCAGCAGTAAAGTCTTTGTAGCCGGCGGTCAGCATGGGCGAGAGCATGAACTCGGTGGCGCCGCCCATATAAGCCGGCGACTTCTTGTCGAGAAACATTGCGGAGTCTGCGGTCAGGGAATACGTCTTTTCGGCTTTTGTTAGAAAACCCATGATGGTGAGAAAGTCACAAAGAATGCGAATACCACGTTCGGCTGCGTCACAGCGTTGCGCAATTTCGGCGGCTGTCGTTTTCCCTTCGCCAATGGCGGTGAAGACTTCCAACTCAATTGCCGCCTTCAAGGCTTCGGTGCGCTGGTAGGCATTTATTGTTTGAAAGAGAAGCGCTGGATTTGGTTGTTGCATTTGTGGACTAGACATTTGATCTCCTCACAAAATTTAGTAACGGATTAAAGGTGTATTTCGCTTGCAGCGTAACCCGCGGTCACGCGCGGCAGGACCGTAGGTGATGGCAGTGACCATTCCCTCCTGAACTTGATACTCCAAACCACGAACTCGATCGTGATAGTAGGTGGCGCCGGAATCTCCGGTGTACCACTTGTACCTTTCGATGTTGCGAATATGCAGGCGTCGCAGCGGGATCTCGTCGTGTAAGTGGATGCTGATGTTAACGACCGTATCACGCGGTACGCGCCAGTTTCCCCAATCAGCCGGCAGACCAACTTCACATGGCTGTCGCGCGTACATGATATGAACCCGTCCTTCGCGCAGGTCATAGAGATCGATTGCGCCTTCACCGCCGATAATCGGTTTACCGAGCAGCTTTCTCACCTGCGCGCGCGTAGTGTGCAGCGGAACAATGCCACGCCAGGGCTTGCCGGCGACGACACCAGCAAACGTGATAAGGGCGAAGCCTGACAACAGAATGCTTATCGTCTTTTTTGACGGACTCATCAATCTAGAACTGCGACACCGAGAACTTATTTAACCCAACACCGGACACCTGACACCAGAAACGCGAAACTCGAAACTGGAAATCTTAGGCCGGCAGGCCCTTGCGGGCAATCGTCTCCATGATGTTACAGAAGCGATCGAGCTCGCCGAGCGTAGTGTAGACATTAGGCGTGATGCGAATGCCCTGAAACTCGTCATGAATAATCGGCGTCGTAAAGATGTGATGCTGCGCAAACAGATAACTACCAATTGCAGAAGGATTGATGCCCTCGATCTGCACGTTGGCGATTGCGCACGACTGCGCCGGATCGAACGACGTATTAAACCGAACCTTCGGCACGTCCTTGAGCCGGTTCATCCAATACCGCGAAAGATAACGTAAGCGCGCTTCCTTGCGTTTGCCGCCGATACCGTTATGAAACAACATCGCTTCGCCGATAGCCAGACGCGGCGCGGCCGAATGCGTGCCAATCTCCTCAAACTTGCGAATGTCTGAAGCGCTTTTCTCCTCGGCTGCCATCAACGGCCACAGCTTTGCGATCTTATCGCGCTTCACATAAAGCAGCCCGGTCCCCTTGGGCGCATAGAGCCACTTGTGCAAGCTCGTTCCAAAGTAATCACAGCCCAGGTCCTTTTGCGTGAAGTGGAATTGGGCAAACGAATGCGCACCGTCGACTATCGTCTCAATACCTTTGGTGCGCGCCATCTCGCAGACGGCCTTTACAGGTGTGATCTGGCCGGTAATGTTTACTTGATGCGACATCAAGATCAGGCGCGTGCGATTTGTGATCCCTTGCTCGAAGGCCTCAGTGATCTCATTCACGTTCTTTGGAGGAATCGGGATCTTGATCAACTTCAAGGTTAAGCCTTCGCGTTTCTCGCGTTGCCGTAAGGTGGTCAACATGCGCGGGTAGTCCTGAGTCGTCGTCAGAATTTCGTCGCCCGATTTCAGATCCATTCCCAGCAGCAGGATCTCCAACGACTCAGATGCGTTGCGCGTGATGGCAATTTCTTCGCGGTCGCAGGCAAATATTTCGGCGAGCCCGGTGCGGATTGTTTCCGATTGCGGCTCGAGGATTTGCCACATCGTGTATGCGGTCGCATCTTCTTGTTGCCAGATATAACGAACGAGGGCTTCGGTGACAATCCGGGGGCTGGGCGAGACGCCACCGTTATTCAGGTTGACGATGCCACGGGTAACCGTGAACGAATTCTGGATCACTGACCAGTAGTCTTCATCCATCGCTGCCTGTTGCGGGGTGAGATGGGCGACGGCATCGCCTGCTGCATAGACCTCCTTCACCAGAGACCCGACGAGTGGCGACGACAAAGCGGCGAGTCCGAGACCTTTCCCCGCGAGAGAGAGGAAGTCGCGGCGTGAATTGCCCGAGCGGGAAGACAGCGACGCATTAATCATAGAATTCTCCTGGTTAGGTAACGCCAAGCAATAAGTCTCACCGGGCTTCAGCCCGGAGTCTCAAGGCATTCAAAAACGGAAACCGTTTAAACGGTTTCCTTCGATAAGCGGCAGCAGCACCGGGCTGAAGCCCGGTGAGAATGAGAGCTGTGCGGTTTCGGTCGAACGCATCATTGACTGAAGGGTCTGTGGCTAAGCACTCGCCCGCAAAACACTTAAACGTATACATCCATGCAG
>JBAPXA010000558.1:0-2486 GCA_049283975.1 Pyrinomonadaceae bacterium | reverse complement strand
GGTCGGAACTTACCCGACAAGGAATTTCGCTACCTTAGGACCGTTATAGTTACGGCCGCCGTTCACCGGGGCTTCGGTTCAAAGCTTCGCCTTGCGGCTAACCTCTCTCCTTAACCTTCCGGCACTGGGCACGCGTCAGCCCCTATACATCGCCTTACGGCTTAGCAGAGACCTGTGTTTTTGTTAAACAGTCGCCAGAGCCATTTCACTGCGACCTTCCAGCGCTTTGGTTACCCTAACGCTAGAAGGTACCCCTTCTCCCGAAGTTACGGGGTCATGTTGCCTAGTTCCTTAACAAGGGTTCTCCCGTTCGCCTTGGTATACTCTACCCATCTACCAGTGTCGGATTGCGGTACGGGCACTCAGAAATCAACGTTTAGAGGCTTTTCTTGGCAACAAGGCTCAACCACTTATGCCTTACGGCTCGCTATCGCCTCAGCTCAGCTGGCGGATTTACCTACCAGTCTCAACACCTAGACAGATCGCACCCAAATCCAATAATGGGCTGGCCTACCTCGTTGCGTCCCCTCATCACTCATTCTGAGTGGTTCCGGAATGTTGACCGGATGTCCATCACCTACGCCTTTCGGCCTCGGCTAAGGACCCGACTAACCCGACGCGGAATGACCTGGCGTCGGAAACCTTAGATTTACGGCGAACATGGTTCTCACATGTTTATACGCTACTCATGCCTGCATTCTCACTTCCGTCCGCTCCAGTCGCCCTTATCGATCGACCTTCACCGCTGACGGAACGCTCCCCTACTGCCCCAGCTTGCGCTGAGACTCATAGCTTCGGTACTACACTTAGCCCCGTTAAGTTTTCCGCGCAAGGTCACTAGACCAGTAAGCTGTTACGCACTTTTTAAAGGGTGGCTGCTTCTAAGCCAACCTCCTGGTTGTTCAAGTAACCTCACCTCGTTTCCCACTTAGTGTAGATTTAAGGACCTTAGCTGATGATCTGGGCTGTTTCCCTTTCGACCACGAAACTCATCTCCCGTAGTCCGACTGCCATGCTATGGAGTATTGGCATTCCGAGTTTGATTGGGTTCAGTAAGCGGTAAGCCCCTTAGCCCATTCAGTGCTGTACCTCCAATACTAAACGCATGACGCTAGCCCTAAAGCTATTTCGGGGAGAACCAGCTATCTCCGAGTTCGTTTGGCATATCACCTCTACCCACAGGTCATCTCCTAATTTTGCAACATTAGTAAGTTCGGGCCTCCACGAGTGGTTAGACTCGCTTCACCTTGACCATGGGTAGCTCACCCGGTTTCGGGTCTAATCCTTGCGACTGCTGCCCTTTTCAGACTCGCTTTCGCTACGGCTTCGGCTGTTACTGCCTTAACCTTGCCACAAAGATTAACTCGCAGGCTCATTCTCCAAGAGGCACGCTGTCAGGCATAGCGAGGAACGGCTCTATTTCTAGAGTGCTCAACTCACTGTTAGCCCTCCAACTGTTTGTAGGCTTTCGGTTTCAGGTTCTATTTCACTCCCCTAACAGGGGGACTTTTCACCTTTCCCTCACGGTACTTGTTCACTATCGGTCGCCAAATGTATTTAGCCTTGGAGAGTGGACTCCCCAGATTCCTGCCGGATTAGCGTGCCCGGCAGTACTCAGGTATCTAGCGGAAGACAATCAGTTTTCGCATACGGGGCTCTTACCCTCTTTGGCAGGCTATCCCACACCTTTCCGCTAACTGACTGCTTTGTAACTTCCATATGCCAGACCCTACAACCCCGTCCCTGCAAGCAGGTACGGTTTAGGCTGTTCCCCGTTCGCTCGCCACTACTAGGAGAATATTTTCTTTTCCTCCAGGTACTTAGATGTTTCAGTTCCCTGGGTGCCCTTCCTCCAACCTATGTGTTCAGTAGGAGGATGTTACGGGTTCGCCGTAACGAGTTTCCTCATTCGGACATCCCCGGATCAAAGCCTGTACACGGCTCCCCGAGGCTTATCGCAGTGTCCCACGTCCTTCATCGGCATTTAGCGCCAAGGCATTCACCGAAAGCCCTTAGTAGCTTCTCCACGTGATGCGGAGAATTTATTACTCTTCAACCTACAAATTTAATTCTTTAGATTTGAGGATATTATCTTTCAGTCATTATTCAGTTATTAAGGTGCAACTCACTGGGTTGACCAGTGAGCGACGATCTTGAAATCTTTCAAGAGCATCGTTCACCCTTCAACATATTCCATTTTTAGAGACAAAGAAACCCGGCACACACCGCCGGGTCATGATTATGACCTAAGATCATCTTGCGGTGCTTTTAGAACTTTATGTCTTCTTACCGTTCAACAAATTTTCTCTCGCTCCAAATTACCGAACTAAACTCTCAGTGGAGATGGCGGGATTTGAACCCGCGACCTTCGCCTTGCAAAGGCGCTGCTCTCCCACTGAGCTACATCCCCAGGACTTGCCTTGGGTGAGTGGGCTTGACAGGATTCGAACCTGTGACCCCTGCGTTATCAGCACAGTGCTCTAACC
>JBAPXA010000557.1:0-4475 GCA_049283975.1 Pyrinomonadaceae bacterium | reverse complement strand
GGAGAGTGCTGCTTGGTCGAATGCGGTCGCTACCGCTCTCGTTCTGTACCGGCGGTCGCTCCGGCGCCGAACTGTACGGGCATCAAAAACAGTTGAAAGTGCCCGCGTATTCTGCGAGGCTTTGCCTAAAATTGAGAGAGCGCCCGCTATGAAAATAAATCTACGCCAACATACCGCTTGGATTTTTGTCCTTCTTCTCTTAACAGTCTTCGGCGTTTCCCAATCGACGGTTAAGGGACAACGGCGAACCACCGGCGACCGGGTTGCGCGCAAGTCCGTCCTGAAACAGACGGCGACTCAACTCGCCGCCGACGTGACAATCTACCGTGATACGTATGGAGTGCCGCACGTCTTTGGCCGCACTGACGCGAGCACGATGTTTGGCTTTGCTTATGCTCAGGCCGAGGACAACTTTTGGCGCGTTGAAATGAATTTCATTTACTCGCTGGGACGCCGTGCCGAAGTGGTTGGTGAAAGAGGCCTAAACGAAGATCGTCGCAATCGTGCATTGGAGATCCCTCGTCTGGCGCGCGAGGAGTACGCACGGCTGGATCCTCAGATGCGCGCTATTTGCGATGGCTTCGCGGCAGGTTTCAACTACTACCTGGTGCGCCATCCGGAAGTGCAGCCGCGGCTGCTGACCAGGATCGAGCCGTGGTACACGCTCGCCTTCATTCGCTACAACTACTATCAGAACGGCTTTTCCCGCGACAACAATCTTGGGTCCACCGACTTTCGCACGGCAGAAATTCCGGTAGAGTTAAAGCAGAATGTCGGGTCAAACGGATGGGCCGTAAGTCCGAGCAAGTCTGTCAGTGGTAACGCATTGCTTTTCATCAATCCGCATTTACCCTTCTTCGGGTCGGGGCAGGTTTACGAAGGTCACGTTCACAGTGATGAGGGTTGGAATTTCACTGGCTACACGCGTCTTGGCTTCCCCTTCCCTTACGTCGGTCACAACGAGAACGGCGGCTGGGTCAGCACGGACAATGCAGCCGATCTCGAGGATGTCTATCTCGAAACTTTCGACGATCCAAAACGTCCGTTAGCGTACAAGTATGGGAACGGTTACCGCCTCGCGACCGAACGGGTTGAGGAGATTCTTGTTAAGACGCCCACGGGAATGGAGACGCGCCGTTTCACGATGCGCAAGACCCATCACGGGCCGGTTGTTGCCGCGCTGGGAGGTAAGCTGGTCACCCTGCGCATGGCGAAATTTGAAGCGGACGGTTGGCTACGTCAGTGGTACGACATGACAAAAGCGAACTCGCTAGCCGCGCTTAAGAGAGCTATTGCGCCTCTCAACATGCTTTTCGGAAACATCATGTATGCCGACCGGCAAGGCAATACTTTCTATATCTACAATGGAGCTGTGCCGCGACGTGATCCCCGCTTCGATTGGACTAAACCAGTCGACGGCAGTGATCCTGCGACCGAGTGGCAGGGTTATCACACGATGGCAGAATTACCTCAGCTGACTAATCCCAAGAGCGGTTGGATGCAGAACTGCAATACCACTCCTTTTCTTCTTACCAGCGAAGGTAATCCTGATCCTAAGAATTATCCGAAATACATGGTGCAGGAAGGCGACAATCTGCGCGGTGCGGTTTCGCGAGAGATACTAATGTCTAAGGCCAAGTTTTCTTTTGCCGAGTTTCGCCAACTAGCTTTCGATACTCACGTAATGGCAACGGCGACTCGGTTACCGGAGCTGCTGACCGCTCTTAAGGATCAAACGCGCACAGTATCAGCGGGTCAAGCGACGAAAGATGTCCGGCGAATCCGCGAAGCAGCAGAGATTCTCGAACGTTGGGATCGTCGCAGTACCATCGATTCAGTTGCGATGACACTATTCAGTTTGTGGCACAGCCGTGTCTCGTCGGATCGCTCGCAAGGGCAAACGGCGAAGCCAAGTAACCTCGCAGTATTTGAGGAAGTGTTGGATACACTGGAACGAGACTTTGGCACGTGGCGCGTCTCGTGGGGTGAAATCAACCGCTTGCAGCGTCTCGACGAAAGTAAGGACGAGAAGTTCAGTGATAGCAGGCCCAGCCTTCCTGTTCCGGGAATCAGCGGCAACGATGGTGCTGTGTTTACCTTCTATGCTGTTAATCAGGAAGGGCAGAAACGGCGCTATGGAGCAGCTGGTGCAAGTTATATAAGCGTCGTTGAGTTTGGGCCGCGCGTAATAGCCTTATCGGTCCACACCTTTGGCGCGAGTGGAAATCCCAATAGTAAACATTACGCGGACCAGGCCGCGCTCTACGCCCGTGGGGAATTCAAACCCGCATGGTTTACCCTCAGCGACATCCGCGCGAATCTTGAGGCTGCCTACCATCCCGGAGAGGAACCACGATAGAGGCCTTGCACAATAACCACAGGTTCGGACCACTAAGGTTCACGAACTAATCTAAGTTTTTGAGGTAAAGCCGAAGAGTGAGTTCGCCGGTACTTCTTCCGTAGCGTACAGCGATCGCTGCCGCCGTCATTCCTGGATCTCCCCGTGCTTATAAATGGCTGCGAGAGCCAGCAGCGCCGCAACAGCCAACATCCCGGGCGCGAGCAAAGGGTTCGCGCCCCCCAGCCCTTGCCTCAATACTCGCGAGGACGAGGCTGTAGGATTTATCTCACGTTCGAAGGCTATGTTGTTGGTCACATGTTCATAAACACCGAAAAGGCTGCCGGCTATCACGGCTATCATCCACGCCCTGAGGCTTAGAAGAGTGCCTCGCCTGGGGCGCAGCAGAACGGACAGCACCACCACCACCGCCACGCCGCAAAGGACGAATGGCAACCACTGCACGAGATCTTCCGTGTGGTTCACCAGCCATAATTCGACGAGCGTCCCACAAAACAGAAACGCCGAGAGCACCAACAAGAAGCGGCGCAGGCGTGCAAGCACATCCGACGATGTCATGGCGTGCTCAGATATGTTTTCGCAATCTCGAGTTCTGGCGCCGACACGTCTTCAGTCAGTTTGGCAAGAAATGCATCGCGTGTGGCGTACGGTCTTCCGGCTATTAGTTTTTCTGCCTCAGCTGCATCGAGACCAGGAATTTGCTGAAGGGTATGAGCGTCCGAGTCGTTTTCACTGATCGGCACATAAACATACTTCTCGTATTCAGCAACCTGCTCCGGAGTTACATACTTACCAATCTCGCGGCGAAATTGTTGAATGCTCTTATACGGTCGGTACTCTTCAAACTCATGGACCATCCTCGTGCCAAATCCGGGAATGGTAGCCAGCAGTTCGGCTGGGGTGGCAGTATTCAAATTCAATTTCGCCTTTGGTGGCCCATGGGTCGCCGCCGGGCTAGCGCCCGCCGTCGGCAAAGGGGCCGCCGTGTTGGTAGCGAGCTTGTTATCGGAGTTGGCACAGCCCGCAAAAGATATCGCGAACAGCACTGTAAACAATAAGACTCCCGAACGAGTGATTGCTATCATCGTTTCCTCCGCAGCGTAAGATTGTTCTTAGGGGGTTGGTGTCAGTATACCTGTTTCAGGCTCATTTGAAACCTGCTGATCGATGCGGCTGCTGGATTCACACCAACGCTTTAGCGCGCCGTTCGAATTGGCCAGCAAGGACAGTAAATATCAGTCGCCTAGAATGACACTTGTCCATCAATAACCAGCTTCGACACATCGAACTCAAACCTGACAGTTCCGATCGCGTCATTTCTGAACACTTCAGGATCGAAAGAGATGCTAAATTTCTTACTTGAGGGAGTAAGAAAAGGCTCTCCTTTCTCATTCAACCTCGAGAAAAAGAGGATCGCCTCATCTGCTTGCGTCTTTGGAAGTTCGATATGCACTAGCTGACGAGTGTCGCCGCGGTCATTCTTTAGCTGAACATAGCCTTTGAGTGTATCGAGCGATATTTCCCTCAACCTCTGCGGCGGTGGATATAGAGAAACAATATGATTGTTCTTGCAACCCGGACACGCCAAAACCACTTTTGTCTTCTCATCAAATGCAGCCTTCTCGTCAGCACTCATGCTGTCGTAGTTCGCTTTGAGCTGCCGCATCCGCACTATGGCCTGCCGCACCGGTAAGCCGGAGCGCAGCAGGACTGTGACCCCACCCAAACTTCGCGCACCCATACTTCGACCGCCAATACCTGGGAACGGCAAAGAGGCCATGCCGCCCTTCTGGAGAGTTTGCACCCAGGGAGAATCACTGAGGACCTTTTCAACATCGGTGGGAGTCCATTGCTGATATGGCGTCCGTTGCCATGACTTTTGCGCTGACGATGGCGTATGGAGGCAGAGAGCAAAAACTATTAACGTGGCCATCAGCCCTACAAGTGCTACTTCTTTCATTAGATCTGCACCACCTTTCTTAAGTCTTTGATGCGCCTCGTTCGGCGTAGGCTTGTCTTAGTCATCTACCCTATCTGATGACCCGACGCTAGTCAGCTGGCAGTTGCACTGCTCAGCGATTCTGATCATCTTCCTTAAAAGACCTTCCCTATACTC
>JBAPXA010000556.1:0-31945 GCA_049283975.1 Pyrinomonadaceae bacterium | reverse complement strand
CTGCGAGTGTTAATACATCGGAAAGCAAGCCTGATTCTTTGAGCAGGGTGCGATAAGCGCGCGGTTGTTCGTTTGCGAATCGTTCGAGAAAAAGTCGGGCGCCCTGCTCGTCCGGCAAGCCGCGAATTAATGATTCAACTTTGCCGGACGTTTCCATCTTGAGGCTCACAGTTGAGCGTGCGCAGCACGCGTAAGCGTAAAGCCTTGGGCGTAAGCCCAAGGAGTAAATCCATACACCGTAAAGCCCGCGAAGCGGGCGACAGCCAATTGAACCTGCCGCCCGCTTCGCGGGCTCGATCATGTTTACCACGCGCAGTCCTGGGGCTGACGCCCCAGGCTTTACGCTCGACGCGTGCTGCGCAGGCTCGTTTCATCATGCATCCTCGAAGCCCGTTTCCGATCGTTCAATCAGCATCAACTTGGGCCCTGAGACTTGAGACCTGCGACCGTTAGATGTCGAAGTACATGCCAAACTCCAGCGGATGCGGTCGCATCCGTAACGGCTGAATCTCTTTCTCGCGTTTGTAAGTAATCCAGCGTTCGATCAGTTGCGGGCTAAACACGTCGCCTTTGAGCAGAAAGTCGTGGTCAGCCTCGAGCGCTTTCAATGAGTCGTCCAGCGATCCCGGGAGGGTCGGCACGTCCTTCAGTTCTTCCGGAGACAAATCGTAAATATCCTTCTCCAGCGGTTCACCCGGATCGATACGATTCTGCACACCATCGAGCCCGGCTAAGAGCATTGCCGAAAAAGCGAGGTAAGCGTTACACGACGGATCTGGTGGCCGGAACTCGAGTCGTTTGAGTTTGGGATTGGTGGAGAACATCGGAATGCGAATCGCAGCCGAGCGGTTCCGCGCCGAGTAAGCGAGGTTTACCGGGGCTTCGAATCCAGGCACGAGACGCTTGTAGCTATTGGTTGTGGGTGCCGCAAAAGCGACAACGGCGGCGGCGTGTTTTAGTAGTCCGCCAATGTAGTGACGCGCCATCTCAGAAAGTCCGGCATAACCGTCACCGCCAAATAGTGGCTTATCACCTTTCCACAGCGATTGGTGACAATGCATGCCGGAGCCGTTATCTCCATAGAGCGGTTTCGGCATAAAGGTCGCAGCCTTGCCCTGTTGAAACGCGGTGTTGCGGACTACGTATTTGAAGATTTGCAGGTTGTCGGCCGTTCCCAACATCGTCGAGTACCGAAAATCGATCTCACACTGACCGGCGGTAGCAACTTCATGATGATGACATTCGACGTTGATTCCACACTTCAAAAGCATCAGCGAAATTTCTGAACGCAGGTCGCTCAGTGAGTCGAGCGGCGGCACCGGCACATATCCTTCTTTCGGACGGATGCGGAAACCAAGATTAGTACCAGCGAATTCGTTTGCATCGCGGCCGCTATTCCAATGGGCCTCGTCAGAATCTATCGCGTATCCGGCTGACTGGGGATCGTTATGAAACTTGACGGAATCAAAGACAAAAAACTCGGCTTCGGGCCCGAAGTAGGCGGTATCGGCCAAACCAGTAAACTTCAGATAGCTCTCCGCTCTCACAGCAACCGAGCGCGGGTCGAAGGCATAGCCCTCCTTGGTTATCGGATCGATGGCGTTCCCAATTAGGCAAAGCGTGGGATGTTCCGAAAAGGGATCCATCCAGGCACGCCCGGCATCGGGGACCAGCAGCATGTCCGACTCGTGAATGGCGGCCCAGCCCCGGATCGAGGAGGCGTCAAAACCGAAGCCTTCTTCGAACTTATCTTCGTCCAACTCGCCGATGGGGAATGTTAAGTGCTGCCATGAACCTGGCAGATCCGTGAATCGCACGGATACGAATTTGGCGCCTTCATCCGAGGCGTACTTCAAGACAGACTTTGGGTTCATGAGTTCTCCTGACTGTTAATGGGAGTGTTAAGGGTGCTCTTCGCCCCGGCGTGGTTGTTGGTGCGAAGTACCTGAAAAGCTGAAATGATCCGTAGAAAAAGGCGAACGTCATGGAGCGACGGCGCGTAAAAAAGTTTGCATTATAGTTAGCCAGACTACTATGTCAAGATGTTTGCCGCAACTCGCGCTGAGCGGCGTCCGCAAGCGCCAATTAACCTACTTAAGGGCAACGTTTTAACTGCTTTGCGAGGCCACATCGCTCCAAAATAGTTATAGACCGACCCCTTGATTTCTGTTACATTGCGACGACTAAGCGTTCCATCCCATAGAAAAACTTCCGCCCTCGATTCGGATGAAATACACCCGCGTATTTTTATCAGCAATTATTGGCATGGAAGGAGTTTTGCAGTTTAGTCAGGAGACCGCGAATTGACGACGGCAATCGAGCAGACGTTAGAAACTTATGGCATCGAGAATTGGGGCGCTGGTTACTTTGACGTAAACCGCAAGGGGAATCTGATCGTCCGACCCGCCGAAGGGGATCCTCGCTCAGCCGACCTTAAAGAGATTATCGACGACCTCGCCAACCGGGGCATCGGCGCACCCGTACTCCTGAGATTTCCGCAATTAGTTGCTGCCCAGGTAAGAAAGCTTCAACGCGCCTTCAGCAGATCCATTCGTGAATTCGAGTATCAGGGTTCGCATTTGTGTGTCTACCCCATGAAGGTGAACCAACAGCGCGCGGTCGTCGAAGAGTATCTGCGCGAAGGTTCGCGCTACGACTTTGGGCTTGAAGCCGGATCCAAAGCCGAGCTTTACGCAGCGCTGGCCCTGGAACAAACGCCTGACAGCCTTCTGGTCCTGAATGGCTTTAAGGACCAGGAATTCATTGAGCTCGCCTTTGCCGGCGCACGATGCGGCAAGCGGGTCGTGATTGTGATCGAGAAACTCAACGAACTCGATCATGTCCTGAACATCGCCGAAGGACAGGAAAGTGATCTGCCAATCATCGGCATGCGCGTCAAGCTCTACTCGAAGGGCTCGGGCCGCTGGGAAAAATCCGGAGGCGAAGCCGCAAAGTTTGGTCTCACCACCACGGAAATGCTCGAGGTGATCCGCCGGCTGGAGCAAGCCGGTCGCATCGACATGCTGCGGCTTTTGCACTTCCATATCGGTTCTCAGCTTACCGATATCAAACGCATTAAGAACGCGATGAAGGAAGCCGCGCGGGTTTACGCAAAGGTTTACCAGATGAAAGTGCCGGTGGACCTGCTCGACGTCGGTGGTGGCATGGCCGTCGACTACGATGGCTCTAAAACAGCCTTCGACTCATCAGCAAATTACTCCGCACAGGAGTTTGCCAACGACGTTATCTACACGATCAAGCAAGTCTGCGATGACGAGAACGTGCCCCACCCGACAATAATTCAAGAGTCCGGACGTTACCTCGCCGCCTATCATGCGATCCTCGTAACCAATGTTCAGGACGAGATCGAAACCGTTGTTGAAGACATTACGCCGATTGAAATCGACGATGACGATCCCCAGGTGGTAACGGAACTCGGCGATCTGCGGGCATCAATCACCGTAAAAAACTATCGCGAGTATTACCACGACGCGCTCGAGCATCGCGAAGAGTTGTTCACACTTTTCAACCTCGGCCTGGTGTCGCTGGAAGATCGCGCGAAGGGCGAGGTGTTGTTCTGGGATGTTTGTGAACGCGCGGATAAGTATGCACAGCAGGCGAAGTACGTTTCGGAAGAGTTTGATGATCTGCGTCGCTTACTTTGCGCTAAGTATCTGACAAATTTTTCGGTTTTTCGCTCGGTTCCGGACCACTGGGCGCTGGATCAGCTTTTTCCGATTGTGCCGATTCACTGGCTCAACCGCGCCCCAACCGAATACGCGACGCTCTGCGACATCACCTGCGACTCAGACGGCATCATTGACAAGTTTGTGGATCTCCACGATGTGAAGCAGGTACTGGAACTGCATGCCCTCGTACCGGGACAGACGTATTACCTCGCACTAATGCTGGTCGGAGCCTATCAGGAAGTGATGGGCAATAATCACAACCTCTTCGGCGCACCTCACGAGGCCCACATCTACATCGACGAAGAAGGCTATTTGATCAAGAAAGTGATTCGCGGGCGTACGGTAGGCGAAGCGGCCGAAGGCGCCCGTTACGAGCGCAGTCTGCTACACGACGGCTTTCGCCGTCTGATCAATCGGCGGGTTAAAGATGGCGAACTCAGTGAAGCCGACGGCGCCGAGTTGGCCCAGTTCTATGAATCCCGGTACGACGCCTACACATATTTATCGGTAAATGGGGTGGCTGCCCGCTCGCGGCGCAAAACCGACTTTTAATAGCAACCGTTTGGACATGGTTTCTTTTTAACATCCAGGCACGCAATCATTCCTCGAACGTTCACACTGAGAGGTTAACAACCTTATGGTTACCCAGCGCAAACCGAAAGCATCGAAGTATCTCATCACACCGACCAGACCGGTCCAGGTGGACCGCGATCGTTCCGTTGCCGGCCTTTTAGAAAAAATGGAAGGAACTGGTTTCGGTGGCCGGCAGATCGCGGAAGCACATCGCATCTGGCTCGATATGCTGGGCGACAACACGACTATCATGGTCGCGGCCTCAGGCGCACTGATTCCCGCAGGCATGCGCCGCCTGCTTGCCTACGTGATCAAGAATCGCTTCGTCGATGTACTGGTGTTGTCGGGTTCAATGCTCTTTCACGATTTGCACGAAACTCTCGGCCGCTATCACTTTCAGGCTCACCCAACGATGACCGACGCTGAACTTGATGCGTCGCAGATCAGTCGCATGTGGGATTTGCTCGCGAGCGATGAGGAATACCGTGAAGCTAACGAATGGGTCGGCGGCTTTACTAATCAACTCGATCAATCACGTCCCTATTCCACGCGCGAATTCTTACACTTGATCGGAAGAGAGCTGGCGGAGATTGCTTCGGAAGACGGCTTGCTCACCTCGGCCTATAAAGCGCGAGTGCCAATTTTCTGTCCGGCAATCGCTGACAGCGGTATTGCGGTAGGCATCGCGGCTTCACGTTTTGAGAAGAAGAACAACTTCATGTTCGATATCGTTCAGGACGTGCTCGACATGATGAACATTACCGGACGGGCACGTGTCACGGGGGTCATCAACATCGGTGGCGGCACGCCGAAGAGTTTCATCCAGCAAACCGAAGTCTCTTCGTTTATTTCGAAGGACCACCATCACGGGCACAAGTACGCCATTCAGGTCACCACTGACACGCCACATCCCGGCGGCCGCTCAAATGCGGTCTCGTTTGATGAAGGATTGATTTACGGAAAACTCGCGCGCGGGGCTCACACCGCCTACGTGAATTGCGATGCCACCATCGCCCTACCGATCTTGATCACCGCGCTCTCGCAGACTGCCGCGAAATATATGAAAGGCCGGAAACGTCCAAACTTTACCTTTGGACGCGAACTGGTGGTTGAAGCGATCTAGCGAATTGAATCATTGAATCATTGAATCATTGAGTCATTGGCCATTCCGTCACGTTAAAAGATCAATGGTTCAATGACCCGATGACTCATTGAATCAATTCTCTCAGGGTACGCACCGCTGATCTCTTGTCGGCACCAAATCAAGACTCTTTAGGCGACTCGTTTCCGGATCCAGCGACACGCGCGCGAACAGGTTGCCACGCTCGCACATTAGTTTCAGCGAGCTGTCGCGCTTGCCATCGCCGCTAACCGGATCTCCTAACTTACAAGCACCCCACGAATTCGCCGCCGCCGCGAACTGCCGGCGCATGCGCTCAAGATCAAAACCAGGAGCAACCATCGCTTCTGCACTCTTTGCATCCCACACTTGCAGCAGACGCAGGAGCGAGTCGAATGTCTTCGTCATGTTCTCGTCCGGCGGCAGCGTCGACTGCACGCCGATGAACTGCACGAGGGGCGGCGTTGTCGGAGCGAGCGTGATACCTAAATCAAGCCAACCCCGTTCACACTTCATTCGCCAGCGCCCCCGCAATGCATTCTCGGCGTCGATTGTTGACGCGGGCGAACAGACACCGTGTTTCGCTTGCAGCTCACGGATGCGTGCTGCGCGCCGAGCGAGAGTCTCGTCCAAAAACAAGTTATCCGCTGCGATGCGCGTCGCGAGAGCATCGTCCCACTTGAGGATCAGTTGCGTTACATCCTTCTGGGCGGCGAGGAGGGCGCGCGACGGTTGCGGAACACGCGGCTGCATTGCGCCAGTGTTATAGAGCGTCGTCGCGGCATCGCCAAAGATGCCGCCGAATCCGGCGTATGTCAGATTCCCCATGCCGATGATTCCTACGCCATACTCGGGATACCAACGCATAAACGAACCGTAACCGGGCAATCCGCCGCCGTGTGCGACTACGTGAGTAAAGCGGCAGTCCTGGGCCACCCCCAAACCATACGCATAAGCAGAAACGCTTAGCTGGGTCGGACCATCAACAGTGCCGCGCTGGGCGGATGCTGGCTGCCAACGTGCCATCTGTTGCATCTCTCGCAGGCTGCTACGGCGGATCGGACCTCGTTCGGGCTCATCACGCGGAGGATAAGCCGACATCAGAAAAGCGACGTAGCGCGCCAGATCGTTTGCCGTCGTCCAGAGTCCACCCATGGCTCCAAACGAACCGTGCGCAAGAATAGGTTCGTCTTTCCAAACGTTGTCTTCCCAGCGATAGCCGGGCGCCATTCTTTCCTTCGGGACTTGAGAGGCCTCAAAAGTGGAGGAACGCATTCCGAGGGGGATAAGAATTTGTTCACGGACATAATCTTCGTAGGGCTTGCGCGCTACGGCCGTCACCACTTGACCGAGAATTGCAAAGCCGAAGTTTGAATACTCAAACGCGACTCCGGGCGCGTTGGAAAACGGAATGCCGCTGCGCATGAAGTTCTTGATGGCATCGTTGCTCTGCGCCAATTGTCGATCGCCCCAGGGATTGTCTTCCGGAAAACCTTCCGAGTGAGTGAGCAGGTGACGAATTGTCAGGGCGGGCGAATCCTTGGTGGGATAGGGAAGGTCGGTCAGCGTCGGCACATATTTAGAAACCGGATCGTCGAGGGAGAGCTTGCCTTCGTCGCGCAATTTCAGAATCGCCATTGCCGTGAAGCTCTTGGTCATTGAGGCGATGCGAAAGACAGTCTCGGCGTTAACCGGGGTGCGACTCTTCACGTCCGCCACTCCCGCACTCTTCACCCAAACGAGTTGTCCGTCAATGATGATGCCCAACACCGCCCCGGGCATGTGTTGCCGATCGACGCGCTCCAGAAACATTTTTTCGATCTCTGGGAAAGCGGCCGCAAGTTTTCGCGCGCGCTCGGGATCGGAGAAACGCGGCTCTGGCAAAGTTTCCGCTGCGACCCGTTTGGGCGTTTGGGCCCTTGTGAGCGGCGCGTAAGCGAGGCCCAGCGAGATCATTACTGTCAGACAAAGAACTATGAACCGAATTAGTTGTTGCACCGTTACACACCTCCAGGGCTTGTTCAAAACGAGAAGACATCGTCGATTCGGCTTTGCCGCCTGTTGTGGTGGTGGCTTTGCCCCGCCGTAAGATTGCTTGAGGGATAGTGGGCTGCTTTGCCTCAAAAGTCATACGCATGGCCCGATTCGGCTTTGCCGCCTGATGTGAGGCGGGTGGCTCTGCGCCGCCGCGAGTTTGTTAAATTGGGTTCGGGCTACGCCCCTGGTTTGAGCTTGGCCCCAGGATTTTTGGGCCGAGGGCAGAGCCCAAAGTGTAAGGGGCGACTCTTACGGCGGGGCAAAGCCGCCGCCTCACATCCGGCGGCGAAGCCGTAGCCACGCTAACGCATTAAAGGGCCGAGCCCAAACAAATTCATCGAGCCGTTAGGCCACGCGATGAGGAGCCATCCTCTCAACTGACTTGGTTATCAATTTCTCCAGCACCGGCACGGCAACGTCGTCGAGCTTCTTGATGTAGAGGCACGACTTTCCGGTTTTGTACTTCCCCAGTTTGGCCATCAACGATTCGAATTTCTCAAAGCCGGGCATGATGTAGAGCGTCAGGTCCCTCTTGCGCGGCGAGAAACCGATAATTGGCCACTCACCTTCGCGTCCACTGGCGTAGCGATAGTGATAACGGCCAAACCCAACAATATTGCTGCCCCACAGCTTCGGCTCTTCGCCAGTCGCCCGCTGCATCAGCTTCAAGACAGTTTGACAATCCTTGCGGCGCTGCTCGTCGCTGACCTTTTTGAGGAAGACGGCAACGCTCGCTTTGGTTTTCTTAGTTTTGAGTTCAGCCATGTAACTCCCCTCGCCTTAGGGGCGGTGTCAGGTCGACCTCGACTCACCTCATTTGTCCCTAGCTCCGCGCCTCCGTGTCTCTGTGGCTTTGCGGAAAATGGAGACAACGCGGAGGCGCAAAGGCGCTGAGGCACAGAGAAGCAAACCTATTCAGAACTGTACAAACAGATCTCCGGAGCATCGTCAGCCATGCGCACCATGCGGTCGAAGCGCAGGCCAAGTTTCTCCAGCAGCTTAATCGAACTTGTGTTTTCCGGATTCACGATCGCCAGCAGTCTCTTTTGGTTCAGCCCGGCGAACGCCAGACTCTTAACCGCAGACGTCGCCTCTAATGCATAACCCTGGCGCCAGTAAGCCGGCAGGAAAGCGTAACCAATGTCCGCATCAGCCAACGACTCTCTTTTCACCAGGCCACAGATTCCAATTGCTGCGGCAGTTTCCCTCAAGACAACCAGGTACAAGCCGAAGCCGTGTTGCTTATAACTAGCGATCGGTCCATTGAGAGCATAACCAGCTGCGTCTGCAATCGTGCGCACGTTCCTATCGCCAATGTTTTCGATGAACGAAGGCTCATTTAAGAGTTGCAGCAGGAATTCCGCGTCGTCGGTAGTGATCTCGCGCAGCGTTAGGCGTTCAGTTTCGAGTACAGACATAGGATGGACTTTGTTCACCCAGGATTTGAATTCGCCACAGATTCACACGGATTTTCACGGATTCAGAAAGCTAACTGTCTCTTATGAATGCGTGTCTATCTGTGTTCATCTGTGGCTTATCTTCTCAATCGATATGGCGCGTGAGCGCTAACTTGCGCGCGGGAACTGTAGGGTTCCGCTGTTACGGCTTGAACACTTTTCCGTTCTTCATCACAAAACTTACTTGCTTCACTGTGTTGATGTTGTCGAGCGGATTCTCAGGTGTGGCGATGATGTCGGCAAAGAGACCGGGCTTGATTGCCCCACGCTGCTTCTCCACACCCAACAATTGCGCCGCGTTTGTCGTCAACGCCAGTAGGATCGCGCGTGGCGGAATTCCAGCTTCAACAAACGAATCAATCTGCGAGATCGTCCAGGTGCCGCGCGTCTCATCGGAAGCCCAAAAGATCAAGTCACTGCCAAAGGCAAGAGTTACTCCGATCTTGTAGGCGCGTTTCAATCGATCAACGCTGCGGTCGTGGAAACGCTTCGCAAGTTCCGCGGGCATCTCGTAAGCCAGCCAGGCTTTCTCGGTGAAGTCTGTGCCTACCAGTACTACATTGTTTTTCTTGGCGATGGCCAAGACTTCATCTGACATTTCGAAGCCGTGCTCGATCGAAGCCACACCCCCTTCAGCCGCATTGCGTGCTCCGGCTTCGGTTACACAGTGGGCCGCAAGCTTGAGCCCGGCGGCTGCCGCTTCTGCCACCATGAAGCGAATATCGTCCGCTGAATATATGTAGCGTTGATCGTCGACCACGATTTTTATGACGCGGGCGCCGAAGTGGATGTTCTCACGAATCGCTTTGCGCATTTCATCGCGGGTATCCGCAAAGAAATACTCGGGCGCGCCCAGCTCACGACGTTCGGGATTAAGGAAATACTGCCCGCCAAAAGGCGCGATGATGCGCCCGGAGTTAATGATTGTCGGCCCAGGTATCAGCCCCTGATCGATAGCGCGCCGGAGGTCGGTCGCGACGTAGTTAGCATCGTTTCCAACATCACGAATCGTGGTAAAGCCGGATGCCAGCATGTCGCGGGCATTAACCACGGCGTGAATCGCTCGCTCGGCGTTGGTGTGCGTGAGGTCGTAAAAGAAGAGCGAGCCGCGCTCCGGTCCCTGCCGCCGGATCAGAAACGCCATGTGCTCGTGGCAGGCAAAAAGGCCTGGCAGCACTGTGGACTTTGAAAGATCGATGACTTTTGCTCCTGCGGGAATCTGCACGTCGCCGCCAACGGCCTTAATCCGGCCAGCCTCAACCAGAATGATTTGATTGTTTAGAGTCGTCCCCGTCTCCGGCACGACTAATTTTCCAGCTTTGATAGCCGTAACCTGCGCGAAAGCGCTCACAGAACAGAGAGCCAGAACCAGGAACACCAAACCGAATATTCGTTTCATCGCTTGTCCTCTCGTCGATACAGGAATGACTGCCCACCGCTGAAACGGTCAACAGTGGTTGGTTGTTTCAATGAGATTAGGTTTGCGCTCAACGACAACGATCGACACTAACGTTTGCTGGTAGCTTCGTGCCGCCATTGCTACATGCGCCTTGCAAATCAGCTTGCGTCAGGCGAGTGGTGGACAGATCCGCGCCGGTAAGATTAGCGCCTTGCAGTAGAGGAATCCTCGCTGTGTTCGGGAGCAACAGCAAAAGCAGCACAGCAACTGCAATCGCCACGAAAAACCCGCCCCACAACGACACCATCGTGTAGCCGGATCCGCCCTGCTTCTCGTAAAGCTCTAGATGCACATTGCCTTTTGTCTGCTCGGATGCCTCCAGCTTCTTGCGCACGGAATAGAAACCGCGCAGGTATGCCTTCTGACTCTTGAGAGCCAGCACCGCAAGGGCCGAAAGAACGATTGTAGCGGACAGGAAAATCATCACCGCTATTTTCTGCACGTTACTGGGTATCGCGGTCCACGCGATTGCAGCGCCGGCGCCACCTAGTGCCAACGCGACGATGTTGAAATATGCTTTCGCAGTTTCGAACACCAAGGTCTCCCAGTGACGTACGCTTGCGTTAATCTCTTTCCATTGCTCATCAGCAGTCGTTGCCATTGGCTTACCTCCATTTTGGGTAAAGGGGGTTCATCCCAGCCATTGCAGTACTTCTTCTTCACTGGACACGCGGGAACCCCCGACGATGTGAATGAAGTATTCTTCGAGTGACACCGGCCCCTGGCGCTGACCATCTCCTTCCACTTCAATTCCGCGTTTTAGTTCGGCAAGCGAACCGGAAGCTAGTAACTTGCCCGCCGAAATGATCGCAATATCGCTGCAAAGACGTTCTACGATCTCGAGGACGTGAGAAGTGAGAAACACGGTCAACCCGCGAGCGGTTAGTCGTGAAAGCAAGTCCTTCAAGGTACGCGAGGCAATCGCATCAACTCCTTCGAATGGTTCGTCGAGAAAAAGAATCTCTGGTCGATGAATTAAGGCACACGCGAGCGAGAGCTTCTTTTTCATCCCGTGAGAGTATTCGACAATCAGTTTCTTTGGTTCTTCAGTCAGCTCCATCAGCTCGAGCAACTCCGGAGCTCGCTCCGCAATCGCTGCTCGTTGCAACCCATACATGCGGCCTGTAAAGGCAAGCATCTCGGCGCCCGTCAGGCGTTCGAACAGATTGAGATCTTCGGGAACAACTCCGATGCGGCGCTTCACCTCCAGCGGTTCGACTTCCAGATCGCGGCCCAGCACGAGCATTTTGCCGCTGGTCGGTGCCAACAAGCCCGTAAGCATCTTGATGGTCGTCGATTTACCTGCGCCGTTTGGTCCGAGGAAACCAAAGAAGCTGCCGCGGCGCACTTTGAGGTTGATGTGATCGACTGCGGTGAAGTCGCCAAACTGGCGAACGAGCTCGAAGGTTTCAACAGCCATTGAGGCACCAACAGTTTCCTGCATGCCTCTCTTTGTATCGGGGAAATGGTGAAAAAGCAATTAGCTGCTTGTGAGGACCAACCTGACAAGAGAGTCAGGCGCAGACGGCAAGAGCACTACGACATTTATGCGCAGTCAGGAAGGGCGGTTTACCCCCGCTGGTTGAATGCTGTTCAACCTTGGGCGGGGGCAAGCCCACCTTTCGGACTGAGGGTTCGGCGCAGCTCTTCTCTTCTGCCCTAGCGTCTAATCTTCATCGCTTTCTTGAGAATTTGCTTTGAAGGGTTGTCGCAAGCCTTTCTTCGCGACGTCGTGAGAATCGAAAATGTCGGGTCGCGCCAGCACCTGGCGGTAATGGGCGAGCGCATCTTCACGCTTGCCCGTCAGATCAAAAGCGCGGGCGGCGTACAAGTGAGCCATCGTAACTAGGGCGGGTTCGGCTCGCTCTACCCTCGTGGCCGCCAAAAATTCGCGCGCTGCTCGTTCACCCTGCCCAGCCGTCAACAAAACTTCTCCATACTTGAAATGCACCAGGTCCAACGCCCTTGAAACCGTCTCGCGCAGCGAACGGTCGCGGAGCAACTCATCAAAACTACTGAAAGCTTCCTGCTCAGCCTTCTCTGCGGCAGCGATATTGTTCTGCCGCCGTTCCAAAGCGGCTTGCGCAACGAGCGCATCAGCGGCTTCCAAACGAAACAGGTAGTTGCGTGGATACTTCGCACTTAGCTCACGCGCAAGAGTCAATACCTCAGGAAAGCGCTTCTCCCGCGTATAGAGCAGAATCAGAACCGATTTAGCATCGTCGCGCGACCAGCGACCTTCGCGAGCCACCTTCTCGAGAGCTGCGAGACCGCGCCGCTTCGATCCGCGCGCGCCTGTCAATCCGGCGAGCAGTTTCGCCGGCAACGGTAACGACCCCAGCACATACTCATAAAGCCCGATCGTCAGTTGCGCATCAATGTAGTTCGGATCAAGTCGCAACACCTCGCGGTGACGATCAACTGCCTCCGAACCGTCTCGCAGTGCCGCGAAGTGCCGGCGCTCAACTGCTTCTTCAAACGATGCTTTCAAACCGGCAACTGCCGCCAGCGCGTCAATCGCTTCGACGTCGCGTGGATTGGCCTTTATCCGTGCGTCTGCCAAACGTTTGGCTTCGCGCGTCAGCGCTCGAAACTCGGAAACTATCTTGGGATCAACTTTATCGTCGCCTTTGGTGTAGAACGATTCGGAACTGTAAAGAGACGATTGCAGCCGCCGCGATTCGTAGAGTGTCTTGATCCAGAGGCGTGCGGCGAGCAATTGCGGTCCGGTGGGATTGCTCGGATCAAGTTTTGCGATTTCACTGAAGTCGCTCTGCGCTTTGGCGTAGTCAAGATTGTAGAGTGCTTCCAGACCACTGGCGCGCAGCAACTCGATCCTGGTTGAGGCGACCCGCTTATCTTTTTCCTGACCCAGCACCAGGGCTGAGTTGAGCAGGATCGCTGCGAGGACAAATAAGAACAAATACTTCATCGCTTCCTTCTTCCTTTCCAAACCAACATCTAAATCCAAGCGCAGACGGAAGCGTTGCAGTAGTAGTCTCTCTTAAACGTTAAGAAAAACTTTCCAGGTACTTCACTCCCGCGCCGGTATTAAAGAGCACGACACGTTCGGCGGGTGTCACCGCTTTATCAGCAATCAATTTCCTTAGCGCCGGCAAACAGGCCGCGCCTTCGGGCGCGCAGAATACTCCTTCGAGGGCGCCAATCTCGGCCACAGCCGCAAGCAACTCTTCATCGGTAACGGCGATGGCTGTGCCACCGGAGTCGCGTATTGCGTCGAGGATCATGAAGTCGCCAATGGCGCGTGGTACGCGCAGACCCGAAGCCACCGTCGCTGCATTAGGAAACTCATCTGCAAAGCGCTTTCCTTCCGCGAGCGCCTGGACAATAGGTGCGCAACCCGCGGCTTGCACCGACACCATCCGCGGTCTTTGCGAACCGATCCATCCCAGTTGCTCCATTTCGTCAAAGGCTTTCCACATGCCGATCAACCCCGTGCCGCCCCCAGTCGGATAGATGATGACGTCGGGTAAACTCCAGTCGGATTGCTCAGCCAGTTCATAACCAAGCGTCTTCTTTCCTTCGACGCGATAAGGTTCCTTTAGCGTGGAAACATCGAACCACCCCTCGGCATCTTTGCGACGCGCAACTTCGGCCCCACAGTCGGTTATCAACCCCTCAAGTAACGTTACATCCGCGCCGGTCTGTTCACATTCGACGACGTTTGCGCGCGGCGTATCGCGAGGCATAAAGATGAAACAGTCCAGACCTGCACGGGCCGCATAAGCCGCGAGTGCTCCGGCGGCATTACCCGCCGAAGGCACGGCGAGTTTTTTGGCGCCGAGTTCTTTCGCCATTGAAACCGCCGCAGCCATCCCGCGCGCTTTGAAACTCTGGGTCGGATTCTGCGACTCGTCCTTGATAAAGAGATTTTGCAGACCCAACCTTTCACCGAGCCGTTCAGTCTTGAGCAGGGGTGTCCAACCCTCGCCGAGTGAGACGATGTTGGCATCGTCCGCTACCGGCAAGACCTCGCGATAACGCCAGAGGTCCGGCCGGCGTCCCGCCAGCGAATCTTTTTTCAATGAGCGTCCCGCTCGTTCCAGGTCGTAGCGAACCAGCAGTGGCTTACCGCACTCGCGACAGAGGTTGAGCAACCGTTGTGCCTCGTGGCGCAGGCCGCAGGCGGCACATTCAAGGTGAGTAATGTTCATGGTTTAAAGGGTCTCCGGGAACAAAAGTGATTTGAGCGAGCAGTGCAGGATGAATATTACGGCGTCAGACGTCGGATGGATACGGCAGCTCATCTGAAGTCCAAAGTCCAATGTCCAATGTCCAACGTCTGCCATCGAAGCTAGAGGCAGTCAACGCTCCATTGGAGAAATGGAAGGCCCGCTTAGTAGAGGACCTTGGACGTTGGACTTTGGACTTTGGACTAACAACACTCTATCTTGTCACTTCACACTCATCATGCCCATTCGTCTGCTTGCACTTGATCTCGACGGTACCCTGCTTAATTCGCGCGGCCTCGTTTCTGAGCGCAATCGCGGCGCGCTTGAAGCTGCGCGCAATCAGGGAGTGCGGGTGGCAATTGTAACGGGCCGCCGCTTCCGCGATGCGCGTCCGATAGCTCTCGAGCTGGGACTTGATGTGCCCGTGATCGCACACAATGGCGCGCTTACTAAACATGCCGAGACTCTGGAAACGGTCGCTGTTCTTCCTTTGCCGCTTGCAGCCGCTCACGCAGCAATCAAGATCGGACGAGCCGCGAAGGCTGATCCTCTTGTGAGCGACGATCACGAAGGCTTAGGCGTGATGATCTACGACCATTTGAGCGGTGATAACCTGCCGCTGCTGCAATATGTAGCCTGGGCACAGCGCATCCATGGCGAAGAGTCTGGCGCATCGGTCCGCAAAGTCGAAGCCGTCGAAGAGTACTTGGACCATGAGCCCGTCCATCTCGCCTTTTCCGGCCCCTGCCAGAAAATGAAAGAGTTGGAAGCAGAGCTGCGCAGCGAGCTAAAGGAGAAAGTGAAGATTTTTTGCACCTCTTACGCCAGCAAAGATTTCGCCCTGCTCGACATAGTTCATCCGGAAGCTTCGAAGGGAGTGGGTGTCGCTGCGGTCGCCGCGGAATTAGGACTCACGAGTGCAGAAGTGATGGCGGTGGGAGACAACCTGAACGATCTCGAGATGTTGGAGTTTGCCGGGACTGGCGTGGTGATGGGTAACGCTGAATCGTCTTTGCACGAGCTCGCGGGGTTGCATGCAACTATGACGAACGACGCCGATGGCGTTGCGAACGCTATCGAAAGGTTTATTCTTGGTGACCGATTAACGGCAGAACCCCTGATTCAATCCTAGAGACCTTGCAGGCGCAACAGCGCACATCAGAAGGAGACAGCAAAAAGATGGGAAATCGCACCGCAGTAATTCAGACAAACAAGGGCACTATTCGTTTCGAACTCCTGGAGCAGGATGCGCCGAATACGACTGACAATTTTATTAAGCTCGCCGAACGAGGCTATTACGACGGGGTTATTTTTCACCGCGTCATCAAGGGATTCATGATTCAGGGTGGCGACCCAACGGGAACAGGTCGCGGTGGAGAATCTGCGGCAGGCGGTCGCTTCAAGGACGAGATCAACTCTTCAGCGGCCGTCTATCAGCGTGGTTACAAAGCCGGAACAGTGGCGATGGCAAATGCGGGTCCTAATACAAACGGTTCGCAATTCTTCATCATGCATTCTGATTATCCGCTGCCACCCAACTACACGATCTTTGGCCGGGTTACGGCAGGTCAGGAAGTTGTGGATTCGATCGCGACATCGGCGACCGATCGAAACGATCGGCCCAGTGCAGATGTGAAGATGGAGAAGGTAACTATCGAAGCCTGATACTTAGGTAGTCGCTGGATGAGGTCGTCCAATGTCCAATGTTCAAGGTCTTTGTGGTGCTCAAGCTTGGTGTGATGAAATGCAAAACCTATCGGCAGCGGACATTGGACGTTGGACTTTGGACCAGATTAGCCCGCGTTCCTGACTGCGAGTCATTACGGGGTGAGTTACAAAAACAGCGGGCGGGCACCGTGGCCAATGGCCGGGGCGTTCTTGATCGCCGTAGTAACGAACCGTTTCGCTGTTTCTACAGCTTCTGCCAAACTCATTCCGCGCGCGAGGCAGGCCGCAATTGCCGCGGACAAAGTGCAGCCGGATCCATGCACCTCACCACCGCTGACTAATTCTCCGCGCAGCACAGTCACTTCACCGTCCTCATCAAAAACATCAATCGCTTCCCTGCGTTCTGACCGCACGCCGCTCGCCGCTGCCTGCCGTTGAGTTAGGAGGTGACCGCCTTTCACCAATACCGAACGCGCGCCCAGCTCGCGAATCCGTTGCGCCGCCGCGCGCATAGTCTGTTCATCAATGATGGTGAGTCCGGTGAGCCGCTCAGCTTCGGGTATGTTAGGCGTTACCAGGACTGCAGTGGGGAACAGATCGGAGATCAGGCATTCGACGGCATCGTCAGCGATAAGATCGTCGCCGGAAGTGGCGCGCATTACCGGATCGACTACTGGCGCCGGTAAATCAGTCTCTTTGAAAAGGCGTGCCACTGCTCGGATCACTTCACGCGTCGGCAACATTCCCGTTTTTGCGCCCGCTACCGAAAAGTCACTCACAATGGGAAGCACCTGAGCGCGAACAGTTTCCCCTGATTGATGCAAAGCGCCACTGACTCCGGTGGTGTTTTGAAAGGTCAAAGAGGTGATTGCTGCGGTGGGGAAACAAGCGAAGGCCGCAAAAGTCCGGACGTCCGCCAGCACACCTGCGCCGCCCGAAGGATCAAGACCGGCGATCGATAAGGCGATTGGCGGTGAATCAGAAGTCTTATCTGGCATTTTCTGTAAAGAGATCGCGAATCGTTTTTACAATCTCGGGCAAAGCTTCCCAATCGCGGTAGATACCGATACCTGCAATGCCACTCACACCCGCTTCACAACAGACCTTCGCGTTATTCAAATCGATGCCACCGAGGGCGATGATGGGGAAAGGCGTCAGTTCGCGTGCGACTGCGGCCAACTGCGCCACTCCCTGAGGGGCACCGTAAGTTTCCTTTGATTCCGTTTTATATACCGGGCCAAACACAGCGAAGTCAGCATCACGGTCCCGCGCGGCCCGTGCCTCTGCGAGCGAGTGAGTCGACACGCCAATCAAGAAGTCTGCGCCAAAAGCACGCCGGATAACGTCAGCACTTAACGAGCGCGTCGTGAGGTGCACTCCTGCGGCTCCCGCAGCCCGAGCGATGTCGGCACGATCATTAACGAGCAAGCGCGTCTCGCTCTTGAGCGTAATTTGTGCAGCCTGAACGGTCAGCTCGAAAAGAACTCGGCCGCTCAGGCGTTTTTCGCGAAGTTGTATGAGGGAAACTTTGGCGGCGACGGCGGCGGCAACAACTTTCAGAACGTCTTCAAACTCCTTACTCGACGGTATCGTTTGAAGGTTGGTGGCTCCGCTCGTGATCAGATAAGTGACTGGCTGCACGTGTCGCTGCATTTTGCTTGCGGTGTACTGCGCCCGCATTTTCCTGCAAGGCGTGAAGCGTATGTTTGAAGTTGAAAATCTCCCAAAACGCCATACCGAGATTCAGCAATCCGAGGCCGGTCACGGCGCCTCGGACCCAGCCCGACGCCACCACGCCCTGCAAACCATAGAATCCGGTTTTGCGGGCAGCATAGAGAAGAAAATAATTATTGCCCCAATCACTTAAGCCCAGGAAGCCCTGCGGAATCCACGGCAGCAGCGTCAGCACAATGCCGATTTCCAGGCAAAGGATGATGTAAAAAATAACGCTCAGTTTGGCGGACATAACAAGAAGTCAGTAGTCAGTAGTCAGTAGTTGTGGGGGCTGAAAAGTCAGTGATCTGGACATAACTTACCACGGACAACTGTCGAGCCCAACTGCGCCAAGAAATAATCAGCACATCACCACTGACGGCTGGGCTGGGTAAAAATGCTGCAAGGGGAAGGCAGGGCCTGGGCTACCATCCACTGCCTACTACCTACTGCCTACAGCCTACTTTCTACCTGACGGCCTACTTCTTCCGCTTCTTTGACGCGCGCTTCTGTTCTAATTCCTGGAGCTTTTCTCCGACGCCGCGATAGGCAACGTCCATCCCGTAAACTTCTGTAAAGAGGTCGCGGGCGCGACTCAGGTCGCCCATCTGCTCGAAAGCTGAACCTAACTCGTAACGCAATGCTTTGTATTCTTCTTCACCTTGCCCGGGTGCATCCAGTCCCTTCTTGAACCAGAGCACAGCCGCGCGCGGCAGATCCTTTCGCATGAAGCAATGACCCAGCATGTTACAGCACTGCAGATAACGCGAGGTGCCGTCGCTGGGCACTGTGAGACCGGCTGCCGTTTGAAACTCCATGATTGCTTCATCCAGCAAGTCCATTTCTTTGTATGCTGTACCCATGTTGTAGTGGGTTTCAAAGTCTTCCCGGGCTTCGGGCTCGTCCTCAGCCGCCTGGCGAAACTCTTCAAAGATCTCAGCGAGGCCAGCGTCGATTCCTTTTGTTTCTGCGGCCACGGGAGCAAACACGTGATTGCCCGCGCCGTTGTCAGAAGTTCCGGCAAAGGCAAACTCCCCATCCGGAGCCAGCGACTCAGAATTCACCAAATGCTCGCTACCAGAAAACTCAAAAGGATTCGCAGCAGGTTGTCCCTCACCCGCCAACTTCAATTCTAACTTCTGCCGGCGCGCTGCGATCTCGGGATTGTTTCCGAATTGACGCTCCATCAAATCGAGCGTGTCGTTTGCGATATCAACGTAGCCCTGCGTGATGTAAAAATCGACGCTCTCCAACTCCTGCCGCAGTGCCCCTTCTCTTTTGCCCGCATCGTCAACCGGCGCAACGATCGCGTCATTCAGAGAGTGTGCAAAGACCTCGGTCGCTTCGTTATCTTCATTAAGGTCGGCGAACGAAGCGCTGGGATCCGCGGGCGCCTGTTCCGCAACAGAATTCCATTCAAACTCAACCGGGGTCACCTGTTCGTCTGCAAGATCTGATTCCGGGCCACTGATTGCGAAGCCATCAAAGCCTGGTGTGTCGGGAAGCTCTGCCTCAGCTCCCAAACCGCCTATCTCGCCGGGCTCTTCCGGCGAACCACCCAAGGCAATCAGACGTTCGGAGTAACGATCATCGGGTGTCAGCCTGATTAGTTGCGTCAGGGCATAGCGCTCATCTTCAACCAACCCTGCGGCTTCCGCAGCTTCGGCCAGGCGTTCCAGAGCCAGGCGTAGGTTATCCATGTCTCGCTGCCACCAATAGACGCGTATCAGGAGACGCAGCGCTTCGATGTGTTCGGGATTGAGAGCCAGTCCCTCGTTGAGCAGCGCCAGGAGGTCGTTTTCTTCGCGCCCTGCCAGGAGTTGCTCAATAATTCCGCCGAGCACTCGCGTCGCATCGTCAACCTCGCCTTTCTTCAAATAAAGCTTTGCGACTTCCAGCAGGCGCGTGTAGTTCGCGGGATCTTGTTTGAAGAGAGTCTGCGTGGCCCGCTCTGCGCCCTGGGGATTCTCAGCGTCCAGGTAGGCACGTGCGAGCATCAGCACCAGCTCAGGGTCGCCGGGACGATCGGCAACGAGTCGTTCCAATAGTTCTGCCGCTTCATCTGCCGCGCCTAAAGCCACATGTGCTGAAACGACACCCTTGAGCGCCTTTTCATTATTCGGATAGAGCTCCAGAGTCTTTTGATAAGAGCTCAGCGCTTTTTCAAACTCGCCGGTATCGAACAGTCGCGCACCCGCTTCAGAAAAAGCGTTGGCTGCCTCTTCTTTTAAACCTTCTTTGAGATAGCCGGTTGCCAGCTTAAGTCGAATCTCGGTGTTGTGAGGATCAAGGTCAGCAACCTTGTGCAGCACTTCCAGAGTTTGTTTTGTTTTGCCCGCACGAGTGTACGAATCGGCGACGGTGAGAAATTGTGCCTTAGCGTCCGCAACTAGTCCTTGCAGCGCGTAGAGAGAACCCAGTTTGAAAGCGATCGAAGGATCGCGTGGCGTCAGCCGCTCGATCTTCTTGTACATCGCGATCGCTTTGAGATTGAATTCCTTTTCGCGGTAGTGTTCGGCAATCCGGGAAAAACACGAGATAGCTTCGTCGTTGAGACCTGCGCGCACACAGAGATCGCCCAGCATGTTGAGAGTCGTCAGATCGTCTGGATCATTCTCAATGATCTGGCGATACTCTTTGATTGCGGCGTTGATCTTTCCCTGTGAAAGGAATTTCTCAGCGGCTTTTAAAACCTTCGCTTTTTCGAAAGCCATCGGGAGTATTATGTATCACCTAATAGGTTTTGTGGCGTCAATCCAGCGGCGGAGTGTGGAGGGTCGGGCCGGACCGCGTAATCGTTAACTGGAGACCGTTCTCGGGAGAGAAAGGCCTCGAATAAACTAACAGACGCCTCAGGACGTGTCAACGACATTGATTTTCAACGATTTGCGGCTCATTTGCTGAATTCACAGCGACTTACGGCAACGAAATTGTAAACTTGATCCCCTCCACCCAATCTGCTCGTCTCCCGGACTCGGTCACACACGACTCACGCGGGGCTGCCATGGGCCAGGGCATAGCGGTCCTGGGATTCGTTTTCTACGTCGCCTTCGCGCCCCATTCCATCGCCGGGGCTGAGATTGCGTTGGGCATCACTGGGGTTGGCTGGCTGATCAGAACCCTCGCTACCGGGTCCCTTGGCCTGCGTCATACCAAACTGGATTTGCCGATCTGGCTATTTACAGTCCTCACGATCGCCTCTTCCCTGTTGTCTGAGGAACCGCGGATCAGCATTGCGAAATTGCAATCCGTTTGCGTTCTTTTCCTGTTTTACATCACGCAGGCAATCGTGTTCCGGCGCACGGCAGTCCTGCTCGTCTGCCTCATGGTTATTTCGGGCATCGCAGGCACATTGTATAGCGTGTTTGATCTGGCACGCGGTCGCGGCGTGATCGTGAAAACGATCCGGACCGACAGTCCTTTGCGGCAGGCACACGTGGAAGCCGGCGACGCAATCTGGAGAGTTGCTGGTAGGCGCGTCTACTCAATTGCTGATATTGACGCCGAATTGAAAGCAGCACCCACGGACACGGCGCTCGCCGTCAGCGTTATCTCACGCGGCGAACACGTCGAACGTACCGGCGTCCTGTTGACGGAAGCGTTGAAACGGCAAGAGTCGCCAGCGGGGATTACCGGTGATGAAAGGACTCATCGCTTTCGCGCTTCAGGTTGGACTCGTCACTACGAAACATTTTCTGAGATCCTGCAATTCCTCGCGCAGTTGGCGCTGGGATTGGCACTGGCGCAGCTGCGAAACCACGGCGCGCGCTTGCGATTCAAGTTGGCAATCGCCGCAAGTGCAATCCTGGCACTGGGGATCGCTCTCACTGCAATGCGCACAGTACTCGTGGCATTCGCGATTGGTGCGGGAGTAATTCTTCTGCGCGCAGCGAGGGGAAAAACGAGACTGTTGGTAACGTCGGGGCTTGGCCTCGTGCTGGCGTTCGGCGCTTTCGTTGTTTGGCAAACGCGCGCACAAGACGCGCTCGCCTTGCGCGATTCAAGTTCATCTTTGCGACTTGCCGTTGCCCGCGTAGGTGCGGCGCGAATTCTTTTGCATCCGGTGTTTGGTCACGGGATGGATGCCGTACACAAGCACTGGAACGAGTGGGGCTTTCCCGGTGACCAACTTATCGGTCTGCATTCCACGCCACTTCAGCTCGCTTTCGATCGCGGCCTCCCGGCGTTGCTTTGTTGGCTTTGGCTGATGCTTGTCTTCTGGTTGACGACCGTAGGTGCAGAGCAACAGGTTCGCGACACGGGCGACACCAACAGTTATGGTTTGCTGTTGGGCGTGAGCGGGGCGATTGCCGGCTTCTTTGCGAGTTCCATTGTTAACTATAATTTCGGAGACGCCGAAGTTGCGCTCGTGTTTTGGTGGCTGATGGGAATCGTAGTTGTGCTCGCACACAAGGAAAGATCTGCGGCTCCCAGAAGCGTGTAGGGGCGTCTCCGTGGGCGCTCCATTTCTTAAGAACGTAGGGGCGGCTACGGAGCATCGCCCCTACAACAAATTAGGAAATCTTCCGCATATGCTTACTGTGTTCATGGTTGGATTAATGATTGGTGCCAGTCCGTCGTATGCCCGAACTAAGCTTTGGGGCAAGGAAGTCAGAGCGAGTCGTTTAAACGATGTGGTCGCGACAGCCACCGGGATTGTGCGCAAGCCACAAACCTCGCGCAAGAAAACGCGCCAACGAAAGCCCGACGTCATCTATTACCCAACGCCACCCGAGACAGTAGCTGAGATGCTGCGCCTGGCTAACATCAAGCAAGGTGATGTGCTCTACGATCTCGGGAGTGGGGATGGACGCATTCCGATCGCAGCGGCGAAACAGTTTGGCATTCGCGCGGTGGGCATCGAAATCGATCCCAAGTTGATAACGGAAGCTAAGGCGAATGCGCGGAGTGCGGGCGTCGAACAGCTGGTGAGGTTTCGCAATGAAGACATGTTTCGTATCGATGTTAGCGAAGCGACTGTGGTGACGCTTTATTTGTCGGAGAAGTTGAACGTCTTATTGCGCCCCAAACTATTGCGCGAACTGCGGCCCGGCTCGCGGATCATCTCTCATGACTTTCGCATGGGCGACTGGAAGCCGGAACAGACGGTGCGCGTTCCCTGGGGCAAGTTGTATCGAACAGTTTATCTCTGGACTGTGCCGGCGCGCCGCAAGAAGATTCGTTAGGCTATGCCGCGACCTTTTGGGAAAGCGAGAGTTAGATCACGTCGGCGAAATTTTTGCGGGTACGTGCGAACCACCAGTAACCGAAGAGAAAGCTGACGAGCGCGAAAGCCGTGAAATAGGCGAGCCCGGACCAATCCGGCGCCGTGCCTTCAATCAAGACGCGCCGGTAGCTGCGAATCAGGGGAGTGAAAGGATTGAGGTTCACAAAGAGCCGGTAACGCGGGGGCACGATTGATTCGGGATAGATGATCGGAGTCAGGAACATCCAGGCCATCATGAAGAGATTGATTCCCTGCGCGATGTCGCGCAGGAAAACACCGAGCGACGCAATCAGCCAGGCAACACCAAGTGTGAAGAGGAATTGCGGAATCAGAAGCACGGGCAGCCAAATTATCGATATGGGAAATTGTTGGCGAATTAAAAGAATCGCGATGAGCAAGGCGACCGTGCCGAAGAGTTGATTACCCAAGGCCGACAAAGTCTGGGCGATGGGCAGCGTTTCGAGGGGAAAGACAACGCGCTTGACCAGATTCGCATGCGAGACAATCGTCGTTGACGACTGTAGCACCGCTTCCTGGAACATCGTCCACGGGAGTAAGCCACAGAAGAGATGAATCGCGTAATCCCACGGTGAAGCACTGGCGCCAAAGCGGGCGCCAAAAATTCCCGCGAAAATAAATGTGAAGATCGCAATCGTAACCACCGGCGTCAGCAGCGCCCAGACAACTCCAAGGGCGGAACCCTTATAGCGGGCCAGCAGTTCGCGGCGAGCGAGCGAGAGGATTAACTCAGAACGGCTTGGCAACTCCCAGAGCGGACGCCAGACGGCCCTTCGTGCTGTTTGCGCAGATATCATTTGCTCTTGATAGTAAATCCTGAACTAGTTTTCCAAAAGTTCAAACCAGCAAGGAAAAGGCCCGCACAATGAATTGTGCGAGCCTGTTAAGACACTGCCTGAATTAATTGCGTCAGTTGATCGTAATGTGTGGTGCTGTGGCTGCTGGTCTACTTACGAACGTGGCGCCGCCTCTTGTGACTGTCACGATTATCGGAACATCTCCAGCGCCTGCGAGCGAAGCCGGAAGTCTAAACTGAATGATGTCAAAACCAGGCATCTCTCGATTCGGACTGACAAGCACGATCGAGTCGCCAGTGATGTCTGTCGTTGCCGTGGCTGTCACTATCGACACCTTCACTTCGGCAGCGGCCACAGTCCTGGCGCCGGTGAGACTTATCTCGAGGACAGTGGCGACGGTATTTCCACTGCCGTCTGTAGACGTGACGCTAAAAGGCTCCGGAGTTCGCGCCATGGGATTGGTTACGTTCAAAACCGCAGCGCGCCCTCCAGCATCATTCGTCGTCGTAAAGATGTCCGGTTGGGCGGGGACGATCAGCAGCGAACCGCGGAACTGAATACCGCCGCCCATTCTGCTGTGGACTACTACCGTTTTGACGCCCGCCGTCATTCCAATCGGAACTACAAAGTTTATTTGTTTCGAAGCCTGGCCAACGAAATACAAACCCGCCGCGGCTCCGTTTACTGAAACGGAAACTCCGTTGAGTTCCACCGGCAGCGCCGGACTCCGTTTCGTTTCGGATCCACCAGTAGCCGTAGCATCCGCGGCGACAAATTCCACAGTCGTGCGAACGATACCCAGCTCTCCAGGTGCTAATCCTGTAGCAGTTCCCGGACTTGGCGTGGGCGTTGGCGATGGTGACGGACTGGGACTGGCCTCAGGCAAAGGCACGTTGCTGGCGCCAGTGAAGAACGACAGCGCGGCTGCTGACTCTGTAGTCACCGGGGGACTCAACAGGTAGAAGACCTCGGTGGAACCATCGGGATTGCCGCCACCCAGTTCTGCACCGCCCGCACTGAACGCAGTGCGCTCGCTGGTCGCCGTTGTCAGCGGACTGAACGCTGCAAAGACCGCGTTCTTCGTTAGCCGTCTGAATGTATTGGTCGGGGTAATCGGCAGCGCAGTAGAAAAAGCCTGCACCACGCGCGCCGGATTCAAGCCGGTACTGTCTTCTGCTGCCGGCGGGAACGTGCCATCAACTTTAAAGTTGAGCGCCGACGCGTAAATCAGCGTGGCCGGTGTGAGCGATCCGTTGTAATCGGTGAATGTCGGGAAATGGATCACATCGCCCGGGAAACCTATCGCTCGTTTGCCTACAAGGTCAAACCTGTCCTGAGCGATCGTGTACACAAAGACCGCAAGGAAGCTCTGATTGGTTGTGGCATTCGCTTTGGGATCGTCAGCAAGGGACTCAAAGGCCACCAGGGTCCCGTCACGACTTAAGCGCCGGCCCGGACTCAATAAATTCACCGTCGCGCCGAAAGCCGGGCCACTGGTATCAGCCTTGGTGCGCGTGGCCTGCTTGGTAACAGTGAATATCCCACCGCTGAAAGAGCCTATGTACAACTCGGCATTGCCATGTCCGTTTCCGTCGTCATTGTTATTGTTGCCACTGAGATTTCCATTGGAAATAAAAGCGACGACAGATCCGTCGGCCGATATGGACGGCGAATTCTGAAACACAGAGAAGAGCACAGGCCCTACAAAACTATCAGCCGTCGCGGTGCCCTGCACGAAAACCCCCGGGGTGGAGATTGTATGTAAAAACAGTTCGGGATTGCCGTCGGCATTATTCGAAGCCAGATTTCGGGTGGAGATAAACGCGATGATCTCTCCAGTCTCGGAGATCGTCGCGTCGCGATTATCGTCCGCCACAAAGGGAAAGATCCCAGTACCTCCCGGAGACGGCACGCGACTCGCCGGCGTGTCAGTAATCTTTGTGAAAGTTCCCAACGTTAAATCCTGCACTGGCAGGTCGGCGCCGGTTGTGAGATCGACGTCAGTAACAATCGGTAACTCGTAAATCCAAATTTCTTGATTGCCGTCCGCAGCTAAGACGCCACCAGTATCGACACCGTTAAAGAGTCCGGGATGCGGCGCGTTGGCGCTGAACACAATGCGGTAATGACCATTGATGCCGGGCACCAGCGTGATCATCGGACGATTGTTGCTGACCTCAATTTGAATATTCGCAGGATCGGGAGGGGTCGGCGCTGGTGTCGGCGTCGGCGCTGGTGTCGGAGTCGGACTTGGATTCGGTGTTGGTGTCGGTGTGGGGCTTGGAGTAGGCGTCGGCGTTGGCGTTGGTTTCGGGACGCTCTTTGTATTTGTTATTTGAAAAATCCGACGCTGCGCGTAATCGATCAGGAAGATCTCGCGATTGGCATCCTCATTGTTGCGGGGATTCGGATTAAGATTTCCCGCGGAGTCCCGCGTCGGAATCTTTTCAGTGGCAATATCAGCGTCCGACTCGACCACTACGAAACGGCCATTAGCCGTGACATCTTTCGCAAAGGAATTGAAACCGGCAGCCCCCGAAGTAAGTTGCGAGAGGAAAGGCTCAGGCGTGGCGCTCGGAGTCTGCGGTGAGGCAGAAAAAAAGGCGCCCGAGACGAGCGTAAGCACAATCAGGGCGCACAACATTCTAAGAACTAGCTTCACGAAATCCTCCGGAATAAAGACGCGACTTGGAGCGGATTAGATGCCCATGGGAGCCTGAGCAGCAGTCCAGAGCCTGGTGAATTATCGAAATATATTTCCCTTAAACACTGGCCGTTAAAAGAATCGCTATTCTACGCAGAACCTCCGCTTATCCGCAAGCGCACGTTCAGTTGCACTGAGAGCCGTTCCCATTGTGCTAAGTCACGCCCGCTCGCACCTGCGAGAGTGTCCAAATCCGCTGACTTTACGGCCTAGTCGATAACAGTTATCGTTCATCGCATGACCACCGCATTGCGCGTCGAAGGCGTTTCCAAGCGTTATCGTATCTACGAACGCCCGAATGATCGCCTCAGAGAAATGCTGACGCGCGGTCGCTGGAAACGCCATCAGGAGTTTTGGGCGCTCAAAGATGTCAGTTTTGAGATTGAAGCGGGCACCACAACAGGGATCATAGGACCAAATGGCAGCGGCAAATCTACTCTGCTGCAAATCATGACCGGGACACTCGAGCCCACACACGGCAGTGTCTGGCATGAAGGCCGCATTGCCGCGTTACTGGAGCTTGGCTCCGGATTTAATAGCGAGTTCACGGGTATTGAAAACGTCTTCATGAACGCTTCGCTGATGGGCTTTTCGCGTAGCGAGACTGAAGCCTTGTTGCCCGAGATCGAACGTTTTGCGGAGATCGGACCCTTCATCTATCAGCCCGTTAAGACTTACTCGAGCGGAATGTATGTACGCCTCGCTTTTTCCGTGGCGATCAGTGCCGCACCGCAGATCCTAATTATTGATGAAGCACTCGCGGTTGGTGATGCCGTTTTCCAGCATCGCTGCATGCGTCGTCTGAAAGAGATGCAGGAGAGCGGCGTGACAATCTTTTTTGTTTCGCACGATCTGGCTTCGGTGCGAGCGCTTTGCTCGCGCGCGATTCTAATGCATGCGGGTCACGCAGTTGCCGATGGCAAGCCGACGTCGGTTATGAACCACTATCAAAAGATCATCATGGCGCGCGAGACAGCTTTTGATCGCGAAGAGCTTACTGATACCGCAAATCCGGAAGCCGAGCTGGAACTGACTCTCCGAGACTTGCCGAAGCTTGAATGCGCGTACCGGCACGGCGACGGAAGCGCGGAAGTAGTTCGCGTTGAGCTGCTCGACAATGCCGAGCGCTCGATTGTGCTTGTGGAAACAGGAGAATCAGTCACGATCCGGATTCTGGTTCGCCTCAATACGGAATTAGCTGAACCAAGCTTTGGTTTCCTGCTGCGCAATCGTCATGGCATTCATCTCTACGGAACGAACACAGATTTGCAGCAAATCAGGATTGGCAAGACCCGCCGCGGAGAGATTCTCGAAATCTCGTTTCCGTTTGAATGCTGGCTAGCGCCAGACTCCTACAGCGTCACAGTCGCCGTCCACAGTCGTGAAGGAGTTAGCTACGACTGGCTGGACGGTGTGCTGCTCTTTCAAGTGGTTAGCCAAGTTCCGATGGATGGCGTGGCGAACCTTAACGCCCTCGCGACTGTGCGCAGGTTCAATCTCGCAACTGACAACACGAGCGAGGTAATGATGCGGCGGCACAGCGAGGTAGAGACCATGACGAGATAGGACGCCGCAGCGAGATGCTTATTTCAAAGCTGGTGACTTTTCGGTGGAAACCTGTAGGGGCTTATTCCGGGCGCCCCCTTTTCAAAAACGTGGGGCGGCCACGGAGTGCCGCCCCTACAGAATTGACACCGCAGCGCGGTGACTTACGGAAACCGGGGTCGCGAGTTAGAATTCGTTAACCGCGCCAACTGAAATCAATGAACGGTACTGAAGCAACACAGGTAACGGGTGACACTCAACCCGGCACCGAATCACCAAGCAGTGAACCTGGATCGAGTCCGGGGCTGGGTGAATTCGTGTCCACTACTGGTCATAAGTTCTTTGCCCGGCCCGCAACTACCGACTCCGAGATCTTTCATCTCGTAGTAGACGAAAATGAATACAACTTGCCGCAGCGGTTCGAACCCGACGACATTGTGATCGATATCGGGGCGCACATTGGCGGCTTCTCTTATGCGGCTCTGGAGCGCGGTGCCGGAAAGGTTTATGCGTTCGAAGCCCATCCGGCCAACCACGCGATCGCGTCTAAGAATCTGGAGCGCTTCGGCGGAAAAGTTAGTTGCCGGCAACAAGCAGTGTGGCGGTCAGACCAGCCTTCGCAAGTTCTGTATAACGAGGATCTCGCAGGCAACAGCAACACTGGTGGAGTTTCGTTACTGTGGAACACCGAAGGAGAGGCAGTCGAAACCGTCAGCCTTGATCAAATTCTCTCTGAAGCATCAGATGGTTTCCGCAAACCAATCCGCCTCCTGAAGATTGATTGCGAAGGATCGGAGTACCCGATTCTATTCACCTCCAGCGAACTGCAAATCGTTGCTGAGGTGTGCGGCGAATATCACGAAGTACCCCCTGAGAACATACCGGACCGCGCCAAGGTTCCCGGAAAGTTTGAAACATTCGATCGCTTTGCGTTGAAGGAGTTTTTCGAAGAGCAGGATTGGTCAATCGTACTTGAACCCAAAGCTGAACAGCTTGGTATTTTCCATGCACGACCAAACCAAGCGATCTTACACCAGCAGGAAACCAGCTTCAACGAGTTGATGTCACAGATTCGAGAAGCGGTGCGGGCGCGTGAAGCGGGGGGCGAAACTTCATTTATCAACGCTTCTGCCCAGTTGTTCAAGTTGCTCAAAGACGATGGCTTCTTCGCCGCTGACCTCGGAGCGCCTGACTCACAACCTGAGTACTTAACGAGAGGCGGCGAATTTCCGCGCCTGCGCTTGCAGCCCGAGTTTCAGCCGGCCGCTGACAATCACTATCACGTTAATGCCCTTTTGCAGTATCACGATCGCGAATTTATCTGGAACGCTTACAAAGCCTTGTTGAAGCGGGAACCGGACGAGCATGGGCTTGCAGCTTTCCTCGCGCTGCTACGAAGTGGCAACCGCAACAAGATCGACATTCTCGCTAGTCTGCACTCTTCTGCCGAAGGCAAGCGCGCAGGAGTCACAGTCGAAGGCTTAAGCACGCCGGCGCTGATCAGAAAGATTTACCGCGTGCCGGTTATCGGTTATTTCACTGAGATGATGGTCGCCATCGCGCGCCTGCCAACGTTAGTTCGCAGCCAGCGACAAATCGAAAACCACCTGATTGCCCAGCAAGAGCGATTAGCGGGCCACATCACCCATTCGAATCATCAGTTGTGGGACAGGATCAGAGAGAACCACGACGATGCGCAGCGGCAGGCGGACTCTCTATCGCTTGCACTCCAGAACTCGCTCACCAAACTCGCGCAACAGCACAAACAGATGGCGGTACTGCAACACCAACAGATGAGTGCTCTCTTTAGTGAGCAGCAAAGGTTGAGCAACAGCAAACGCTCTTACCCGAGAGACAGCAACCTGGATGCTCAACCGCAAACATTTGCGAGTAACTTCGAAGGAATTGAAGCAGCGTTGTCGGAACACTTGCGCGGCAATCCTGACGCTCTAAAGACAGATATGGACTTCTATCTGTCCCTGCTGAACGCATCGCGCGTTACTGGAGAAGTACTCGATTTAGGCTGTGGGCGGGGAGTCTGGCTCGAGCACCTTAAGAAAGCAGGGCTGCAAGGCAAGGGAGTGGAAGCAAACGGTCAACTGGTTGAAGCGGGGCGCCAACGCGGGCTTGAAATTCTTCATGGCGATGTGATCGAACACCTCCGCGGGCTACCAGAGGCAAGTCTGCAAGCAGTAACCGGCTTTCATCTGCTTGAACACTTTGAATTTCAGGATCTGTTACAACTGCTGGTGGAGATTCACAGGGTTCTCAGGCCCGGGGGAGTAGTTGTCGTTGAAACACCAAACCCGAAGAATCTGGTTGTCGGTGCTTGTAACTTCTACGCTGATCCCACCCATCGCCAGCCTCTTTTTCCGGAAACGCTCCAGTTTCTTTTGGACTCCGTCGGATTTGCACAAACTCGCATTACCTATCTGCACCCAGCCGAGGGCAGTCCCTTCAACAATAGCGAGCCCGGCTCTCGCGAACTTCATACCTGGTTATTCGGACCACGCGACTTCGCAGCCATAGGCTGGAAGTCCTGAACTGCTTAACGCCTTCCCACAATTCCCAATGGCCCGCTTCGCAATCGCAACTTCTCATCTGACCTCCGGGGATGCTGTCAGCAACGATGTAGTTACGATGCAACATGTGCTCGAGAATCACGGATTTGAAGCAAGACTCTATGCGGGAAGTGCGGATTTTGAAGAGCCCAAAGTGTGGCCCCTGGGCGAGCTCACAGAGTTTCTCCAAACTCCTGATGATGTTCTGATCTATCACCATTCTTTTGGGTGGGAAACCGGAATTGCGATGCTGCGGCAACTGAAGTGCAAGACGATCATCAAGTATCACAATGTCACGCCTCCCGAGTTTTTTGCGGGAGTTAGCGCGTGGCATGAAGAAAAGTGCGCCGAGGGTCAACGGCAATTGGAGTTCATTGCGGCCGCTGGCTACGAAGCCTACTTCTCTGATTCCGCCTACAACATGCAACAGTTGCTGGATCTGGGCGCTGATCCGGCCCGCAACTTTGTGGTCCCTCCCTTTCATCACATCGATCGGCTCGACGCGATCTACGGCGATCGGGAAATACTTGAGACCTACCGAGACGGAAAGACAAATGTACTTAGTGTCAGTCGCGTTGCGCCTCACAAAAATCAGGAATCATTGATTGAGGCTTTTGCGATTTATCATCATTACCACAACCGCGATAGTCGCTTGTTGCTAATCGGACGCGAGGAGAAAGCATTTGACACTTATTCGCTGCGGCTGCGCGAGTTGATTAAATTTCTTATGCTCGAAGGCGCTGTAATTTTTGCTGGTGAAGTTTCCGATGCGGCTCTCAAGGCGTATTACCTTCTTAGTAACGCCTTTCTCTTCGCGAGTAAGCACGAGGGTTTTTCCGTCCCGCTGGTGGAGGCCATGGCAATGAAAGTCCCAATCGTTACCTATGGGGCCGCCGCGGTTCCGGAAACCGTTGCTGAGGCAGGCGTCGTCCTGGACGAATTAGATCCCGAAAAGCTGGCTCGGGCTCTCGATGTTGTCGTTAGTGACGAGACGACAAACGTAGCGTTGGGACTGAGGGGTTGGCAGCGCTACGAGCAAAACTTCACGAACCAAAGAATTGAGACTCTGTTTTTGCAAGCTTTGAATGGGCGCTGAGGACAAGCGGAGAGACTCTGCCTAGAAGTGATGCTGTCAGGTGCGGCTTGGGGATCTGAGGCGGCAAAACCAAATTAATGTGGCCCAG
>JBAPXA010000555.1:0-15892 GCA_049283975.1 Pyrinomonadaceae bacterium | reverse complement strand
GCATAGCCTTCGACGTGAGCATCCTTGGCCCGTCGCAGAAAGAACCTCGCGCTCGGATTCTCGAGAATAGAGGTGGCGCGAATGCGCTTGACCATCGTCTCCTTGCGCAAACTGGTAAACAAAGAATCGGTGTCTTGCTTCGCTACGAATTGTTTGAAACCCTGGGGGACGCTTGGCCTTCCCTGTTCCCATTGGGGTGGTTCAGCGTTTTCGTTTTCAGTTACGGGCGAGTCGCTTGTGGGGAAGATAAAAGTTCGTAGAGCTTTGCAAAACGAATCAAGTTTGCGGAAGGGCTCAGTAGTGCTCGCTGAATAGACAATTCCTGCGCGAATTTGAGGGGCAGACTCCCGCTGATCATCGAAAAGAAGAAAAAACACGTGATCGACATGGCAGAAGATGTCGCCTCGGACATATGGTTGATTCTCAGCCTCGAGCGATTCCGCAATTGCCCGTTCCAGCTCGGGAACGTGCTCCGCGCCGAGCAGTGCATTACTGAAGCAGCTGAGTCTTGCCGATCGAATTAGCGGTGTTAGATTTTGTTGCTGTAGTTCCTCGAGAAGCTGAATACGCTTCGTTCTCTCCAGGCTATGGCGGAGAGTTTGGGTTTCGACAAATAACATTAGCTTCCCTCACCTTCTATCCGAAACAATCTTCGCGTTATTACTAATTTGATGGTGTCACCTTGATCACAACAGTTTCCGGCCCTGACGTTTTGCCTGGGTAGCGACGCTGGCGCGCAATGCGCAATGCCAGGGCTTCAACAGCATCCATGCCTGGTTTGTGGTTAGCGATCGAGGCCTGGGCCACCCGTCCATTCTCTATCCGCAAAACTACTCTTACCGAATCCGCTTTGGACGTGTTTTCACTCGCTGGTTGTGTCCTTGGCTCCGTGGTTACCGCGGGGTTCTGATTAGACGCGGTTGCTGGCTCAGTCTTTTCCGTCTCAGCACGTGGTGCGACCGTTTTGCGGTTGGGGGCCGCCACTGGAGCTGCGGCAATTTCCTTGCGAGAAGTCTCAGGCTCAACCACCTCTTCTTGCGGCGCAGCAGCCGGAAGCGAAGTATCTTGTTTCTCAGGAGCTATCACGGTCTGTTCAATAGGCGTCGCAGGAACTACAGCAGGAGCGCTTCGACCGCCAAAACCACCTGTAAGCGCAATCACCGAAGAAAGGCCTAGCAACATTAGTCCAACGGCCGCCATCGCCAAGAGCGGCCGGCTGTAGCTGGACTTGGGCACTTCCAAAGCCACTGACGAGAAGACCAGGGCCTGATCCGTTCGGCTCGTTTGCGAGATATTAAATGAAGGAGCAGCTGCCAGGAGTGCAGGTTGCGGGGCGGCTTGAACGGCGAGCGCGGGTTGGGCCGCTGAGCGAGATGGTGTCATCGCTTCGATTTCCAACCCGTATTCATCCCAACACCCCAACAACTCAGAAACCACCCTTTGCATCGAGTTCTCGATCGATCGTTTTGGTGGATTGATAAGCGGATTGAAATTGAAGGACGAAGCGGGTTGGGCAACCGCGACGCAAACTGCCTGCAAACCACTGAGATTATCTAGCTGGGCATCAACCAACTCCCCATCTCTGAAATAGAAACTGGCCGGGCCTTTGGGATACTCAATTAGCAACCGCCCGGTCTTTCGTTGATGACGCAGGATGCCTACGAGATCGGAGAGCGGATAATCCTTGAGATGCCCAGTCAGTATTACGAAACGACTCTGCTGCATTTCCCTACTCCTTAGAATTTCCACTGCGGCGGCAGTTCATCACTGCCAGGCAGCATTTCAGTCGCAACGGCGTCCGTTGCAGGGTAGATTGAACTCCGGAAATGTATCGGCCAGTTTCTTTGCCAACTGGGCATCAAGGTTTTGAAGAATTCGATACTCCTCGAGCAAAAGATCTTGTTTACCTAAGTCCTGATAAGCCAACGCTAAGCCGTAGTGAGCCTTCGCCATGCTCGGCCGCACGCTGACGGCTTTTTTGAAAGCCTGGGCAGCGTCTTTCATTTTCCCTGCGCGAAAGTATTCCAATCCCAGCCCGTAGTAAGCCTCATCCAGTTCAGGGTTGATGCGGGTTGCGTCCTTAAAGGCCTTGATTGCTTCCTGACCCTTTTGCAGCCGCATGTAGGCATGTCCCAGACTCAGGTGAACATCGGCAAAATCAGGTTCTATTTCAAGCGCTTTTTGATAAGCCTGAATGGCGGCAGGGACGTTTCCCAGGCTGAACTGTTCGCGGCCAGCCTTATAAAAATTAAATGCCGCTTTGTGACCACTTGCCGGTACCGAGGTTTCTTTAGCAGGGGCCTCAGGTGCCGGATGCGAACCGTTCACAGCGGGATTGACAACCAGCGGCCCTTCAACAGACTTGGAGCCACTGTTGTTAGCATCAGCCCGACGTTCAACTCGGCTGCCCTCGGGTGTCCCGGTCGTCCTTTCTTCCAGGCGCTTGGGAGGAGGAGAAACAACGCCCGGATTCGCAGGAGGAACACGCGCGGCCGTGTCTGCTACACGGTTCCTCTTCTCGGCTGGCTCGATTCCACCCGACCGAGGCTCTGTGGACGCGGGTGCGGCGGGCACTTTTGAAGCTGAAGATGTTGGTCGCGAGTCGAGCAACTTCGCGACTGTTTCATCATAAAAGTAGGCAATCGTGCGATACGTAGCCTCTACCGGTTCGTATCTCAGCTTGCCATCTTCAAACAAAACCAAACTCGTGGTCATCTTTGTCCAGTTGCCCACACCATCCTTTTCATAGGTATAGACTTCCCTGCTGATGATCGAGCCGTCCCTGGCCTTCAGAGTCATCTCCACAATGTTTCCATTGTCGTCATATTTGTACTCTTCCGTGCCGGAGGGACCCGCAACCGGATAAGAGGTGTTGTCCACACGCTCTCCCTTGAGATTGTAAGTGGTTACCTCGAGTAGCCGGCGCGGTGCTTCACTGATGACGCCGGCATTAGTTTCAAGCTTTGCCGTTTCCGTTTGCACTCGGCGCACGGGACCGATTAGTCCGTCCTGTTCTTTTGTGCTGTCGAGGAATATTACTGGTGCGACTCCCGGCGAATTTCCGGTTCTTTTCTGCGAATGCGCGGGCGGAGCCACGATGAAAAGGAAGCAGATCAGCAAGATCAGAGGCGGGGACTTGCGCAAATTGCAATACATTGACCTTCTCCAGTTCGCTACCGAAATCTCCGACGGTAGTCCGCTTCGGGGGAAGCGCCGTCGTGTTGCTGGCTTCCGAAATGAGAAGCCTATCCATCCGCGGATGGACGTGAAAGCAGCTAGTCTCGGCGTTCAAAGACGGTCGGGGCCGAGCCTATATCTTGTACAGGCCGGCGCGAAGGATACAATAAGTGGTTGCAAATTGCTACTAAACTGTGATCATTTCACCGATCCAGAGCGTCGGATGCCAGGGTTCCCAAGCTCGCCAACCGCACATAAGAAGACCGCAAATGCGTCGAAGCATTTACGGTCCATGTTAGCGGCGCACGATTGCCTTACCTACAATCTGCATTAGCACGCTAATGCTGGAGTCAGGTTTCGAACTCAGCGTTTGAGCTTTCCAATGAGGCCGCCGGCGCGTTGTCAATCGCAATGTCGCCATAAGATTCCGAATTACTTTCGAAGACAAAATCATCTTTTGCAGGCACTTGCGACTCTGAATCGAAGTTGGATGGGGAGTTTGACTGATCCAATTGGTACATCGCTTCCAAAAGCGCGGTTCTTAACTCCTCAGGTAATCCTTCCTGCAATGCCAACTGACGAAATTCCTCGAAAACATGGGCCTCCCCCGTGTTCGCCAGCAACCTCACAGTGGCCAGCCTTACGTCGAGATTCGGATGGCTGGCGATCGCGTCGAGAACCGGTTCAGTCGACTTCGCTTTTGCAAGTAACGAAATAATAGAGAAAGTTTCGAACCCCTGGCGCCGGTCGCTGTTTGCAAGGCGATCGATTGCCTGTGAAACGATTCCGGACTTTATGCAGGCCCTGGCTACCGCACTTTGTAACTCATAGTCCTCAGTTTCTAACACGCGGATGAAGGCATCAAGGCGCTCAAAGCTCAGGTGGGTCAATGAACGAGCGGCGGCGGCGCGCACTTCCCGCGACTCGTCGGCCATGCCAATCAGCACTGCCGGGAAGACTGACTCGTGATTGATCATCGCAAGACTAGAGACGGCTTGAGATCTGACAGCCGCTTCAGAATCCATGCGGGCGGTCATCGTCAAAGCAGAGACTGCTTTTGCAGCTGTGAAACGCGCGAGAGTCTTGGCTGCTTCCAATCGTTCGCCAACGTCTTCGCTGTGAAGCGACAGGAGGGCCGGAGCAAATCCTTCGCCATCGGAGTCTTCAGGAAGACCCTCAACGACTGCAGCCGGTTCGAGCTTGTTTATGTCAAATCCAAATCCGTTCGAGCGGCCATCGCCTAGTAGTGCTGGTTCGTGAATGGACGTATCAAAGAAATCGAGACCCTCGACAGAACAGGCGCTCAATGCCTGGCTCACAAGATCGCCAGGAACATCTGGATGTCTTCGAGCCATGTCGAGTAGCGCGCCAATCGCCCGCGGCACCTTAAGTTGGCCGATACTGGCAACCGACTGGTTCCGCACAATAGATTCCGGGTCGTAAAGACCTTCTAGCAGGAACGGTAACGCGTCCGGCGATCCGATTTCGCCCAGTGCCCTGGCGGCGGTCGTGCGATCAAAGGGATCAGTAGCCGTGAGCAAGGTCGCGCATTCGCGCGCGACAAATCCATATTCTTCCAGGGCTTCGGCCGCTCGACGACGCTCATTTTCGTCTGAGCTGGAAGCGATCATCTTGATCAGTGAGGATTCAATGGCGCGGCGGTCTTCAGGAGCACGCGACGAAAGCACATCCATTCGGTGCGGCTGGCCCAGTATTAGTTTTCCTACCTCCTGATCAATGCGATAGGCGCCGTAAAGCGAGTCGGGAGTAGCAACCGTCAAATGAGATCCGGTGGCCCGCCTGTCAACGGCCAATACGGTTTGAGGTGCTGCTTCTCTCTTGTCTGTCGCCCGTCGTTGCGGGACTGATGCCAAACTCGTGGAACTCTCCTGCTCGACCCGTGGTTCCTCGTGCAGTTTACTTTCCTTTTTCGCCTTCGCCGGCCGTGGCCGCGAGCTGAATTTTCGCGAAACAATCAGTCCGACGATTCCCAGAACCATGACAATCAGCACGCTGGTAGGGGAAAAGATCGTGGAGAAGAAACTCTCTTCAGCAGGTTGAACAGCTATCTCGGATTGAGGAACTGCGGGCGCAGGACCTTGAGTTTTGCTGACCCGCAGATCGGGTCTGGGCTGTGCCGGCGGTCCGGCCTTTTCGCTCGCAGGCGAAGATTGAGTAGAAAATTGACTAGAGAAAGACGAGTCCGGGGCTGGTGATGCCGCAGCCTTTGCAGGATCGGACGATCCCGAGCCTTGCGCAGCCGATTGCCAGTAATTCTCATCTGTAACGATCCTGGGAGTGTCAACCACTGACTCAGAGCCAACATCGAGAGTGCCGTTGACGAACAAATTCAAACGATTGTCGTCGACTTGCGCTGTTACGCCAGTCCTGGGCCGTGTCTGAATGAGAATCTCGAGGGACTGACCCAGACGACGTATTTTTATACCTTTAGCTGGTTTGATTGAATTCTGGGCTGTAGCGTACGGAACAATGACATGGTAGCCCTCGCTGTCCTGCCACGTTTGTGCACGTCTCAATGATCCTTCGCCAACAATAGAAACTGTGGTGCCATTTGCCGAGGCCTGAACGGCAACATTCGAAACTGTGAGGGGAGAGTACTTGATTTCCTGAGCGTGTGTTTCGCTGATCGGCCCGACGACAAACGCCAGGATCAGAGCGGTGCTTAGGATGGCCTGCTTGCAGACGCTTACTCCAACCGCGGGTTCGATAAAAAGGGAGGAGGGCTTTAGACAGCTGGGGTTTTTCATTGTCACTGCCTGTCAGGCATGAGTGGCGCTAGCCCAGAGGAGCGGGGTAGCAATTGAGTGGTATTACTTACTAATCAAACCCAGGCGTTTCGTGAGAAAGATGAGGAAGCGGTTATTGTTCGTCAGTGAACTTATAACCAATTCCCCAAACGGTCAGGACCATTTGCGGATTTTCCGGATTGTCTTCGATCTTGGCGCGCAAGCGATTGATGTGAGAATCGATCGTGCGGTCGTAACCTTCATACGAATAGTCCCAGATTTTTTCTAGCAGGTACTTACGGGGAAAAACTCGCCCGGGGTTCGATGCGAACAACCGCAGCAGATCGAACTCCTTAGGAGTCAATTCCATCTGGCGGTCTCCGATCGTTACTTCGCGTCGTGCCGGATCAATGCGCAATCTTCCGCGAACGATCGGCGTCTCGTCCTTGGCACCGGCGGGATCCGATGCGCTCTTGGTTCGCCGCAATACCGACTTAATCCTCGCCTCAAGTTCCCGCAGGCTGAAAGGTTTGGTGATGTAATCATCCGCCCCCATTTCCAGTCCGAGCACCTTGTCGACAATGTCGTCCTTTGCGGTGAGCATAAGAATTGGCAGGTGATTCGCCTTTTCTCGAAGCTCTTTACAAACAGCCAAACCATCCATTTTCGGTAACATCAGGTCCAACACGACGGCATCAGGTGGATCTTCCAACGCCGTCTTAACCCCGGCCAGCCCGTCTTCCACCGTCCTGACGTCGTAGCCAGCCCGCGAAAAATACTCGCTGATCGCAGTAGAGATATTTTCGTCGTCCTCTACAACGAGCAAAGAGACTTTGCGCTCGCTTGGATCGGCTACAGGATGGCTATCTTTGGATTTCTGGATGTCAGTCGCTGTTCCCATCAGATTGATTCGTCTGAAAACTGACAAACAGGAGGCTTAAGGGTTTTGACGCCATAGGGAGTAGCGTCTCCGGGCGAACTGAATAGTACAGGACAATAACGCGAAACTGCAAGCTTTAAGTCTGCCGCTACAGAACAAATAGGCCCATCCGGACCACAATTCTGGGCTGCCCAGAGGCTTTCGGAGGTTCCTCACTTGTTGGTCCGAGACGCTTTTCAAATGCGCAGTTACTAACCTCGTTTCGCTAGCTACCCGACGGTTTGGGCTTGGTTTCTATCTTTTTCTTCAATTGGTCTTGAAAATTCCGGATCAAAACCTGAATTTGGGGCCGAGCTTCTGCCTGTTTGACTAGATCTTCAAATAACGTCAGCCCACGCGGATCCCCGAGGGTAACCAAGGCTTCGCCAGAGGCAAATACCAGATTGAAATCGGATCGATCGAGCGCCTGCGACAGGTTTTCCACAATCATCGGATAGACCCGCGTGTCTTCGTTGCCGATTGTTCCCACAAGACGCAAGGCCGCAGCGCGAACCTGAGTCTGATTCCCTTTTTGCACAAACCGCCAGCCGATTTCCAGCGCCCGTTTGTCTCCGAGCGCGGCGAAACCCGCCAGCGCGGAAGCTTTGATGTTGTCTCGCCAGGAAGGAATCTCCAGAAGCTTGCTTAGAGAATCATAAGCCATCGAATCCTTCGTTTGCCCTAATGCCACCGCCGCAGACCGAATTACGCCGTAGCTCTCATCCGTTAGAAACTCACGATAAACATTCGCCAGACTCGGATCTTTTGTCGCCGCGAGAGAAAGGATCGCCCGCGTTCGGACTGCCGACTTTTTGTCCTTCGTCGCTTTCAGCAAAGCTTGCCGGGCGACATCGCCAGGAATTCCTGACAGTGCCAGGGCCGCCTCCACTCGCATTCCCCAGAAGCTGTCATTAGTGAGAGCCCGTGCGATTTCGGCAAGCAATAAATCCTTTTCGCTTTGCTGCGCCGATTCGGCCCGCATCTTTGTGTTGAGTTGTCCCAGTGCCCAGAGGCGGCCGAGCATGTCCTGATCATGCGCGAGTTGATAGATCAACTCCTCATTCGTCTTCGAAAACTCAACTTCTTTGATCAGCGTCCCGCCGTAATCGAAGTTGACCAGCAACGGTTTTGAATCGGCGCTAAAGGTAAAAACCTGTTCCTTGCGCGGCTCAATCATTGCTTTTTCAATCCGAGTTCCTGACGAGGTAGCAATCTCGATCTCGACCGGCGCGCGGAAAAGTGTCACTTGCGGAAACTGCCACTCAGGATCCACTTGTTGACGCTGTTCCACCGTTAACTTCAAAGCCTTGGCCACGGAATCGTAGTTCTGCGTAACGCGAAAGATCGGGTGACCCATGCGATACAACCATTGGTCAAAGAACCAATCCATCGATTGGCCGGTCGACTCCTCGATAGCAATTCGAAATTGCTCGGTGTCTACCGGCTGATGGGCATGCTTATCCAGGTAATAGTTGATGGCGCGCCACCAATTCTCGTCGCCCAGACTTCGCCGCAACATGTGGAGTACCGCGCCACCACGCGGATACGCATACGTATCAAATACCGCATCCGGATTAGCGTAATTCTTTGTGACGATGGGCCGGCGATTTCCCTGATTCCAGGCGCCAAAATACTGGTTCTGGTTTCCTCGCACGTCGAGATATAGAAAATCGTCGTGTCCTAACTTGTACTCATCCCACATGCCCTGGAAATAAGTGGCAAAACTCTCGTTCAACCAAATGTCCGACCAGCTACGACAGGTCAAATAGTCCCCAAACCACTGGTGCGCAAGCTCGTGTGATTGCAGCCCGTCGCTCGTCTGATCGAGTTCAGTCCGAGCGTCATGAATCATGTTGTCGGTCTGCGTTGTAGCGCTAATGTTTTCCATGCCTCCGCCAAAATCGCGCACCATCGTCTGCGCATATTTAGCGTATGGGTATTTGACGCCGGTCTTTTCGGAAAAGAACTTGACCATCTCGGTTAAGCGCGCGGCGGTAACTTTCCCTTCATTGACTTCATGAGGATAAACATTCGTCATGATTGGAATCCCGAGATATTCGGAAGTGATCGGCAAATATTCACCAACGATTATCGAACTCAGGTAACTTGCATGTGGCTGTTCAATACGCCAATGAAATGTCCGCGTGCCATCCTGATTCTCTTTCGTTATCATTAACTTGCCATTGGAGACCACCGAAAGCGGTTTCTCGACCGTGGCCGTGAGTTCTGAAGTAAAAAAGTCATTAGGATGATCGTAAAGCGGAAACCAGTGATGGTTGTATTCAGATTCACCCTGAGACCAGATTTGCTTCGGTCTGCTGGGATCGTCGGCAGTTGGTTTAATGAAGCGAATACCGCCTCCAGCGAAACCAAGGTTACGGCTTCCGTTGGTAAGTCCATTTGTCCGGTAATCAATTAACAAAATCAGCTCTTGTGAGGGCTGGTACGATCGGTCGAGATCGATGTGCAACTTTTCATTCTTTGCATCATTCTCATACTTTAGTGCTGTTCCCGACTTTAGCTTCACAGAGCTAAACGTCATGTTTGCCGCATCGAGTTCAATACGCGCAAGATTGTTAACGAGGGGCGCCAGGACAATGGTTTCGGTACCGATTACTTGTTCTCGTTCCCAATCAAAACGCAGATTCAGGGCTATGTGGCGCGTGTCGAAGTTATGATCGGGGATGTACTGTGCCGGGGGAAACGGTCGCGCAGCTCTTTGGGGGCCGGCTTGTTGGGCCCGCGTCGGGAGCAACGTAGCAGGCGTAAGAACCAACACAACGGCCAGCAAAATGGTGAAATTTCTGAGGCGCACAGGCGGTCGAGCGAATATCATTTCTTTCCTCCAGCAGAAGTTTGATGCGGCTTGGCGTAAGCTCTGAGAGTGATTAACACCGCCGGCGTTCAATTTGTTGGCAGATAGGTATTCTGTCATGGAAGCCCCTTGACGAAAAGGAACTAGAACATGAAGCAAGATGAAAGAAATGAGTTGATTGCGCGTTACAGCTCCGGCTACGACGAAGTGGTCGATGCACTAAAAGATTTTCCTTCTGAGTCTTTGACCGCACACCCGTTGCCGGGAAAATGGAGTGCGCGTGAAATTGTCCATCACCTGGCCGATAGTGAGACTACCTCCGCAATTAGGCTACGACGTCTGTTAGCAGAAGAGCGTCCAGTGATTCATGGCTACGATCAAGACCAGTTTGCAATTCGCTTGAGATATAACGAACGCGAAATCGAGCCGTCGTTGGAAGTGCTTCGCTCCGCGCGCGCCACTACCACGCAGATTCTTAATTTGATGACGGAGGCTGATTGGAACCGCGAAGGAGAACATACCGAGATCGGACGGTATACGGTTGATCAGTGGTTAGAGATCTACGCGGCACATGCTCACAACCATGCGGCGCAAATTCGACGGCTGCGTGAGGCGTTGCGCGCGTCAACTTAAATCTCTGACTCGCTTGACAAAGTTTTTTCGCACGAGCAAAATCCGGGCTCACCTTAGTTTCAACAATACCTTCGGATGGTTACTGGACCAGCGCACATGATGAGTGCCGCCACTCTCTTACAGACTTCACTTTCCGATCTGCAATTAGTCCGACGAGGAAAGGTTCGTGACGTTTACGCCGTCGATGACCACTCGCTGCTGATTGTCGCAACAGATCGCATCTCCGCATTCGATTGCGTTCTGCCCACTCCGATTCAGCGCAAGGGTGAAGTACTGACGGCGCTGTCTGAATTCTGGTTCCAGCAACTTGGCGACGTCGTACCTAATCACCTGATCACGTCAGATGTCGCAAAAATGCCGGAGACAGTGAGGCAACACGCCGCAGAGCTTCAAGGTCGTTCAATGCTGGTGAAGCGTGCTGAAGTTTTTCCGGTGGAATGCGTTGTTAGAGGCTACCTGGTGGGCTCGGGATGGAAGGATTATTTGCGAACGGGTGAGGTTTGCGGTCACAAGCTACCGGAAGGGCTGCAAGAGTCTGCTGAACTTCCTGAGCCAATATTTACTCCTTCTACTAAAGCTGAGCATGGACACGATATGAACATCAGCGAAGCTGAAGTTCGAGAAATGCTTGGTGATGAAACGACCACTGCCCTGCGCGACACCTCTCTGAGACTCTACAGCGAAGCCAGAGACTATGCCCGGCGCCGCGGAATCATCATTGCCGACACCAAATTTGAGTTTGGTAGGGACACTAGTGGGCAAATCATCCTCGTGGACGAAGTCCTTACCCCGGATTCGTCTCGCTTTTGGCCGCTAGAGGCTTATGTGCCTGGCAAGTCCCAGCCTTCTTTTGACAAGCAATTCGTCCGCGACTATCTGGAAACGTTGAATTGGGACAAGAAACCACCCGCGCCGGCGATTCCCTCGCAAATAGCTGACGCTACTACCGGTCGTTATCTGGAAGCTTACAAGCTCATAACCGGACAAGATCTCTAACGTTCTGGGTTTGAAATTAACTCTGACCGCGCCGACCCGGCCTCCGTTCATGAGTCCCAAAATGCAGATGCGCGCCCAACTCGAAGCCCTGATCAATGAAATGCTGGACGGCCAAATTCTTTTGGATGAGGCTGTGGCAGAGTTTGAAAAAGTCTATATCGAGAAGGCCCTCGCGAGGCATCGCAAACATCTCACAAACACTGCTAAGGTGCTGGGAATCCATCGAAACACCCTCTCCAAACGCGTCGCCGCGTACCATCGCAAAGAGCGCACGCCAGCCAAGCGCATGTTCCGGTAAGCACCCGCACAATCACCAATAAAGCTCGGTTGACAAGCTGGGCCGCCAGCACTTATTCTTAGCACTCATCCGCGTTGAGTGCTAACCCTTTAACACCACGCTCTTATGACTCAAGTTCGTAGATTTCTGTAAGTGCAACATTGAAAGGAGATTCGAGAGAATGGCTACAAACATCAGACCTCTTCACGATCGCGTGATTGTCAGACGCATTGAAGAGGGAGAACAGGTTCGCGGCGGCATCATTATCCCCGACACCGCCAAGGAAAAACCCCAGGAAGGTGAAGTGGTAGCGGCGGGCGACGGGAAATACAAAGAAGATGGCACCAGACAAGCCCTCGACGTTAAGAAAGGCGACCGCGTGCTTTTTGGTAAATACAGCGGGTCCGAGATCAAGATGGACGGCGAAGAGCTTCTGATCATGCGCGAAGACGAGATTCTGGGAATCATCGAGCGCGCCGGAGCTGCAACAGGCAAGAAGGGTGGCAAGTAGTCCTGAGCGACGCGGGCGCCTTTTTGTTTAGACCGAACCTTTAACCCTTCAGCAGGAGAAAAGACAGAGATGGCAAAGCAAGTAGTTCACGGTGAGGAGTCGCGTGCGGCAATTTTGCGCGGCATCAATCAACTCGCCGACGCAGTGAAAATCACCCTTGGCCCCAAGGGGCGCAATGTTGTGATCGACAAGAAATTTGGCTCGCCGACGATAACCAAGGATGGTGTTACCGTGGCGAAGGAAATTGAATTGAAGGACGCGCTGGAGAACATGGGCGCGCAGATGGTCCGCGAAGTAGCTTCCAAGACCTCGGATGTGGCTGGTGATGGCACCACCACCGCAACCGTTCTCGCTCAGGCGATCTTTCGCGAGGGCGTTAAGACCGTAGCAGCCGGCGCGAACCCGATGGCTCTGAAGCGTGGCATCGACAAAGCCGTTGAGCGTAGCGTCGAAGAAATCAAGCGTTTGTCGAAGCCAGTGAAGGGCGACATGATTGCTCAAGTTGGCACTGTTTCCGCCAACGGCGATCAGACTATCGGCAACATCATTGCCGAAGCGATGAATAAAGTCGGTAAAGACGGCGTGATCACGGTGGAAGAATCCAAGACAATGGAAACAGCCCTGGACGTTGTTGAGGGCATGCAGTTCGACCGCGGTTATCTCAGCCCCTATTTCGTTACCGACCCGGATCGCATGGAAGCGACTCTGGAAAATCCACTGATCCTGATCCACGAAAAGAAAATCAGCTCGATGAAAGACTTGCTGCCGCTGCTCGAGCAGGTAGCCAAAATGGGCAAGCCAATGTTGATCATCGCCGAGGATGTTGAGGGCGAGGCTCTCGCGACCCTGGTTGTTAATAAACTGCGTGGCACACTCAATATCGCAGCAGTGAAAGCTCCGGGCTTTGGCGATCGTCGCAAAGCGATGCTCGAAGACATCGCAATCATGACGGGCGGCAAAGTAATTAGTGAAGATCTTGGCATCAAGCTCGAGAACGTGAAGTTGGAAGACTTGGGCCGCGCCAAGAAAGTCACGATTGACAAGGACAATACAACTGTTGTGGACGGCGCCGGAAAAGAAAGCGACATGCAGGGACGCGTTAAGACCTTGCGGGCGCAGATCGAAGACACCACTTCTGACTACGATCGCGAGAAACTTCAGGAGCGCTTGGCCAAGTTGATTGGCGGCGTGGCCGTGATCAAAGTCGGTGCGGCGACCGAAACGGAAATGAAAGAAAAGAAGGCTCGCGTTGAAGATGCTATGCATGCGACGCGTGCTGCGGTTGAGGAGGGCATCGTTCCCGGCGGTGGTGTCTCACTCGTCCGCGCAGCCAAGGCGCTCGAGAAATTCCAAGCCAACGAGAACGGTGACCCGGATGAGCAGATCGGTGTGAACATCGTTCGCCGAGCACTCGAAGAGCCGCTGCGACAAATCGTGCAGAATGCCGGTAAAGAAGGCGCTGTAGTTGTCGAACGCGTTCGCGGTGAAAAGAACGAGAACTTCGGCTTCAACGCTGCGACTGAGGAGTACGAAGATCTGGTGAAGGCTGGCGTCATTGATCCGGCCAAAGTGACTCGCACCGCTTTGCAGAATGCGGCATCGATAGCCGGTCTGATGTTGACGACGGAAGCAATGGTTTCCGAGCTTCCGGACGATGATAAGAGCAGTCCTGCGATGCCGGGTGGAATGGGCGGCATGAGCGGGATGGGCATGTAATCCACTTCCTTCTCAGGGAAAAGAAAGCGGCCTCGCCTCAAACGCGAGGTCGCTTTTTTTGTGCTCCTTTGAACAAGTAGGGTTTCTGGTTTTTGATTGACAGGCGCGGTTGGGTTCTGTCATATAACCCGCGCTGTTTGCAGTCGCGCATGACGATTCCTTGCATTGGTAAACCGACCACCGACAGTTGCGCTTCACCTAGTCGAAACTAATAAAGTTAAGCACGAGGAGCAGCCACTATGGCTCGACTCTCAACGCCGATAGATCAACTCAAACCTCATTACACCGTCGTAATCGTTGGTTCAGGTTATGGAGGCGGCATCGCTGCTTCGCGTCTGGCGCGCGCGCAGGCGGCTGACAATTCCGAAATCACAGTTTGCGTGCTGGAACGCGGCAAGGAGTTTCAACCTGGAGACCTCGATCAAAACGGCCAACTAATTAAAAAAGGAGACTATCCGGATAATCTGCGCGAAGCGTTACCACAAGTACAAATGGACTCTCCTAATTGTCATGTTGGCTCGCGAATCGGTCTTTACGACGTTCGCATGAACGAGGAGATCAATGTCTTCGTTGGCTGTGGTTTGGGAGGCACATCCTTGGTCAACGCCAACGTCTGCGCTGAGGCCGAGCCCCAAGTTTTCAAAGAGAGTGAGTGGCCTGAAGAGATCAGATCCGATCAAGGTCTTACGGAATTGCAGGAGGGTTACGAGCGTGCGCGCGCGATGTTGCGACCGACGCGCTACGACTATAAAACGCAACCAGAGAAGTACCCGCCCCTGGCAAAACTTGAAGCTCTGGCAAAATCGGCTGCCTTCATGGGTGAAGAATTCTACCCGCTTCCCATCAATGTAAACTTTGACAAACTTCCCGGTGACCAGAATCACGTGGGCGTCGACCAACGTCCCTGCGTCGGTTGCGGCGATTGCATGACTGGCTGCAACTACCGTGCAAAGAACACGGTGATAATGAACTACCTCCCTGATGCGAAAAATCACGGCGCCGAAATTTTCACCGGAGCATCCGTTAGGTATCTGGAACGCCAGGGCGATCGTTGGCTCGTTCATTACCAAATCCTGCAGACAGGTGAAGAGGCTTTTACCGCTCCGACGCAAGTTGTTAGCGCCGACATTGTCGTGTTGGGGGCGGGCACTTTGGGTTCAACCGAGATTCTATTGCGCTCTAAGGCGCGCGGACTCTCCCTTTCAGACACGGTCGGGAACCACTTCACAGGAAATGGCGACGTCCTTGGATTAGCTTACAACTGTGATCAGGAAATCAACGGAGTCGGCTTCGGAGAGCTGCCGCCTGACACTGTTCCCAAAGTGGGTCCCACCATCACCGGCATCATCGATATGCGAAATAAACCGCATCTTGAAGATTCGATGGTGATCGAGGATGGCTCAATGGCTGGCGCTTACACCAGCCTGCTGCCGGCGATCTTTGCCACCGCCGCAGCGCTGACGGGCGAAGACACGGACTCAGGATGGAGGGATGAATTCAACGAACACTTCCGCACCCTTCAGAGTTTGCCCAGCGGCGGGCACAGAGGCGCCCTACGTAATACACAAACACTCCTCGTGATGGCCCACGACAATGCCGGAGGACGCTTGTATCTGGACGATGATCGCCTGCGTATTTCTTGGCCTGACCTTAGCGCTCAGCCGATTTTCAAGAAAATCGCTACCGAGCTAAAAGAGGCGACGGCGGCTCTTGGCGGGATATATGTCAAGAATCCTGTCTCGAATCAGTTTATGGGGCAGGACTTGATCACGGTTCATCCCCTCGGTGGATGTGTGATGGCGGATCAGGCGACCGGTGGCGTCGTCAATCATAAGGGTCAGGTTTTTTCGGATCAGATGGGCAAGAATGTTTATGAAAATCTATACGTAAACGATGGTGCGGTCATTCCACGATCAGTTGGGATTAATCCTTTGCTCACCATCTCAGCTATTGCAGAACGAAGCTGTAAATTACTGGCAGCTGATCGTAACTGGTCAATTGACCTGGATTGATTTGGTCTGATTCTTCGACCGACGTCTCCTATTGGAGCTTCCAATGTCAACGCAAACAAAACCCGGTGTGACTTTTCGCGAGACCATGA
>JBAPXA010000554.1:0-6221 GCA_049283975.1 Pyrinomonadaceae bacterium | reverse complement strand
CTCTTGATCCAACCCGAGGGCCCGCGCGCCTTCGATCGTAGCCAAACGCAGTGTTTGCCACGCCGGAAGTACCTCAGGACCATGCAGCGCTTTTTGCAGTAGCGCGGCCGTTCGCATCTCGGTAAACATATCCAGCCGGTTGTTACAAGCAGCGCCATCGGCGCCCAACGAAACAGACACGCCTGCTTCCAACATTTCTTTTACCGGCGCAATTCCTGATCCAAGTTTCAGATTTGAAGAGGGACAGTGAACTACGTTTGTACCGGCGTTGCTCAGCAGCTGCAACTCGTCCTTATCGACGTGCACGCAATGAGCGAGGGCGACATGTTTTCCGGAAATGCCGAGGGAATTGAGGTACGCTATGTTGCGCATCCCTGTGTCCTGCGCAACTAATGCGCATTCAGTTTTGTTTTCGGAAGCGTGGGTGTGAACCATTACGCCGTGCTCTTGTGCCAACTTCGCAACCGCCGACAAGAGTTCGGCCGTACAACTGATCGCAAAGCGCGGCGCAAAGCAATAACGAATCCGGCCGTTCGCCTTGCCGTCCCATTTTTCCAGCAGCTCTACAGCCGCAGCAACCGAATCTGCAGTCCTCTCCTGTAACCCAGGCGGCACTTCCTCGCCCTTGTCCATCATGCACTTGCCAACGGTCGCTCGAAACCCGGTTTCCTCAACAACTCTAAAAACTTCGTCTGTGTGATTGACGGTCTCCATGGTTAAGGCGCAGGTTGTTCCGCCCTTGATCAGTTCTGCGATTCCCAGCCTCGCCGACGCGGCGATTGAAGCGGCGGTGTGCGCAGCTTCCATCGGCCAGACACGCTTTTTCAGCCAATCGATGAGGGACAAATCATCGGCGGCGCCGCGAAAGAGAGTCTGACAAAGATGCAGATGAGTCTGAACAAATCCTGGCAGGACTACGCAACCGCGCGCATCAATAACAGTGGCCTCAGCATCGGTGACCTTACCAAAACTCTCGATACGACCGTTGCGGATGAATAGATCACCATTCACGATGGAGTCGTGTTCGTCCATCGTAACAATGCTGCCACCCTTAATCAGTATGGAACCGTTCATAGCCACTCAAGCACAAACTTCATACGTTAGATCCAGCTTAGCTACCGCGGCGGATTATCCGTTGAGAAAAGAGAGGGTGTAAAGCAAGGACGGTACAGTGCCATTCCAAACCTGCGGACGGATACTCGTGCACGCAAGAATAAGCGCTCAGCATATGAAGCATTTTCTGCCTCATCAACTAAGCGCTTATTCACCCCAAACCTACTTGCAGGTTATTTCTTATCGGCAGCTGCAGCTTTAGCGTTAGGAGCCGCCTCAGCTTTTTCCACCGGCACTGCCAGTCCCAGCTTGGTTTTGACTTCGTTCTCAATCCGCTTCAGCAGTTCGGGGTTTTCTCTCAAGGCTTGCTTCGAATTCTCTCTTCCCTGCCCCAGGCGATCGCCTTTGTAAGAAAACCAGGCGCCACTCTTTTCCACCACCCGCTGCGCCGCGCCCAGATCGAGTACATCGCCTTCGCGCGAAATACCTTCGCCATACATGATGTCAAACTCGCATTCGCGGAATGGTGGCGCAACTTTGTTCTTGGCCACCTTAACCTTGGTGCGATTGCCGACAATCCGATCGCCATCCTTAATCGCCCCAATGCGCCGGATATCAAGACGCATCGACGAATAGAACTTCAACGCGCGCCCTCCGGTCGTTGTTTCCGGACTGCCAAACATCACACCAATCTTCTCGCGAATCTGGTTGATGAAAATGAAGCAGGTGTTTGATTGCGCCACGATCGCTGTGAGTTTCCGCAAAGCCTGAGACATCAAGCGCGCTTGAAGTCCCGGAAGCGAATCACCCATCTCGCCATCAAGCTCGGCGCGGGGAACAAGTGCAGCCACGGAGTCCACTACAATCACATCAACTCCATTTGAACGAACCAGAGCTTCAGCAATTTCCAGTGCCTGTTCTCCGGAATCCGGCTGCGAAATCAGGAGCTGGTCGATTTGCACGCCGAGTTTGCCCGCATAGTCGGCATCCATCGCGTGTTCCGCGTCAATGTAAGCGGCTACGCCGCCGGCTTTTTGCGCTTCGGCCACGATATGCAAAGCGAGCGTAGTTTTGCCGGAACTCTCCGGGCCGTAAATCTCGACAATCCGGCCGCGCGGGACGCCGCCGATGCCGACTGCAATGTCCAGACTCAAAGAGGTAGTGGAAATTGCCGGGACGTCGGAAACCTCACGTTCGCCCAATCGCATAATCGAGCCTTTGCCAAACTTCTTTTCAATGTTTGCGAGCGCGGCCTCAACAGCCTTGCCGCGGTCGGTGCTTAAACGGTCTTCAGACATGGCATACATTCTCTTTCTCCGCTCCTTTTCTCACGTGCTGCACACCTTCCCGGACCTTACTAGCCGGGGAGCATAACACACCTAACGCGAGAATGGAACAGTGTTTCATCGTTGCAACACTACTTTTTTTTGTTCGGAGGGTGAGGATAAAGATTCAACTGCGCGCTCCGGCAGCCCTCTCTGCGCCTGTCCATCGTGAGGCGCGCGCACTCTTAGGAAACTGAACCAACTTCTTATTCCTGGTCCCGTAATAGTTCGCCTACCGTTAGTCCAGTACGTCGCTCGACTTGCTCGTATAACGAAGCGATGCTTCCCGCGGCTTCATCTTTGGAAACTCTCTCGATGCGCCACATGGGAAAGAACAGGTCCGTTAGGCCGATGAAAGGTTCCTTGTGCAAAACCGCTGCCAACCAATCATCAAAAGCGTTCAAGTCGAGGCCGCGCAAGAATACCCCAGCGGTGCTGATCTCGTCGAGCACTCCCCAGTATTTTTCTTTGGGAGTTTGCAGCACGACTACAATCGGATCGCCCTGCTGGATGCCACTTGTCATCGCCTTCGCGTTTTCATTTCGCGGCAAGATATTTATCGAACCACTCAAGATTTGTCTGGCTCGCTTTCAACACCATCTTCGGTTCATTCGGACCATGCGGCATGCGCGGCAACACGATCATACGCGTGGGCACGTTAAGCACTTTGAGCGCGTTATAGAATTCGTAACCCTGTGAAATAGGCACGCGTTCATCTGCTTCGCCGTGTTGCACAAGGGTCGGCGTTGTCACGCCCTTCATATTGAACATCGCCGAATGAGAGCGGTACACATCCAGGTTCTCCCACGGCTGGCCGCCGAAATAGTCAGGAATGAAACTCGGGATATCGGCAGTACCAATGAAACTCATGAGGTTTGTCACCCCCGCGCCGACGGATGCCGCTTTGAATCGTTTCGTTTGCGTAACGATCCACGACGTCATGAACCCACCATAGCTCCAACCCATCACGCCGAGACGTTCGGGATCCGCAACTCCCATCTGGATGACATGATCGACTCCGGTCATGAGATCCTGGTAATCGCCGCCGCCCCAATCTTTGATGTTTCCGTAGCGGAACTTCGGTCCATAGCCTGAGGACCCGCGCGGATTCACGCGCAGGATGGCATAACCGCGAGAAGAGAAAGCCGCCAGGGGATAGACCGATCGGCTGCCCGCCAGAAAGGATTGTGTAAAGACGCCTGCGGGTCCCCCGTGTATCACGAGCAGCAAAGGCACGCGCCTGCCGCTTTGATAGCCCACCGGATAAGTCAATAAACCCTCGACAGCTAAACCGTCAGAGCTTTTCCAAGTCAGAACTTCGCTCTTCCCTAATGGCAACTTCGGCAACTCAGCATTAGCACGACTGATTTGAACTGGGGAGAACGTTTGAGTCGAGCTGACATACGCTTCGGGCGCTTTTTCCGAGTTCTGCAGCGTGAAGCCAAATGTATTCCGATTCCGATTCAATGTGATGCCGCCAATCACGTCATTCCCTTTGTTCAATTCGGTAATCGCATTGGAACTGACATCAATTGCCGAGAGTCGCGTTGAGGTTCCGTGCGTTTCATTGAAGTAGAGGCTTTTGCCGTCCGCCGACCAATCGATGACTGTCGGCTGGGCGTCGAAAGTTTCTGCCAGGAGTTTCACCGCACCGCCGCCAGCAGGAACCATGGCTATCCGGCGATAACCAGCCCAACGGGGCGGATCATCTGAAATCAGAAACGCGATCCACTTTCCATCAGGAGAAAAAACGGGATTGGACTCTGCTGCTGGCGTTACAGCCAACGACTTCGGCTCTCCGCCGCTCACACTTATCGCCAACAAGTCGGCTGTCGGCCAATAATCAACTTTTGGAGTCTTAGTGCGACTGATGACGATTGTTTGGCCGTCGGGCGACCAATCGAAGTCGGAATCGACATTGTAGTCGCCAGTAAGTTTGCGAGGCTCACGTTTGCCGTTGGCGTCCGGCAACAAGTTCATCACGTAAAGTCGATTCATCTTTACGTTCTCGTCTATCCAGCGCGAGTCGTCTTTTCCTTTGGTCCCCTTCTCTTCGTCTTCGGTGGCGGCGTCTCGCATCAGAAACGCGAGCTGCCGTCCGTCTGGCGACCAGGCGAAACCGCTCACCCCAGACTTCACATCGGTCACCTGCTCAGCCTCGCCGCCAATCAAGCGCAGTACATAAAGGTTGTTCTTGCCGCTGCGTCCGGAAGTGAAAGCGATGAGGCGGCCATCCGGAGACCAGCGCGGGTTATCAGACGATTTCTCGGCAAACGTTAACTGTAACGGATCACTGCCGTCAGCATTTGCGGTCCAAATCTGCGAGATAAACTCGCTCTTATCAGAACTCATCACCGCCTGATTGATGGTGTAGACAACTCTTCGGCCATCGGGTGAGACACGAACCGAGCCGACGTTTTTTACTTTCATTGCCGACTCGGGAGTCCAACCGGACGCGCTATCCTGACCGCTAGCGATTGCCGGGATTAGAGCTAACAAGAACAGACTTACTAATAACCATGGCAATCTGGGGCTTGGCATTTCAGGTCTCCTTCGCGAGATTGAATCATTGGGTGATTGCGTCATTGAGAGATGGGTGATTGGGCGATTGAGTCATTGGGTGATTGAGTCATTGAGAGATTGAATCATTGAATAATTGTCACTGGCTCTATGATTAATGACCCAATGACTCAATGACCCAATGACTCAATCACCCAATCACCCAATGACTCAATCTCTCAATCTCTCAATCACTCAATCACCCAATGGCCTAATCTTCACACTCCGGGTAGATTTTCCTGGACCAAGGGCGCGACCGCGACGCGATTCCGACCCTCATTCTTTGCCACGTAAAGCGCCTGGTCGCTCGCTGCGTAGAGAGCGCGTTCGGAACCCGCGTGTGCCGGACATCCCGCTACGCCAATGCTGACAGTGAAATTACCAACGTCCGGAATGCTCTGCTCGGCAAGAATCCCCCGCAATCTTTCGGCCGCAGACGCAGCCTTCTCGCCATCGATGCTTGCCAACAGCAAAGCAAACTCTTCGCCGCCGAGACGGGCCGCTGTGTCGTTGTCGCGCAGAACTTTAGTTAGCACATTGGCAATCTGGCGGATCACCGAATCACCGGCCGGATGACCAAAGCGATCATTGATCGCTTTCATGTGATCGATATCGAGCAGAAGTAGTGCGCACGGTACACCGTAACGCCGCCACCTTTCAACCTCTCGATTTAAGGCGACGCGAAACCGACGCCGGTTGGCGAGCCCAGTTAGATGGTCAAGATCAGCCTCAGACCTAAGCCGCTCCATTGTCTGTCGCAGCTTCACGATTTGATTGACTCGCAGAGTCAATGATTCAAGCTCGCCAGGTATCTGGAAGTAGTCAAACGCGCCTGAGGAGAGTACTGCTTCGCGACGCTCGATCGTCAGCCGTTCGCGACCAAACATTACGAGCGGCACTCCTTCATCGATTTGATTGAGCATCCGCACGAGTTCCGAATTGGAGAGACCTTTGGCGTTGCTACTCGCCAACACGAGGTGCGGCCGCGAGCGCCTAAGTGACACGAGGGCAGCGGCGCCGACGGCGACATCAACTATCTCGTGACCCGTCGCTTCCAAGCCCGAGCGCCAGGTCAACTCAGTCTCGTCGCTAATAATTAGAATTCTGCCGCGCTCGCGTGATCCGGCACTGGCGGTCTGGGCTTTCCGCGGGATAGGTTTCATTTCGCTAGTCCTGGGATTGTGTGAGGAACCACTTCCTTGTTTTCAAAACTGGGGATGCCCTAAGAATAACCCGTGGCCATCATTGGCAGTCAACGTTTAACAGCACCAAGGTGTTTAATGT
>JBAPXA010000553.1:0-4845 GCA_049283975.1 Pyrinomonadaceae bacterium | reverse complement strand
GGAGCTAGCAGGTCAGGACCAACGGCAACGGCTGCGCGATAGCTCGCAGAGCTTAACTTTCCAACACATCTTTTCGCCCAACACGTTGGGTCAGTTCTCCTTTTTCAATCGTCACGGTCGCGCCCGGCTTTCCAGTAATCCGGCGTCAACACCAGTCGTTGCGTTGCAGAACCGTACCCTGCAGAACTACGGTGGGCTCGGATCGATCGCCCTTACGCGCGGCAGTCACAACATCAAGTTTGGCGGCCAGTTCACAATTACTCCGGTACGCGAACACTTTAGTTTCTATCCGACCGTCCAGTTTGACGATATCGTAGACGAGGATGGAAATGTGCTGCCGAATCCTATTAACTCGTTTAGCGCGGCGGACCCTTTTGTCTTTGACGGGAAAAAGACAGGCCGCTCTTTGAGCGCTTATGTTCAAGACAGGTTCGCTCTCTTCAAGAACTTTACCCTGGACGTTGGTCTCCGCTACGACAATTACAAACTAGTGATTTCAGATCACGAGATTAGCCCAAGAATCGCCGTCGCCTATTTCCTTCCGCGTAGCAAGACCACTCTGCGCGTTTCATACAACAGGTTCTTTCAACCCCCACCGGCAGAGAACCTTTTGCTCGCCAGCTCACGTGAGGCGGCTTCAATTTCGCCGATAGCCGTTATTCAAGGTGTCACAACAATTCAGCCGATTCTGCCGGACAAGGAACACGTGTTCGAAATCGGCGCCCAGCAGCTTCTCTCGCGGTACCTCCGGCTTAATCTCACGGTGTATCAGAAGCGAATCAAGAACTTCTCAGATAAGGATCAGTTCATTGAGACGGGAGTGATATTTCCCATCGCCATTGCATCCGGTCGCGTGACAGGTGAAGAAATAAGAATTGAATCAACGGACATCAAGGGGTTCCATGGCTCCGTGTCCTACGCAAATTCACATGCTTACGGCGTGACTCCGATTACAGGCGGCTTATTTCTTGGTGAAGATCCGGAGGAACTGCAAAGCAGAGGCATCAAGTTTTCTGCCGATCACGATCAGAGAAACTCGGTGCAGTTTCAGTTTGGTTACAATCATCGACCGACGGGCATCTACGCTACCTTTGGGGGACGTTACGACTCGGGAGTGCCAACCGACGTCGAGCCGGGTACCACACTCGCGGATTTCATCGCCCAGGGCTTTGATCCACAACTTTACCAGGAAATTGATTTTCAACGCGGGCGGGTGCGTCCGCGCACGGTCTTTGATCTGTCCCTCGGCGCCGACCTGATGCAAAAAGAGCGAGTGGCAATGAACCTTCAGTTTGACCTGCAAAACCTAACTAATGAGCTGTTTTTGTACAACTTTCAGTCGGTGTTCAGCGGTACCCACGTGGGACCGCCGCGGCTGATTAGCGGTCGCATTTCTTTTAGGTTCAAATAATCGGAACCGGAGGCGGGTAACTTCGTAATCAAACTAGTGCATTTCGCATGATTAACTGAGGGTCGGGGCTCAGCGGCAAACGACGCATCGTTGACAGGGGCCGAAGTCGGCTTCTAGAATGTGCGCGTTTCGTCTCCCCAGCTGCCTCCTAATGGTCACCTAAGGAAATCACTGTGACTTTGGTTAAAATCATCGTTATTACAGTGCTGATTATCCTGAGCATCCTGTTTCTCGGGCGTTTCTTCATTTAGCCGAAAGGGCTGATTCGCCTGCCCGCCACAACGCTCAAAAGGGAACTGCCCGCATCGCTGCTTGTTGCTGCGCTCTTAATTCTCTTCTCGGCACCGCAGACAACACCCCTTCTCAAAAGCGCGTTCGCCCAGGAGCCGTCTTCCGACGACGAAGTAATCCGCGTCAACACTGAGCTGCTGCTCTTCCCGATTCGCGTTCGTGACAAGAGAAAGCCAGAACAAAAACTAACCGAGTCTGACTTGACCCTTCAGGACAAAGACCGCGTCACTAACGGTCTTTACTTCTCCGCCGGAGCCGATCGCCTGGCCCTCGTGTTTGCACTCGACGAGTCTGGCAGCCTACGCGAAATCATCGCCCAGCAGCGCGAAGCCGCGCTCGCGTTGTTTGCAAGGTTTGGGGAGAAATCACGCGTCGCGGTTCTGCGTTTCTCCACTAACCCGACGTTGGTGGCGGAGTTTGGCCGCGATTTGGAAGCAGCACAGGCGGCCTTTTCATTTCCTACCAAACCTAATCAACGAACCGCAATTTTTGATGCTGCGGCTGCTGCCGTCCGCTCTTTTGAATCGCTGCCGCGGATTCGTTCAGAGCGTCATATAGTGATTCTGATTAGCGATGGACTCGACAACGCCAGTTCCGCCAAAGCTGAAACCGTTATTTCAGCAGCGCTCGAAAAGCGCGTTTCATTCTATGTAATCCACCTGCCTCTTTTTACGCCGCGCGAAGGACGACTGGCCCTGCGTTCACCAGCAAAAGGTTTTCGCGAGCTGGCGGAAAAAACTGGCGGCAAATATTTCGTCGCTGGGGATGCGAAGTCGGCACTAACATCAGCGCCAGTGAATTTGACTCCCGTCTTTCAAGCCATTGAGGACGACTTGAGGAGCCAGTATCTCATCGGCTTTTATATTGGCGAGGCCGCCAACGACGGCCGCAAACATCGTTTCTCGCTCAAACTTCCCGAAGACGTTGAATATCAGTTTGGCCGGCTCGAGTACTCGCGCACGCATGAGTTCTTTGTGCAGCGGCCACCCGACGCCCTCCAGAATCGCCAATAAACCTACAGGCCTACCCTTTTTGCCATTTGTATCCTTGGCGTGCTTGGCGTTTCTTGGCGGCTTAGCGGTTAGTCTCGTTTAGCATTCGCCGATTGATGATTGCCAATTGGCCCCTAGCGAAAGGGGCTAATTGAAAATCGGCCAATCGGAAATTGGCAATGCGAAGACTTGCTTACTGCTTCTCGATTCTGTAAACAGTAACTTCCAAATCCAAACTCAGATTGTATTCACCAATGACCGATAACCAGCAACTCGGCTTGCGCAAGATTCGGCGCGCTCTCATCAGCGTCTCAGATAAGACTGGAATTATTGAATTCGCTTCCGCTCTAAAAAACTACGGCGTGGAAATAATCAGTACCGGAGGCACGGCCGGCACTTTGCGGGACGTGGGAATCGATGTTTTCGATGTTTCCGACGTGACTGGCTTTCCCGAAATGATGGACGGGCGGATCAAGACGCTTCATCCGAAGATCCATGGCGCACTGCTCGGCCTGCGCAACAATCCGAAGCATGAGGCGGCGATGCGGGAACACAGCATTCAGCCAATCGATATGGTTGTGATTAACCTTTATCCTTTTCAACAGACCATCAAAAACGAGGGGGTGACTCTCGAGGAGGCAATCGAACAGATCGATATCGGCGGTCCGGCGATGATTCGATCGGCAGCGAAAAACTTTAAGGACGTCGCAGTGGTAACAGGAGCGGATGACTACGGACAAATTGCAGGCGAATTAGCCGCGAATGCTGGTTCATTAGCGCTCCCCACCAGAAGACGTTTAGCAGAGAAAGCATTTCAGCGTACGGCACAATATGATTCGATCGTCTTTGCCTATCTGGCTTTGTTAGAGAAAGGCAAGAGCGATACGTTTCCTCCACTGGAAACAAGCGGCCCTCAGGCAACAGGAGGATCAATCGGAACCGTTGTAGGAAGCAGTTCCTTTGACAAGCTCGAGCCTTTTAATGTCGACGATCCTACATCGTCGCTGGAGCGGTTTCATGGCAGCCTTCCCGGTTCGGCCACGTGGACGATCAGTAAGTCTGCGAACTTGCGCTACGGGGAAAACCCACATCAGATTGCTGCGCTTTATGAAATCAGCGGGCGAGGTGGAGTCGCCAACGCGGAGTTGCTCTCCGGCAAGGAGATGTCCTTCAACAACTACGTGGACGCCGATGCCGCGTGGCAACTCGTTACCGATTTTGAGGAGCCGGCCTGCGCGATAATTAAGCACACAAATCCGGCCGGAGTGGGGTTGGGTGAAAGTTCCGAACAGGCCTACCGGCGTGCACTCGAGACGGATCCTTTGTCCGCATTCGGAGGCATCGTGGCTTTCAATCGTGCGGTCGACACCCCTTCCGCCCGGGCTGTGATCGAAATCTTCACAGAAGTGATTATGGCGCCGGAGTACGAAGCCGAAGCTTTGGAAGTTCTCAAGACCAAAAAGAACCTGCGAGTTTTGCGCGTACCGCGAGCAGAGACGCAGCAAGGCCTTGAATACAGACAGATCAGCGGCGGCATGCTTGTCCAAACGCGCGACGCGCACCAACTGAGTCCAGACGAGCTGAAGGTCGTCAGCAAGCGCGAACCCTCCGAAGCTGAGCTTCGCGCACTCTTATTCGCCTGGACAGTCTGCAAGCACACCAAATCAAATGCGATCATTTATGCTCGCGACGGCCAAACCGTGGGTGTAGGCGCTGGGCAAATGTCGCGAGTGGATTCGGTGAAGCTGGGCGCGATGCGAGCGCAGATTCCCATCGCCGGATCAGTGCTCGCTTCTGACGCTTTCTTTCCCTTTCGCGACGGGATTGATGAAGCCGCGAAACATGGAATCACTGCTGTGATACAACCGGGCGGCTCAATGCGCGATGCAGAGGTGATTGCTGCAGCTGACGAACACGGATTAGCGATGGTGTTTACTGGAATCCGGCATTTCAAACATTAATTCTCTTGGAAGCGCGTGGCGCTTGCGGCAGGTTGTGTGGGAAGATTTACTAGTGCGCTGAACTGGCTGAAATGATCTTTATGGCGAGCCGCCAGCTCTTTTTAGCAGCTTGCTCTCCATATCAACTTCTCCGATACTTCGGCTGTTAATGCTTTTCACTACGATGCCGATCAACGAGTACACCTCAGTC
>JBAPXA010000552.1:0-4795 GCA_049283975.1 Pyrinomonadaceae bacterium | reverse complement strand
GCTTAAAGAAGGGTATTCAACTTCGGAGTTTCAGGAAGCGTGTCGCGCTTACATCAAGCAATTTGGTCCACTCAAATCACTGAGCAAGTATCAGCCGCCGCCGAATGTTAATTGGGACGATGAAAAGTACCAGGGCGACGCTTATGGTACTTACGCCTGGGCAGTTTATGTCGCGGACGTCAGCGTTGACTTGCTTACGTACGAAGCGGAGGTGCAGGATTTCGTCGCCCTCCAGGAAGTGGGGCGAGTAATTAATCCGGTGCTGGCTGCGGGTCAAATCGAAGGAGGCGTGGGACAAGCGATCGGTTTCACGCTTTTTGAAAACGTCGTCTGGGAAAAAGGGCGCATGATTAATAACCAGATGACTAACTACATTATTCCTACCGCCGCAGACATTCCTCCGATTAGGGTTTTCTTCGAGGAGAATCCCTACGCCTACGGCCCATCCGGCGCCAAAGGCATTGGTGAGCTGCCGATGGACGGCGCGGCGCCGGCGATTCTGAGTGCGATTGAAAACGCGACCGGGGTAAGCTTCAATCACGTGCCCTTGATGCCGGAAGCGATGATGCAAGAGTTGATATGACGGCTTGCCGCTTTCCGTGCGGAAAGGCTTGCCTTTCCGTTCAGCGTCTTGAAGATTCAGCGCGAGGCTCAGCCTCGCGCCAATAACTAATTGAGTGGCCGGTAAGGCAAGCCTTACCGCACGGGAGGCGGAAAGCCGCGACGCGCGTAAATGGATACGTCGGCTAAGATCATCGAAGTAGCATGCACCGTTAATGGTCAAGCGCGAACGCTGCACGCCTATCCGCTGGAGCGCTTACTCGACGTGCTGCGCGAGCAGTTGCAGTTGACGGGCACGAAGGAAGGCTGTGGCGAAGGAGAGTGCGGGGCTTGCTCAGTTTTCCTCAACGGCGAACTCGTTAATAGCTGTCTAGTCCCGGCTGTTCAAGCGGCCGGCGCGACAATCAAAACAATTGAAGGTGTCTCAAATGGAGATCAGCTAGCCGCGGTGCAGCAGAGCTTCATCGAATTTGGCGGTGCCCAATGCGGAATTTGCACGCCGGGAATGGTGCTGGCTGCAGTTGATCTTTTGGAGCGCAATCCGCAGCCGAGTGAGCAGGAGATTCGCACCGGACTCGCAGGCAATCTCTGCCGCTGCACCGGCTACATGAAGATATTTGAATCTGTGGTTCGGGCATATCAGAAGCAGGGATGATCTCCGATGCTGGATATCTACGATGAGTTTCGCCGGCTAGTTGAGGCCTTCGACGCTCAGAAGGTTGATTACGCTCTTTGCGGCGGTATGGCGATGGCCGTTCACAAACGGCCGCGCATGACGATCGATATCGATATTCTGATTCCAGGTGAATTTTTGGACCGAGTGATTCCGATCGCGAGAGATCTTGGTTACAACATCCGGGGCAAGGACCTCAGTTTCGCAGACGGTGCAGTCGAAATACGCCGCATTTCAAAAATTGATCCCACGTCAGGGGATTTGCTCTCGTTGGACTTTCTGTTGGTGACTCCCCAGCTCGAGAGTGTTTGGGCCTCTCGAGTCGTATCAGAGTGGGAGGGCGGCACATTCACAGTTGTATCTCGGGCAGGATTGATTGCGATGAAACAGCTCAGAAAGAGTGGTCAGGATTTAGATGATATAGAAGCGTTGGCGGAAGGAGGTCGTGATGCAGAAAACTGATATGTCCGCCAAAGCCGTCACGACCAGGTTGAAACGGGTGTCCAACTTAGGCGTTTGGGCCTTGCCTTGCAGAAAGCCAGGATCAAAGAAAGTCCAAAAACCAATAAGAAGGATCTCGAAAGCACTTTTAGCCCTCCGCGCCCCGGTAAACCTAAAAGTAGATGAGAGCCTACATTCCAAACTACCGTGTGGTCTCACCGCCCCATTTACCGGGGGCTTTAGGCCTGCTGGCGACCGAGCCGGGCGTTTGGAAACCCTTCGCCGGCGGCACCGATCTCATGGTGTTGCTCGAAGCCGGCAAGCTGCCGCACCAGAACTACCTGAACATTTGGGGCCTGGATGAACTGCGAGGCATTGAGGCAAACGACACTCACTTGATGTTGGGCGCGCTCACAACTTACACCCAGATTCAGGCACATCCGATCTTGCGAGCAGAGTTCCCGATGCTCTGTCAGGCGGCGAGCGAGACGGGTGGACTCGCCATTCAAAATCGCGGCACTCTCGGCGGCAACATCATCAATGCTTCACCGGCCGCTGATTCGCCTCCCGCGCTACTCGCCTACGACGCCGAGTTGGAACTGTCCTCGAGCGCTGGGACACGTTGGATTCCCTATCACGGCTTCCACACTGGTTATAAGCAGATGTTACTGCGGCCCGATGAGTTACTGACGCGGATTCGGTTACCGCGGCAAACGAGAAATAAGCTCCAGCACTATCGCAAGGTGGGCACGCGCAAGGCGCAGGCAATTTCCAAGATCTGTTTCGCCGGGATGGCCACAACTAATAACTCGACCGTTGCTGACGTGCGAATCGCCTTTGGCAGTGTGGCGCCTGTGCCCTTGCGTTGCGTCAAGACAGAGTCGGCATTGCGCGGTAAACAACTCGACGCCAACGCTATCGCCAGCGCCAGGCAGGCTCTTGCTGAAGAGATCGTGCCGATCGATGACATTCGCTCGACGAAAAACTATCGCTTGCAGGTCAGTCTCAATCTGTTCGACGATTTTCTTTCCCGCATTTCCATCCCAGCTTGATATCATGAACTTCGGAAGTTTCCTGAAGTCCCAGGTTTGAATGCCACCAGAAAGCGCTGGAGATTCTGCATGAGCCGGCCCCTGCAACGCTTCCTCCTTTCCTCATCGGCGCTGCTACTCCTATTTACAACAATGGGTGTCGCTCGCGGCCAGTGTCCCATGCCCGCAGAAACGGGAACGGCAAACCACCTCAACATGTTGGTTTTGGGTGATTCGATTCTTTGGGGACAAGGGTTGCCCGAGCAGCAGAAGTCGTGGTACCGGGTGAAGTGTTGGCTCCAGGGAACCACCGGCAGAATCGTCGACGTCGTCGTTAAGGCCCATTCGGGCGCGGTCGTAGAACGCTCGCCTGGGCAAACGCAGACTTACAATTCCCCAAACGCCGAAGTGAATTTGCCGCTGCCTGCAGTCAACGAACAGTTGGACGAAGCGGTTAAGTTCTATGGCTACACTGGCAAGGTCGACCTGGTGCTGATCGATGGTTGCATTAACGACGTAGACGTACGCAACCTTTTGAATGCTTCGGTGGATCGCAACTTGATTCGCGAACGCGCCGCCAATAGTTGTGGCACAGCGATGGCTCGTTTGCTGCGGCGGACAACCGCGGCCTTTCCGAATGCGCACGTTATCGTGCCGGGCTATTACCGCATTGTCTCGTCGCAAACTGAAGAAAATGCTTTTATCCGCTTGCTGGTGAAGAAACTCGCCGGTCCACCGACAAGTGGCGAGCGTTTGAACGACAAACAGAGACGCGAGCGCTTGATTACTAACTCGGAAGAATTCTACTCAGTTTCGACCGCCAGTCTCCGAGAAGCGATCAAACAAGTAAACGACGAGCTCCAGGCTCGAAGTTCGAAACAGAAAATTCTGTTTGCTGAGATCCAGTTTTGGCCCGAGCATGCCTTCTCCGCCAAAGATACGTTGCTATGGACCTTCGTTTTTGCTTCAACCAACCTTTCTGGTTTTCGTAAGTTGCTTGTGATCCTGACGTTCGGCACCAGCGCTTATAAGCCAAATGACACGATGCGAAAGGAGCGGGTTGACAGCTGCAAGGAGACCTACAAAAAGCCCAAAGGAACAAAGGAACCTAAAGATCAAAAGCAGAATCGCGAGAACCACTACCTGGCTTGCCGCTACGCGTCTCTCGGACATCCCAATCAAATGGGCGCTCTGATTTATGCCGAAGCAATTAAAGGTCAACTCCAGTTTCTGATTCCCACAACTGGTTGGCTGCGACAACCAGGCACGACCGAAGCAATAACACCAACAAAGAGGTAGCAAACGATGCAGAACCCTTCCCCCTTACCAAACTTCGAACCCGGCGCGGTGCAGCCGATGGTCTGTCTCAGGGCAGGTTATGATCTGATACGCGACCAGTACTGGCTTTTTGTCGGTATGTGTCTTGTCGGGATCCTGATTGGCAGCGCCGTGCCGTTCGGAATCTTGATGGGTCCGATGATGTGTGGTCTCTACCTCGCGATCTTTCAGAAGCACCGTGGGCAGCAGGTTGAGTTTGGCAACTTGTTCAAGGGCTTCGACTATCTCGGCGAAAGCATTATCGCGACTCTGATTCATGTAGTTCCGATCGTCGTAATCATCGTCCCCTTCTATATCGTTTTCTACGGCGTGCTGCTCTTTGTACTTCCGCGCAGCGACGAACCGGATCCTGCAGCCCTGCTGTTGTTCTTTGTCGTGTTCTTCGTCTTTCTGTTAGTCGTGATGATTCTGATGATGTTGATCTCCGTACTTTTCACGTTTAGTTATCCGCTTATAGTTGACCGCAAGCTGAGTGGAATGGACGCGGTGCGCACGAGTGCGAAGGCAGCGATTGCGAATTTTTGGCCGCTCCTGGGTTTGCTGCTAATCACTGGACTGCTGGGATTTGTCGGCGTGCTGCTATGTTACGTCGGCATCTTCCTGGTATTTCCAGTAACCTTTGCAGCCACGTCCATGGCCTACGAACAGGTGTTTGGAATTAAGGGCGAGGGTCCTGTTGTCCCTGGTCCGCCCCCGCCACCAACGTTTACTTGATCGGTCCCGTTGAAGCGGTCAACGCGCCGTAATGCTC
>JBAPXA010000551.1:0-11742 GCA_049283975.1 Pyrinomonadaceae bacterium | reverse complement strand
ATCGGGTAGGAGGCGGGGTCACCCCCGCCGTCCTCCCACACCACCGTACGTACGGTTCCGTATACGGCGGTTCATGAAGCAAGCGGGAAACGTCGGCGTTGTTCCAGCAGTGACAAAAGACCACACCGATCAAAGTAGGATTTAGGAAAAGCAGCGTTCATGTGCGAAGCCCCGGCATTCCACCAGGGGCCGCGCCTATTCGTCGCTGATTCCCAAGCCTGAGTTTCTTTCAGGCCACGTTGCATCAGTCCTTTAGCGCGAGTAATAGTCCGTTTCCATTGACGCCAGATCAGACAGCGCAGTTTGCGCCGTATCCAGCCGTCCAGTTCTTCGAAGATGCCTTTCACCTGTGCCAGCCGAAAGTAGTTCATCCAGCCGCGCAGCAATGGTGTCAGTTCCCCTTCGATTAACTTGCTCAGGTTACGTCCTTTCCCGCGCCGAAAGATCTCCCGTAGCTTCTCTTTCAGCCGTTGCACTGAAGTCGCTGCGACTTTGAGCCGCGACTCGCGATGCCACGTCAACGAGTAGCCCAGGAACTTTCGTTCCCACGGGCGAGCCACTGCGCTCTTCTCCTCATTTACCTTCAGCCGCAGTCGTCGTTCAAGGAATCTCGTTAACGATGTCAGCACTCGTTCTCCCGCACTCCGCGACCGCACATATATGTTGCAGTCATCGGCGTAGCGACAGAACTTGTGACCTCGTCGCTCCAACTCCTTGTCCAACTCGTCGAGCAGAATGTTCGATAGCAGCGGTGAGAGTGGCCCACCTTGCGGCGTTCCTTCTCTCCGCGCTATCGTCAGCCCATTCGACATCATTCCGGCTTGCAGGTAACGGCGGATTAACCGCAGCACTCGCTTATCTTTGATTCGCCGAGCCAACCGTGACATCAATACGTCGTGGTTCACCCGGTCGAAGAACTTCTCCAAGTCAATGTCCACGACCCAGCGCCGTCCGTCGCGCACATACTCGCGGGCTTTAAGCACCGCTTGTTGCGCACTACGTTGCGGACGAAAGCCGTAGCTTGATTCAGAAAAGCTCGCTTCAAAGAGTGGACTTAGTATTTGATGTAACGCCTGTTGGATCAGTCGGTCTATCACCGTCGGAATGCCCAACATCCGCATCCCTTTGTCACCGGGTTTCGGTATTTCTACTTTCAGCACCGGCTGCGGTTGATATCCTCCCGCCAGCAGTTCCTCTTTGATTCGCAACCAGTACTCGCGCAGGTAAGCTCGCAATTGCTCAACAGTCACCTTATCGACTCCTGCTGCACCCTTGTTTCGCTCCACCTGCTTGAGCGCCAGCCACATGTTCTTTCGTTCGACCACTGCTTCTAACAACTGCTCTGCTTCCGGTCCAGAGTTGTCTCTTGCTACCGTGCCGCTTGATGCACCCAAGCCTTCTTCTCGCCAATTCCGTTGGCTACCATCCGGGTGGGAGTCGAGTGTTTCAACTCTACTATCCGCATCTCTGCTAATCATCGAAACTTGAGTCTCCGTTCCGTTACTTCATGTTCGGGCCTTCAGTTCGGTCGAATGAACCTACTATGCCCTCGGCTGACTTCTGCAACTTCATCCCGCCGCTTCTCAGCGACAGTAGCTCTTGGCAAAGTTGCAGACCTCCCCGGGTAATGCGCTCTCACCTTCACGCTTATGCCCGCCGCATATACGTACAAACTTTCCGTACAGGTATCGGACTTTGAAAGGATTTGCCTTCTCATCCAGTTCGCACGCCTCTTATGCGGTTTCTGTTCGTCGGACCAGCGCTTTGCCTGCGGCTTCCTTCAGATTCCACCTCGCGATGGACACCCTTGCCGTCCGGCTAACGATTCCCCCTGTCGGGCTCGTAGGAGACTTTCACTCCCAAGTGAGTGCGCCCTGCCGGGCGCACAAAAACAAAAGTGATCGGCAACTTGCGCCGATCACTCCTGCTCTTTGCGTTACGCTTGCCTGCCTAGAAGTTCAGCTTCAGTCCAAACTGAAATTGCCGCGGATCATACGAAGCAGTCGGGTTGCTGTAGTAGCGCCCATTACCGGCGCGTTCACCGAAAGCGTTGACGTCGCTGAACAGCGGCGACGCCGCAGCTTCATTGAAACGATTGAAGAGGTTGAAGCCTTCGGCAATCAGGTCGAGGCGAACGCGCTCTCCCAAACGAATGGCTCGCATCACACGCAGATCAAGCGAAGCGTAACTGTGTGTAATGCCCATGTTGCGACCGAGGCTGCCGGTAGTAAATGCGGTAGTTGGAATGAACAGCGTTCCATCCGCCGCGACGGCTGGGCGGTCGGTCGACCCTTGCAAGTCACCATTCGAATCAACGCCAGTCAGAATGTTGAAGGGTCTACCTGAAGAGATTTCTAAAATCGGAGCCACCGTAAAATCTGCCAGGAAGCGATGTGCCGCGCTCGACGAACCGCGCCATGATGCTGGAGAGGTCAGGGCACCGCTGAAGACGAAGCGATGGCGCTGATCGAAGAGCGAGTCAGCACGTTCCGCGCGGAAGTTTCGATTGTCCTGTGGCTTAAGTAATGTCTGTAAGTCACTGGAATCATCAATCGAATGCGACCAGGTGTAAGAAGCAAGAAACTGGAAATTGTTTGAGAAGCGCCGCTTCACCTCCAGGTTCATTGCGTGATAGGTGGAATTTCCGTTCGACAGCTGAGCGTCAATTTCACCGAAAGGTGTTAGTGCGCCCGGAGTGCGCAGACTGTTCGAAGCGGCCAGAGCGGCGTCGAGCACGGCTTTGGTCACCGCACCACCTGTGATCGAGTTTGCGAAGAAGTAGTTGGGCGCATTGGGACGGAAGAAATTTGCCACAATCGGATTGACAACTCCCTGCCCCAAACCGTTGCGCCCGACAAGTCCGGGAATGATGACTGTAAATCCCGGCGGACAACCGGCACCTGGACAGGCATTCGGTATCGAGAACAAATAGGCTTCACTATTGCTGGCCGGATTACGACCTGCAAAGCGCCGGAAGTTTTCAATCAACAGATTCTGCTGCGGCGCATTGATGTCTTGCGGGTGCGGCAAATGGTGCGCACCGACAAAGATATAACTGCCAGAGAAGGACATGTTGCTTGTCAGTTGGCGTTCAATCGTAAAGTTGCCCTGGTTGGCTGAGGCATACTCGAAATTCTTGTCGACAGCGAGGGTGAACGGGAAGATCGGTCCAAAGCCGACAAATGTTTGATCGTTGAAACGCACTCTACCCGGCAAGTATTGGGCAGTTGCTGCTACACCTGGAGTCGTAAAGCCGGCTCCCAGGGGCGCGCAGATAGGATTGCCGCTCGCGGGCGAGCAAACAGTTCCCTGAAATATTTGCAGCGGATTCAGAAGGGTGTTGGGCGCAGGGCTCCCGGGCAGGACATTGAAGTACTGTTGCTGCTGAGCGGCGTCCGCGATATCAGAGTTGAAGGCGACAGCAAGCAGCGGGTGATCGTAGAAAATACCGAAGGCCGCACGTACGACTGTCTTGCTGTCGTTATTGATGTCCCAGGCAATACCAACTCGTGGCGCCCAATTGTTCTTATCGCGGGGGAATCCCTGCTGCACCCCGACCACATCTTGAGCTCGCTGCAAGTCAGCAGGGGACAACGTAATGTGCGTCAGCGGATCAGTAAATCCGATCGGCGCAATCGTGTCGGTCAACTCAACGTCGTAGCGGACTCCAAAATTGAGCGTGAAGTTGGAACGCAGCTTCCATGAATCCTGCGCGAAGAAAGCAATCGGCCGGTTCTTGATCGAACTATTCGGGTTGCCAAAGCCCTGGATAAACACTGAGGGAACACCAAATCCGTAAGATTGCACTGGCGATAAATCTGGCGGTGTGCAATAAGCCGGAACCGGGGTCGGGGGCGCCACTACACATCCAGCCTGAGTTGTCGGAGAACCATCAAGGAATCTTTGCGAGAGCGCGCCCGGAACGCCGCTAAAGTTGAAGAGACCGGGGAAGTTCAAATTGAAGCGCGCCTTGATATCGAGGAAGCTGTAATCCCCACCGACCTTGAATGTGTGGGTTTGGTGAATCCAGTTCAGGTTATCGGTAAATTGATAGCGCGTCTCTCGGCGATCGACGGGAGAGAAGGGATTCGAGCCGAGGAAGGCCGCACCGATGATCTGGATCGCTGTGCCGGGAATTTGTGAATCGAAAAAGGCCTTGCGCTGTCCAAAGTTAAAGCGGAACTCATTAACCATTCGGTCAGAAAGCGTGGACGCCAGAGTCGTTACGAATGAGGCGTCTTTTATCTTCTGAATACCGGTGCGCGAGAAGTCGTTCTGCCCGACGGTTTGGTTCTGCGATTCATCCTGGATACCAGTTAGCTCGCTCGGGTTGTAGCCGAACCTCATAGTGAACTGGTGTTTGTCTGTGATCTGATGATCTATGCGTGTTGAAAAGAAAGTGGTGTCTTCGGAGAGAGGAAAGATGCGCGCCAGGCTATTGAGCGGCCGAAAAGCGATCGGCTGGCCATTCGCATCAACCGTTACAAAGTTCGGCAGAATGCCATTGTTAGCAAGGGTGGGCACTGGTGTGCCCGTCAGAAAGAAACGTCCGCCGATAATTTGGCCGGCGGTTATGGCACCGCCGGGACTGCGCAGCGTACTCACGCCATTAAGGCCAATCTGTCCCCCGGTAGAAGCAAAGTACGCGTAGCTAACTGCACGATTGATGCGGGCTGCATCACCAGTCGCCAGCTCGCCGCCGATGAAGGCCGCCTGGGCTGGAGTCAAATTGGTAAACGTCTGGTTTCCGAGACCGGGAATAGGAATGGTTAAGCTGCTGGTCAGACCTGCACTGACATTGCCGGTGAAGAAACCCGACTCCTGACGACGACGCTGCTCAAAACTGGTAAAGAAGAATGTCCGGTCTCTATCTAAAGGTCCGCCCAGGGTGGCGCCATATTGGACTCGCGTAAACGGCGGCCGTTTGTTCGGGTCGTTATCGATGACAGGCGCGAAAGGATTTCGAGATTGAATTGATTTGTGCCGCAGAAAACCGAAAACGTTTCCCCGCAGATCGTTGGTACCGCTCTTCGTGACCACGTTCACAATGCCGCCAGTAGCGCGTCCAAATTCGGGCGCATAGGAATTAGTCGATACCTGGTATTCCTGCACACCCTCCTGGCTGACGGTACTGCGCGCAGCGTTGATGGAGTTGTCGGTATAGTCCGCGCCATCTACCTGCACTAAGGTTGAACGACCGCGCTGGCCACCAATGTTAAGACCGGAGGTTGGGGCCGGTCCAATTGGACGTCCGTTATCGCGGCCGACGGTTGAGATCGTTAAGGCGAATCCAGTTGCGCTGCGCTCATTGATCGGCAGGTTGTTAATCCGCATCTGATCGATTGTGTTAGAGACTGTGGTGCTTGATGACTCGATCAGTGAAACCTCAGCCGCAGAGATATCAACAGTTGCGCCAACTTCACCTACCGTAAGCGGAATGTCTAGATCCGCTCGCTGACCAACCGTCAAAGTGATGCTCGCGATCCTTCCCTTGGCAAAGCCCGCGGCTTCTACAGTTACTTCATAACTTCCTGGTGGCAGGTTGGTAAGTTGATAGTAGCCGTCATCGTTCGTCGTCACATCACGGGAGAAGTTTGTAGCTGCATTGCGCACCGAAACGGTGGCGCCGACTACGACAGCTCCCGATGGGTCGCGCACAAACCCCTGCAAGTCGGCAGCGTTTGATTGCGCCTGGCCCAAGGCCAGCTGTGCACAGAGAGAGGAAATGACCAAAAAGAAAGTGAGCCGAATCGAGGCGTGAACCCACTGCCTGGAGGACGGGATCATCATCTTATTCTCCTTAACTATTTAGAATCCGCACTCGCGAATTCCGATTGTGCAATTATCTTTGTGAGTGGACGACAACGCTCCTGGTATCTGCGGAAACCAGATCACCCCCTTCTTTAATCTTTCACGGCTTGTTGGGGAGTGATCGGCCAATTAAGCCTCTGACCAGAGCCAGGCCCCCCTGGAGAAAAGGTGCCAAGAGTACTAAGCACTAACGCTCCGTCTTTTTACCCCAAAAGCGCGCTTGTGGCAAGGCTTATTAAGTGCGCGATCTAACGAGAGTTAGAGACTTTTAGGGTTGTTAACTGGCGCTTTCAAGGTCAACTGTGGCCGCGTTGCTTGAGCCACCCTACGGCGTAGTCGATCGCTGGCTCCAAAACAGATTATTGCAGCCTCGGCGAGGCGAGGCACAAATGCCGCACGGCGCAGCCAACTGCTAACTCGCAAACGCGAGTTGAAAGTAGAAGCGTAGTTGGCACGAAAACGATTTGCCAGTGCAGGGAACGAACCCTCGTCGCTGATCTCATCGCGCGAATCGATTATGGCTTGAGCAGCAACGGCGCCACTCTCAAGTGCCATTAGCATTCCACTGCCTGTGAAAGGATCGATAAACGCGGCTGCGTCACCAATCAATAGCAGTCCTTCGGCGGGTACCAGCTGGTGCCGACCAAAGCTCTCCAGAGCAACGCTCAACCAGGGCTGTTCAAATTCTGCTTCGGCCAGCGCAACCGCCGCTCGTGAGTTTCGCAACACCGTCCCTTTCAGCACCTCCTCCGGAACCGGACCGTAACGCCGTACGTCGCGGGCCGCAACAATAAAGCAAAGGTTGCTCAAACCACCCTCGATGTTGCTCAAACCTCCGTAGCCACGGCGGTAAGAGTAGATCTCACAAACGCCCGGGGCTACGTGTGCGTGCTGCAAATGCGCTTTGAAGGCGACTAGTCGGGCCCGCTGCCGGTCCTTCTTTGCACTTAGTTTTCGGGCGAGAGCTCGCGTTCTTCCGGTCGCATCAATCGTTATTGCGGCGCGGTATTCCTCGAATTGCTCGTTTCGCTTCAGGCGCATTCCCGAAACCCGGTCTGCTTTCAGAATTGGTTCGACAACGTGGGCTTCCTGCAACACAGTTACGCCTACTCGCTTGGCTCTTTCGAGCAGCAGTCGATCCATTTCTGCGCGACTAAGGCCAATGGCCGCGCGTTCGGTTCCGAACCAATGGCTGGGAACCGTGACTTTGTTTCCGCTGCGCGAATAGAAGCTCGTTTCGATCAGCGTGGCGCCCTTGGCGGCAAGGATGCTCTCGACTACGCCAAGCCGCTCGAAATGATTTATACATTCCGGTGAAATGAATTCCCCGCACAGCTTGGGGCGCGGAAACCTTTTCTGTTCCGCAAGCAAGACACTCATGCCCTGCTCAGCCAAATGAATCGCCGCGCTCGTTCCCGCCGGCCCCCCGCCGGCTATTGCCACGTCGTAAATTGCATTTCTCGTCATCGCATCTCTTTCGCGGCGCTGTTGACTGATAATGATTGCGAGGTTGCGTGAGTTTCAGGGGCAACGCCGGCGCGAGCCTTCGAGTGTCCGCTCAGCACCAACCGCGCGGGGAACGTCTGCATCACCCTGATGTCTTTCAATCCAGCTTCGTGCCCCAGTCGCTCCAACTCTTCCGGTTTGAAACTGCGCAAGATGGAAAGCGCACCGTCTTCGCGAATCAGGCGATTGTGAAGAAACAGCCGGCCCACAGTGCTGTACAAGTAGTAGGCGAGGGGATTGCGACTAAGATCGATCACGAAAATTGATCTTCGAGCCGTCCGGCCAAGCTCTCTCAGAAAAGCCACGACTCCAGAATCATTAAAGTGATGAGTAATCAGCGAACAAATCACATAGTCAAACGTCTGATCGGCAAACGGCAGCCGGAAGCCATCGGCTTGCACAGCACTAATTTCCGAAAACTGACGAGACTCATCCGCGATTGCTCGAGCTGAGCGAGCATTAAGTTCAACACCAACGAACGTGCCACTTCGTCTCGTTTCTTTGGCCCAGTGAGCCGCGGAGCGCAGCAGCTCGCCTGAACCCGCGCCGACGTCGAGCACCGAGAAGCTTTTGAGATCCAGCTGTTCAACTTCCGACAATAACGATTCTCGCAACGCTCGTGTGTCTCCGAGCCAGGTGTTGATGCGGCGCAGTTCGACTAAACAGCCCTCATATTCCTCAGGCGTGTAGTCGCCCTTGTCGAGGTGCTCAAGCTCATTGCTGCGTTTGTGAAACTGCGAAAACATAAAACTGAATGTCAGGTGTTGGGGGGTCGCGTGTCAGGAATACATCGCTTGCCAACAACCTGACCCGTCACCCGATACCTCTCACCCGTCACCCATCATCCGATACCCGTCACCTGATCCCCGTCACCCGATACCCTCTTACATCCTTTCGATTAATAACGCGCTGTTCTTTGAACCAAAGCCGATGCAGTTGCAGAGTGCGATTCTGACGTCGCCGGCACGAGCGTAATTCGCTACATAATCAAGATCGCAAAGCGGATCAGGCTCATCGAGATTTATTGTCGGTGGAATCATGTTCTCGTGCATCGCACAGAGGGCAGCTCCTAACCCTGCCGCACCGCTGGCTCCTTGGGGATGACCCACTTGTGATTTAGTTGCCGACATTGGAATACGCTGCGCGTGGCCATCAAAAGCTAACTTGAGTGCGCTTGTTTCGATGCGGTCGTTTAGCAGAGTTGATGTTCCATGCAGATTAACGTAATCAACATCTTCCGGTCGGCGACCCGCATCCTCCAATGCAAGTCGCATTGCGCGCGCCGGTTCGTCGCCCCCCTCCTCGAGTCGCACGCGATGGTAAGCGTCGCACGTTGCGCCGTAGCCGATTATCTCTGCATAGATCTTCGCGTCACGCGCTTGAGCGTGCTCCAGATCTTCGAGCACGTAGAGCCAGGCGCCTTCTCCTAAAACAATGCCGGATCGATTGCGTGAGAAAGGCCGCGACGCTCGCCGGGGCTCCTCATTCCATTCACTTGTGAGGACTGTCATCAGGTTGAATGCGGCAAGAATTCCTGGAGCAATCGGAGCATCAACACCGCCTGCGAGCATTACACTCTGACGCCCAAGCACGATGTGTTCCGCGGCATAAGCGAGCGCGTCCGTAGAGCTGGTGCATCCCGTTGAAACGATATGCGACAAACCGCGCAGGCCGAACGCCATTGATAGCTCACTCGATAGACCACCGTGAGTTGAGGCGGGAATTGTATAGACGCTGGCCTTATTTGCAGGGCCGATGTACCAGTATTCGTATTGCCGTTCAGTAAATGCCAGGCCACCACCGCCAGTTCCGAGTATGACGCCGAATGCACGGCGCTGTTCCAATGTGAGTTCGGTTGGCGTTAACCGTGCGTCTTCCAGCGCCTCGCGCGCCGCCGCTAGAGCCAGCGGAACGGTGCGTGGCACGTGCTTGCGATCTTTAGGATTGAGTTGGGCTTCCCAATCGAAGCCGTCGATCTCAGCGGCAATCTTTACTGGCGAGTTCGCCGTATCGAATGAAGTAATCCGGCGAACGCCGCTTTCACCGCTAATCAATCCGCGCCAAAATGCGGCCCGCCCAATGCCAATCGGCGTGACACAGCCCATCCCCGTAATTACTACGCGGCGCAGTCTTTCCAACCGGCTAAACATTTCGCTTTCTCCGGTAAGGCAGCGGATTATTTCGGGAGTCGCTAAGAGCATAACATTGCTGGCGCGCAAAACAACGAGATAAGAAACAAAGCAAAGGGCCGCTTGTCTTTAAGGCAAGCGACCCGTTGCGAATTCTTCCCGATTTAGAAGTTGCCGTTGAAAGCGCTTCTAAGGTTCGACTTTCGTCCCACATTCATTGCAAAACTTGGTTCCGGGTGACAATTCTGTCTGACACTTCGAACATTTTTGTTTTTCTTGCTTTGCGCCACACTCGCTACAGAATCTGCTGCCGGCTAGCATTTGCGCGCCACACTTGATGCAGTTCACCTTTGCGGCGCCGGCTGAAGAGTCATTGGGCTTCTGAGTCATGGCGTTAGTCATCGCCCCTGCCATCGCATTGCCTATCGCGAATCCCGCCCCCAAACCCGCACCTGTTCCGGCCCCGCCGGAAGTATTTTGTGCCGCGTCTCTCATTGCGTCCGCTGCCTGAAACTGCGCATAGCGCCCCACATCACCAATAACCCCCATCGAGGTTCGCTTGTCCATCGCGGCTTCGACTTCCTGCGGGAGGGAAATGTTTTCGATTAGGTACTTAGTCAGTTCCAGCCCGTACGATTTGAATTCCTCACTTAACTTGCTACGTACGAATTTGCTTAGCTCATCGTAGTTAGAGGCAAGATCGAGTGCCGCGATCTTTGACTCCGCAAGGGCGTCACTAAAACCACTTACAAGCGTGCGCTTAAGTTGACCTTCGATGTCTTCGGTAACGAAGTGGCCATTGGTTCCCGCCACTTCTTTGATGAAAGCTCGCGGGTCAGCAATGCGAATTGAATAAATACCGAAGGCACGCAATCGCACCATCCCAAAATCAGTATCCCGCATCATTACTGGATTTGCGGTGCCCCATTTAAGATCGGTGAACTGTTTGGTGTTAACGAAATAGACCTCAGCTTTGAATGGCGAATTGAAGCCATGCATCCACGCGCCAAGCTTGGAAAGTATCGGAGTATTGCCACCATCGATGGTGTAGAGTCCGGGAGTAAAAACGTCCGCTATTTGTCCTTGAAAAACAAAAACGGCCGCTTGCGACTCACGCACCGTCAGGCGCGCGCCGTTTTTAATCTCCTGGCCCTGCACTGGAAAGCGGTAAAGCAGCGTGTTGCCAGAATCATCAAGCCACTCAATGACTTCAATGAATTGCGAACGTATGGCATCCATAATTCCCATGTTTGAAATCTCCTTCGTAAACAGTTCTTTTGCTTGATCGCTCTGACCCCTAAATTCTGATCAGCACGGGCAGCTCCCAACCTCCTCAATATTGCATAAAGCAGCAGTCCGGGGAAAGTAGGATCGACGGATCCAGGCGTCCTCACAAGGCTCGTTCCGAGAGTGCCTTTCGCCTCCGAGTACGCCGGAAGTAGGCAAAACAAATCAGCGCGAACAGGCCGCCGGCAATATCAATGAGGCTGTCGAAGATAGACGCCGAACGTGAAGCAACATAGCTTTGATGGAATTCGTCGAGCAGCGCATAGATCACCACCAGGATAGCGCTCACAGTGGTCCAATGTTCCCGGAGCAGCCGTTGCGCAGAACCGGCGAAGGCGCGTGCAGCCAGGAACCCCAACACCGCGTACTCACTAAAATGTGCAAACTTACGAATCAGAAGATGAATGACCGCGATCTGTTCTTCGGTGACATGAGGAAAGAGCCAAAGCAGGAAGGGCCTTAATATGCGCGAGGTGTTTTCTCCTGCAAAGGCGCCGGTTGAGGCCAAGAAGATGAACGCCATCCAGAGGAGTAGCGGTGCATAACGCCAGATCCGAGTTTTTTGGTTTTGCCAGGACTGTTCGTATTGATCAGTCATCAGGATTTGGTGTGGGCGGTTGCGGGAAAAAATCTAGAATAATGGGAAGCCGCAATAAGAGGCTTCCCATCAGGTGTGCAAATTACCGCGTCGAGGTTACTGCGCCGCGGCTCCCGAGACCACTTCGATAATCTCGTTCGTGATCGCCGCCTGCCGTACGCGATTCATGTTCAACGTCAAACTATCGATTAACTCGCTGGCATTCTTCGAAGCAGAGTCCATCGCGGTCATGCGCGCTCCTTGCTCGGAAGCAACTGACTCAAGCAGCGCACGGAAGATCTGCGTTTCAATCAAACGCGGCAACAACTGACTAAACATCTCGGCAGGTGGTTGTTCATAAATGTAATCAACCAGCGAAACTGGCTGAGACGAAGGAGTTGCTTCGCTTTCAGTTTTGGCTCGCGACACCGG
>JBAPXA010000550.1:0-7257 GCA_049283975.1 Pyrinomonadaceae bacterium | reverse complement strand
GGTAGAGGAGATCGATGCGGTCGGTGCGGAGGCGCTTGAGCATCCATTCGACCACGCGTTTGACGTGATCCGGTCGGTGTTGAGCCCGGGGCGTCGCTCGCTGGTCTCCTGATCGATGTTCCAGCCGAACTTCGACGTGATCACCACCTTGTTGCGGAACGGCGCAATACCTTCACCGAGGATCCGCTCTACCTCATGAGGGCCATATGCTTCGGCGGCGTCAAAGAACGTAACGCCCCGGTCGAAGGCAGTCCGGATGATGTTGTGCATCTCGGCCCGCGTTGGGATCGTCGTCTGATAAGTGCGGCTCATATTCTGCACGCCCAAGCCGACCGATGAGACCTCCAGCGTGCCCAGCCTTCTTTGCCCCGGCAAAGGATCAGTGGCGACCCTCGTATTACTCGCAAGCTCATTTTTTCGCTGCCCAGTTTGGGCACTGGCCTGATTCTGCGAAGCCGCCAATGCGAGTGAACTGGCTAAGCCCGCCCCGGCAAAGATCGACTTAGCGATAAAATTACGCCGGTTGATGTCATTATTTTCCAGATCTCTCGAATCGATCGCTTCAGTATTCGTTTTCATCTCGCTTTCTCCCGTCCTACTCTCTACCTCTTTCAAAAGCCGTAATATGAGATTGTCGCGCAATGATCAACCGGCTTGGTTCTCAAGTATTCCGCTTTGCCTCGCTCAGGAATTTGACCATCGCCGGATCACTGTGATCAAAAAACAGGCTGGTCGCCGTATCGAGGCTTTGAATCGCTTTCATATCACCATCCTCAAGCGCGAAACCAAAAATGTCGAAGTTCTCAGCCATCCTCTCGCGACGTGTGTCTCAATACTCGCGCGACGAGCGATCACACTGTTTGGTCAACGACCTGCATCTGCATTTCATTCATACGGCCACCGTGCACTTTGATTTTAGAGAACTCGGTTTCGAGTTCACTCAGATCCGCGGGTGTCAGCTGAATCTTAATTGCTCCTAAGTTCTCGTTTAGATGATCCATGTTGCGCGTACCCGGTATCGAGACGATGAACGACTTCTGGGCCATAAGCCATGCAAGAGCAATTTGGGCAGGTGTTGCGTTTTTCTTTTCTGCAAATCGTTTGAGCAGATCAACAACCGGCATATTTGCTGCTATGTTTTCAGGAGAAAAGCGGTCAAACCCAGATCGAAGATCCGTCTTCGGGGCGAACCGCGTCCTTGCATCAATTTTCCCGGTGAGATAGCCCATTCCAACCGGGCCCCACGGGACGAAGCCGATCCCCAGCTCCTCACAAGTTCTAAGTACACCGTTCTTTTCCACATCTCGTTCCATAAACGAGTACTCCGTCTGGACCGCCGCAACCGGCTGCACGGCATGTGCCCGGCGGATCGTTTTTACACTCGCTTCAGAGAGGCCGAAGTGCAAAACCTTTCCCGCGGTGATCAGATCCTTGATAGCACCTGCCACATCTTCGATCGGCACTTTTGGATCGACTCGGTGCTGGTAATACAGATCAATGCGATCGGTCCTAAGGCGCCTAAGTGATTCCTCAACAACTTTCTTGATGTGCTCGGGTCGGCTATCAAGACCGCCTGAACCGCCTTCAATGTCAAAACCAAACTTACTCGCGATAACTACCTTGTCGCGAAAAGGAGCGAGTGCCTCTCCGACAAGTTCTTCGCTTGTGTAAGGTCCATAAACTTCGGCTGTATCGAAGAATGTGACGCCTTTTTCATGGGCCTTACGTATGACTTGAATGCCCTGATTTTTATTTGCCGGTGGTCCGTAGTTGGCGCTGATGCTCATGCATCCGGCGCCTATTTCCGAGACCTCTAGTTTTCCGAGTCTTCGGTTTTTCATTTCGTTCTTTCCACTATTCAGCCCTTTGTCGCTCTTGTTGGCGATCTCCCCTGGCTGATTGGCCTGATCCGATGATGCGCACGATGACACCACCGCCAGTCCGGCTGCGGCAACCGCCGTTGTAGCTAAAAAGTCACGGCGACTTAGGCTTTGGCGGTCATAAGTGTTCGATCCGGTTGCTTGCTTATTCTTTTTCATAAATAGTCCCTTGAATTTCTAGGACTGAAGGGCGAGTTCATCTGTTTCTTGAATTCTGTCACCTGACACATTAGCGACTGGGGAAAAGTAGCGGTATGAGGATAGTGGCGAATGCTTGTACGATCCTGCAAAAACCATGGACGGAGTGTTTCACTGAGGCAGCTAACGGCGTAACATTGGGGCCATGAACAGACTGGATTCAAAACGAGAAGTACAAAGGATGCGAAGCAACAGCGAAGAACTTGTCGACCGGATGGCAGCGGCAGCGCGCGCCGACGGAACCGTAGAAGTCTTCCCCGGCTTCCGTCTCAGCCGTGCATCCAGCCCGACCGAACCGGTGCGATCGGTGTACCAGCCTTCATTCTGTTTCGTCGCTCAAGGCAGCAAGCGGGTACTTTTGGGCGAGCAAGTGTTCCGGTACGATCCGGAGCATTACCTCATCTACACGGTCGACTTGCCGCTCACTTTCCAGGTAGAGAAGGCATCGAAGGATCGACCTTACCTCGGTTTCCAGTTGGATCTGGAACCCGCGCTTGTCGCATCCGTCATAATGGAATCCGGCATCCGTTTCAAGAAGGGCGACGCGAGCACAAAGGCAATGAATGTGAGTTCGGTCGACGCTGATCTGCTTGACGCAGTCGTCAGATTGGTTCGGCTCGTCGAAACACCTGCCCAGTGCAAGGTCCTTGCTCCACTAATCATAAGAGAGATCATTTACCGGCTTTTAATTGGAGGTCAGGGCGCACGTCTTAGCCATGTTTTAGCTTTGGGTGGAGACGCCCGTCGCATATCGAAGGCGATCGGCCGTCTGCGAGAGCATTTTGACGAGCAGTTGAAGATGGAAGAGATCGCGCGCGAACTTGGGATGAGCGTGTCCGGCTTTCACCATCACTTCAAGTCCGTCACTTCGATGAGTCCGCTGCAGTTTCAAAAGCACCTCCGCCTGCAGGAAGCACGACGTTTGATGCTAGGCGAAGACATGGATGCCGCCAGCGCAGGGTTCCGCGTAGGCTACCAAGACCCTTCGCATTTCAGCCGCGAATACAAGAAGCACTTCGGCGCCCCACCGCACAACGATATCGAAAGCCTGCGGACCCGCCTTCAAGCATAGAAATTTCAATGCTGAGCCTGCCTAGAACGCGAGTTATGAAATGTGATCGAAATCCGACCGAGTGAGGTGAGCCTGTGCCCAAGAGGACGCTGAACATCGTTGAGTCGGCCTATCGCGCCGTGATGGAAGAGCAGGATGACACTATCCTCTGGCCGCTGGCCGCGATACAGCTCGCCAGCTACTGTCACGGACGGCGCTGCCATGGTTGAGCTAAATACCCCACCCGCTGTAGAATCCGCACACCCGAAAATACCAATCAGCAAAAAGGAGTAAAGCCATGCGACCCGCTCGAGTTCTCCTAATCATTGGCGCCGTCGGCTCGACTTTGATTGGGTATCAGCATATTGCCCTAGCACAGACCGACACAGCACTTCCTAACCACGTTCATTACAAAGAATCGCCCGAACAGGATAAGCCGTCGCCAACGGGTGCCCTGGCGCCGCGCCTGCAGAATCTTGGCAAGCATACGTTCCTCGTGACGACGAAGAGCAAGGAAGCGCAGCTCTTTATCAATCAGGGATTTAATCTCTCGTTTGCCTTCAATCATGCGGAAGCCGGTAGAGCCTTCCGCGAGGCCGCACGATTGGATCCGCAATTAGCGATGGCTTATTGGGGACAGGCGCTCGTCCTTGGTCCGAATATCAACGCGGCAATGGATCCTAACAACGAACCCAAGGCCCACGAACTGATTCAGAAGGCTCGGGAACTTAAGACCCACGCTTCGCCACGCGAGCAGGCATACATCGACGCTTTAGCCGAACGCTACTCAGGAAATGCGGCAGAGCGTAAGGCGCGCGACAGTGCTTATTCTGAGGCGATGCGCAAACTGAGCGAGCGCTTTCCTGACGATCTCGACGCAGCGGCGCTTTATGCGGAGTCTATGATGGATCTCCGGCCGTGGGGCTACTGGTCTCGAGACGGTCAGCCTTATGAGGGCACCGCGGAAGTAGTTTCACTGATCGAAAAGATCATCGAACGGAATCCGCAACATCCCGGAGCGCTGCACCTGTATATCCACTTGATGGAGTCGACCGAAAAAGTCGACAAAGCAGAAGCTGCTGCGGACCGCTTGCTGACCCTGATGCCGGCGGCCGGGCACATGGTCCACATGCCCGCGCATATTTATCAACGCGTAGGGCGCTATGCCGACGCGGCGCGCAGCAACGAGCTCGCCATCGCGGCTGATGAGGATTACATCACGCAGTGTCAGGCCCAAGGCCTTTACCCCATGGGCTATTACCCACACAACATCCATTTTCTCTGGTTCGCTGCCAGCGCCGACGGCCGTAGCAAGCTGGCGATTGATTCGGCTCGCAAGGCCGCGTCGAAGATTCCGGATGAGGCACTAAAACAGATTCCGCTCCTGGCGATATTTCGCATCGTGCCCTACTACGCACTGACTCGCTTTGGCAAATGGGATGAAATGTTGAAAGAGCCGGAACCACCCGCGTTTAGTCCTTACTCAAGGGGCATCTGGCATTACGGTCGGGGCTTGGCGTTTGTGGCCAAGGGACAGTTTGATGCAGCCGATCAGGAATTAGCGAAGATAAAGGAAACGCTAAAAGATCCGGTGCTTGATCAACCGCTCTTCTCGCCGAACAAGGGCCGCGCCGTGCTGTCCATAGCTCCGGAGGTTCTCGCTGGGGAGATCGCAGCCGCCAAGAAAGACTACGATGGAGCGATTGCGCATCTCGAGCGGGCTGTTCGGTTGGAAGACTCGCTGGTCTACACCGAGCCTTCCGAGTGGCACTACCCGCCGCGCCAGGCGCTGGGCGCAGTACTGCTGGAAGCCGGGCGTCCTGCGGAAGCCGAAACAGTCTACTGGGCAGACCTCAAGAAAAATCGCAATAACGGTTGGTCGCTGTTTGGATTGAATCAAGCCCTGCGGGCGCAGGGTAAGAATGATGACGCGACGCTCGTGGAAGCACGTTTCAAGAAATCATGGGAGCGTGCAGACGTAACTCCCGTTAACTCGCGCTTCGGGCGGCAGATGACCCAGGCAATGAGTAGCTCACCGCGGCAATAAGCATGCATCCCAGTGGTGCCAAGAGAACGGGCAGCCGGTCGGGCTGCCCTTCTTTTTGTAGGACGTTATGTAACGCCAACCGTTAGTTTGCGTTACAAACCTAACCATTCCATGACCGTCAACGGCTCCATCATGATCACGGGTTCGCGCGACATCGATCGCGATACAGCGCGGTCGTTATTCGAGCAGCATCTCTCTCCATTTCTCTCGCAAGGCAGAACCTGGCTTGCAGGAACCGGACGTGGAATCGACGAATGGGCGCTCGAATGGCTTCTGGAAAACAGTGAGACTTGTTGGACCGTAGTTCCTTACACCCGCTTCAAAGTGTCTCAGCGTCTGCAGACTATCCTCGACCAAGTCGATCGCATCGTCGAGCTGCAACTTCCAAAGCGCAAGACTGCCACTTCCGCAAGAAACCGGCACCTTGTTGATCTGGCGCAAATTGTATTTGGATTTTGGTCGAGTAAGGGCGGTGGAACTGTAAAGACTTTGAAGTACGCGCTCCGCCAACGTCGAGAAGTACACGCTATCCCAGCGGGAAAGCAGTAACAAAGTTTCGAGTCCAAGTCCCAGGTTCGCTGACAAAACTTGAAACGTGACACTTGGAACTCGAAACTTTGTTACTGCCTTCCGTCTACTGCCTTCTGGCTCGCAGCTTCACCTTGATACTGCGCCACAAGTTCCCTCAAAATCGGCGCGGCTTCAAAAGCCGGCCAGGCATTCACCTCGAGCATGCGACTCACCACTAACTGATAAGCCAGAATCGTAGGCTTGGTATCATAATTCTCAGCATCACGGGCCGGCTTAACTCCAGCCTTACAGAGTCGCCAAAACACAGCACGCACTAGAGCGGCGTCGCCGGCCAAGACGCCACGGTCTCTCAAGACTGCGGCGCGGTCGCTCCAGACTCCGTCACAAATTTTCCTGAATTGTTTTGCGCTTATTGTTTTCGCCAGGTGCATTGCCGGAAGCTATTCGTGTCTCTCCTGCGACCACTTTTTGAACATCTCTTGATGAGTGCGCCGCGCAAATGACCGTTGTTCGGCTGGTGTTCCACCGCTGTGGGTGACAGCACCGCTCATCGGTAGACGGTCATCGGCCTGTCCCTCTATTAGCCAGGGGTTAGCTACTTCCCACTTAATAAGATCAAACTTCATCGTGCCTGGCAGTTGCCCGACAACATCAACTGGTTTCTTTGACAACCTATTTCTCCATCTATTCTGTTAGCGGTAACACCAGCGCTTCAAGATCTGCGCGTGCTAACAAGCGACCGCGATTAAGGTTCTCCAGTGGATCCCTGATCATACAAAAGTCGACATCGCCATTACCGGCTGTTGGGACAAGTTGCTTGAGCAAGAGCACAGTGAGCGCTACTGGGTTGAAAAGGAGCATTTCGAAGTTCCGCGCCCGGGCAATCATTGCATCGCCGCGGTTTTGAAATATGGGGACACGAAAACGTCCGTGATCATCGAGGGAAAACCAATCGCCGTTTGCACGCCGAAGAGCGTAAATTTCGTTCATAAGTGATCATTGCCTTACCCGGCAATGCTGTCTGTGCGCTGGGCCGCTTATAACACTCAGCTTTGCCCAAACCAGATGTGGGGACGGATTATTCCAACACTGGACTCGTACCCTCACCCTAAAACCTCGCATATGTGTGCTGTCGCACGGACAACCAACAATTGCCCGCTCATAGTGAATCGGCGAGAAAGTTCAGCCTGGACATGGCTCATGAGAGCCGCCAAACGCGGGGCGATTCGCTCCTTAGAAGTAATGGTCAAGAATCACAACGATCCAAGCTCACTCATCCTGGTGGTTGAGGATGTTCATGAGACACGCGATGGCATTGAGAAGTTGCTGCAGGCGGATGGCTATCGTGTCAAAGTTGCACGAGATGAGGGAGATGCGGTTGAGAGCGCTCGGCGAGAGCCTCCTAACCTGATTCTCGTAAGTTTGGCGGGGTCGCTGGGCGAAGTCATTTTCACTGCGCGTCGCATCCGCGAACGTGCGAGCATCGGAGACGATGTTCCGGTTGTAGCCTTCTGCATTGAGGAGATCCGAGAAGGTGAGGAAGTTGCGCT
>JBAPXA010000549.1:0-1736 GCA_049283975.1 Pyrinomonadaceae bacterium | reverse complement strand
GGCTCAGGCCGCCACCCCTGATGAAAAGCTGACTTTTATTTGTGAAGACTGTCGCGCCGAGCTGAAGCGTTCACCTCAGCCGATCCCTGGATACGAGATGGGGCGCGTTCTCGGTCGCGGCGGCATGGGATGTGTCATGTTGGGTCGGGAGCAGAAATCAGGACGGGCCGTGGCGATCAAGACTCTCCTACCAGAGGCCGCAGTTAGCGACAAGGCTATGCGTCGTTTCTTACGCGAGATTGAAGTCGCTGCCACCCTAAAACACCCGAACATTGTCCAGTTCCTCGATCGCGGCACGCATAACGGCGTGGTGTATTTGATCACAGAGTTTGTTGACGGACCTGACGCAGCCAAACTAGCCGACGCACACGGCGGACGCTTGCCTTACCCGCTTGCTGTAACCGTCATCTCGCAAGTCCTCGATGCCCTCGCCCACGCACATGGGCACGGATTCATTCACCGCGATATCAAGGATCAAAACATTTTGGTGCGTGATGCAGCGACTAACCCGCAAGCTAAGCTCGCGGATTTCGGTCTCGCGAAGAACTTTGCGCAGTCAGGTATGAGTGGAGTAACGATGGCGGGTGAGGCAGCGGGCACGATTGCTTACATGGCGCCCGAACAACTGCGAAACTTTCGCGATGTCCGACCGCAGTCAGACATTTATGGCGTGGGAATGACGGCGTACAGCCTACTCACTGGGGAAATGGCGCTTGATCTCGCTGGTAAGTCGAGCGTCGCTGAAATCGTGAAAGCAATCTTCGAGCATCCTTTGATTCCTCTGGCGCGACGCGCCCCCGATTTGCCCCCCGCCCTGTGCGAGGTAATTGATCGCGCCCTCCACAAGGACCAGACCCAACGCTGGCAGTCCGCAGCTGCGATGCGGGCTGCGCTCCTGCATTCCGTCTAACGTCGTGCGAGTTATTAAGGTGGGTTGGAAGTTCGGAATTCAGTCCATAGTTATTGACTTGCTCGCTGTGGCGATCTGCAATTTCCAGTTTTCGATCGGTGTTCCCTTCGTTTGCAGATTGGAAGTCAGATAATAGAGCCGCCGAGTCGCCGGCTCATTCGGCGCCTCCCGAAAACGGTCGTTGAGATAATAGGGGGGGATGCTCTGGTAATAGAGTGTCGCCTTCACAGTTAGTTTGCTTGGATTCAGTCCCTGAAGCGGCACTTCATAGCGGACTAAGTTAGTTCCATTGCCGTTGGCGTAAGCCGGGTCGGTTCCCACCTTCACCGGGTGAGTTTCATGGAGAAAATCCGGGGGGATAACCGGAGTTTTATCGGGCTTGAGCGGTCCGGTGCTCGTCCAGCCGTAGGGCAACAGCCGATTGTCCTTGAGTTGATAATCACGCCGGATGAAGCTGGTGGTTAGCGCGCATCGATTGTTCAGATTTAACTCTTCGTAAATCTGCACTTGATCCTGGCGGGTGATTGCAACGCCGGTTCCCTTCTCCAGGTCCCAGAAGTAATGCGGTTGGTAGTACTGCGGATTGATACCCGGCAGATAGTTGTTATTACACGGAGTAGGGTAGTCGTGGTTGGCGGGCTTGCTGCCATCCTTATAAACATCGAAGAGCTCTGAAGGCAGCCTTTGGTTCTTGCTTCCGCCGCCGTCCATGATCACGCCCAGCTCATTGGTGCACCCGGAGCACCAGACAGTTTCTCCATTCGTGTTGTCGACTACTCTCAACTCCAAAAATGTGCGACGAAATCCAACGCCACTCGGCAGCCGG
>JBAPXA010000548.1:0-6526 GCA_049283975.1 Pyrinomonadaceae bacterium | reverse complement strand
GTCAAAACCCATCTCCGTTACTTTGCGCACAAAGTCGGCATCGATCTTGAAGATTCGCGCTTTGACCAGTTCTTCCATTCCCAAATTAGGAAAGCCGCTGGCTTTCATCTCGCGCATGAAGGTCGAGTCGATCTTGAAGATCGCCGCTTTGAAAAGATCATCAACATCAAGCTTGAAACCCGCCGCCGACAAATCATCGGCGAGCGCGGTCGTGACGTTCAATGCCGCCGCCGCGAAGAGTCTGTCGTCAAGATCGCGATCATGCTTTGAAGAATTGGTTTCGAAGTCAAAACCTCGGCTCTTCATCGCCGACACAAAAGCCTGGCTGCCGCTGAAACGAAAGGTGCCAGAGCCGCGTCCGTTTTGAAAACTGCCTTCGCACTCGATTGTTCCTGCTTCGCGCACGAGACTGAACCGGACTGAACCGCCCCCCAGAACCTGCTCGCGGGTCAATCCCTGCAACTCCGAAAATTCGTACGTCTGACCCATCGAATGCCTGCCGTCGCGGTCAGAGCGACGCTCAAAGTTTAGATTGATCTTGGAGTCGTTGCTTTCAAGCTTGCCTCTCCATTCTCCGGTCAACACATTTTGCGTAACCGCGTTTATCGCGATAGTACTGGCATCGACGGTTTCAGCCGTGGCTAGAGTGACAGCTGCGGCTGCATTGGAGCTTACAGCCCAGGTGGCGAAGGCCAACCCGGCGACTAATGCCAATCCCGCAACCATACCCATACAGAAAACCAGACGCATTTTCGTAGACATAACGACTCCCTAAAAACAGATTTTGATCCTCAATAACAGAACACCACCGTCGGCGTTTTGTGGCAGAAAAGGTGGCTTTGGAGTGCGGTGGCAAGCTCAGCGCGACACCGTTTTGGTTTCTTACGGAGTAACAAGGGTTTTGAAATCATCCAAAGCGCCGTCGTCGCTGCGCTCTGCCGGCTCACTCCAAAACATAAATGCCCTTGCCCCGACATTTATCTGTGAAGACTTTCCGTGAGTCTCACCTTCATTACAAATACAAACTTCATGGAGGCACTAATGCGAGAAAACGAAGCTGATTTTCAGAAGTTACGTGAAATGATCAAAGACATGGATTTTTGCATGCTGACCACCGTCGACGAAAATAGTGATTTGCACAGTCGACCGATGTCGCTCAACGGCGAAGTCGACGAAGCCGGGAACTTATGGTTTTTTACTAAAGACAATTCTCACAAGGTTTCCGAAGTCAGACGGATTCCAAAGTGCAATGTTAGCTTTGCGGATCCAGACAGTCACCGGTATGTCTCAATCACTGGTACTGCCGAGCTGGTCAAAGACAAAGCGAAGATTGAAGAACTGTGGAAGCCGCAATTCAAAGCGTGGTTTCCGAAGGGGACGGACGAACCAGACATTGCCTTGTTGCGAGTGGGTTTGGAAAAAGCCGAATACTGGGACAGCCCAGGGGGCACTGTGGCTCAGGTCATTAGTTTTGTTTCGGCACTGGTCACCGGAAAAAGCGCAGACTGGGGTGAGAACAAGAAACTCGAGCTGCAGTAGCGAACTGATTGCCGATTGCCGAGTGCCAATTGCCAATTACCGGTTAGTTCCAGGGCAACTGCTTGATTTAGGTTCGAAAAATCGGCAATCAGTAATCAGCAATTGGCAATCGTCAATCTCTGTTAGCTGATTCTCACGCGGGTAATCAGCCTGGTGTCGATGTAGCCATTCGGCAGATAACGGACGACGTAGGTCTCGCGGTACAGCCGTCTGCCAATTCTAACTACGCGCGTGCGCCTCACCGTGCGACGCCGATTGTAGATTCTACGACCGTAGCGATCACGTTGCCATTGCGCGCTGAACGCAACCACCTCGCTACTGGTCGAGATTTCAATTGCCTTAGCTTCCGACCCTAGTCCGACCATTCCGCCGCCTAATCCAATCGAAGCGAAAGTAAGTGCTAATCCAAGAATCCTTTTCATTTTTGCTCACTCTCCCTTAAGTAATTTGGCCGGACCCTCCACACTTCAGCGGGAGAGTCCGGCCTATTCATTAAGACACCTGAGTGTCGACGTTGGCTGAAGATTTTTCGCTTATCGTCTTCACATAAGAATTCCGAATCTCACGAACATGATCTTATTGGAGGGCGTGTGCATTTCCTGCCACATTCGTTTGCTTTTTGTGTCGTAGAAAAGCCTGATGTTCGCCATCAAAGCAGGGGATCAAAGCAGGGGATCTTTGGCTGCTAACCCTTGTCGAGTGCTTGGACAGGCGATAATATTCGCGGACAGTTCTAACTTGAGGGCAATCGCTTTTTGTGAGTCATTCTCACTCAAACCCATTAGGACTACCCGATGAAGCAGTGTCCCACCTGTCGCCGCACGTTTGCAGATGATTTAAGGTACTGTCTGGACGATGGCTCGGTGTTGCAAATGCCCCGGGCGCAAGAGACCACCGAGGTCTATCCACAGGATCCAGAGACAACAGTCGTCTATCCAAAACCGACGCCCGCGCCTGCGCCACCGCCCGTTTATCATCCTCCGCCAAAGTCATCTGCTGGAAAAATACTCGGTGTCATCGGAATAGGCGTTGTCATCCTGCTTCTGTTGTTAGTGAAAGTCGGAGCCTCTTTCCTTGCGCGGCAACAGCGGGTCGCAGAAAACGTTAATTCGCAGTCGAGATATTTCGCGACGACACCTACTGCCACACCGCTCATAACGCCGGAAGCCACTACTTTGAGTTCACCTTCAGTTGCGGTTGAGGAAACTGAGAAGACAATTACCCCGGGATCTTATCAGTGCGAGTTTAATCGCACGATGAACCTGGGAGAGGTCGAGCGGTCGACCACTCTCAAATTGCGAATTAGCTTCGCTGTAGACAAAACCTATCTGCAACAGGGCTACGCCACGGTTCATGGGACGGAGCTAGAAGACAAATTGATTGTGGAAGAACAGGGGAGCTACTCGCAGGCGGGTGATTTACTGACTCTGCAAGACAGGTACGAACGACAGATTGATCGGCAAACAGATTCGTGGTCGTCCTGGAAAGTTCCGAAAGAGGGAACTGAAGTGCAACGAAAGATTCGCAATGTCACCCCGGCGACGTTTCAGCTCTTCGATCCGGATGAGAATGCGTGGTTCACGTTTACCAAACTGTAGGTGATTGTCGATTGCCAATTGCCAATTGGCAATTTGGAATCGGCAATCGGCAATCCGAAATCCCTTACTCCCCGCAATTCACCATCCAGGGGATCCCAAACTTATCGGCACACATGCCGAAGCCAGTACTCCAAAACGTCGCCTGAAACGGCATATCAATTCGACCGCCTTCCGCCAAGGCGTTGAACACACGCTCACCTTCGCTCGGGTCCTTGAAGTTGAGCGTGATCTGAATGCCCTGCGGTTGCTTATAGCTGTCCGGAGGTGAGTCAGCACACATTATGGTTGCGCCGGCCACGTCGAGCGTCGAATGCAGGATGCTGTTATAAGTCTCTTCAGGCACGTGTTTGGCCATTGGCGAGTCACCCCACGTTTGCTTGAACGTGGTCTTAGCTCCGAGCACCTGCTCGTAAAACTTGAGCGCCGCCTCACACTGTCCATTAAAGTTGAGATAAGGATTTACCTTCATTTTAGCCCTCCAGTTTTTGCACAGCTGGTAAGAATCACTTTTTTACAGCCGTTTGGATTTCTATTGATTAGTCGAACAAGCGTACGCGGGATCGACAGCTCCCGCAAAAATTTCTTGATTTTGATGAGTCATCGGCAGCGGTGATCCATTCCTTTTGTTGAGTCATTCCTCTAAAATTACGCCCGCTTACCCCCATTAGTTTGCCGCGTTCCACCGCCTTACGAGGAGCTTTCAAAATGTATAAGAACCCTACCACTGCCAAATACGAAAAAAAATTCAGCGCCTTGCTCGTCGGCTCCTTTGTGCTGACACTGGCTGGGACGACTCCGACGCTGAACCGAGGGTTTGCTGCGCCGGTCTCTGAAAAAATCACCAAAGAGATTTCGGCAGTAGCTCAGTCGAAATTTGCGACGCTTGATGGAGCTCGAGTCCATTATGTGAACTACGGTAAGGGCGATAATGCCATCGTCCTGATTCACGGGTGGACAATGAGCATGGACAACTGGCGTGATCAGATTCCTGACTTAGCGAAGCGCCACCGGGTAATTGCGATTGATCTTCCCGGACACGGACAAAGCGATAAACCTACATTAACTTACAGCATGGAATACTTTGCGCGGGCAGTTGCTGCGGTTATGCAGGACGCAAAGGTGAAGCGCGCGGTGCTGGTGGGCCACAGCATGGGCACGCCGATCGCCCGGCAGTTCTATCGCAAGTATCCGGAAAAGACGGTCGCAATAGTAATTGTTGATGGATCGCTGCGAGCATTCGGTGACAAGGCGATGATGGATGGCATGATCGCTGGTTTTCGGTCCGCGGGCTATCGCGACGCTGTCAGCAAGATGTTTGCGACGATGTATGGCCCCAAACTATCGGCTGACACACAAGCGCGAATCTCAGCTTTAAGTGCCACTACTCCGCAGCACGTGTTAGTGAGCGCAATGGAGGGGATGGCGGACAGTTCGATTTGGGGAGCGGACAAAATCAATGTACCTGTGTTAGCGATCATGAACAAGAATCCCTTTTTTGGTCCAGATTTGGAAACGGTCTTTCGTGGAATTGCACCCAACCTCGAGTTTCATATGTGGGAGGGCGGCGGACACTTTGTGATGATGGATAGGCCAAAAGAATTCAACGAACTTGTCCTCGCGTTTCTTGAAAAGAATAAGCTTTGAACATTGGCGATTTCCGATTGCCAATTGGCAATTGGCGATTAAGATGCGGAGGCAGCCGCCGCTCCCTGAGGCAATTTACCCTTGACCACAACATTACGCGTTAGATGCAATCTACCCATCTAACCCTTTGACGGCGAATTCCCAATCGTCAATTGGCAATCGCCCATTGGCAATATCTTTACGGAGGTTGCATCACGATGACTTTGAGATCCTTCGCTAAGGCGCTTTTCTCATACATTCTTGGCTGCGCCTTAATCATCAGTTCGCCAACTGTTCTTAACTCGCGCCCGATAGATACCCAGGATGACAGGGCGGCTGATCGCGAAGCTATTCGCGCGCATATTGACAGCATCTTTCAGGCCTTCATCAAAAAAGACGCTGCCGCCCTGCGCGCCACGCACGCGGAAAACTGGCTCGGCTACCTGGAAGGCTCGCGCGAAATGATCAAAGGCATCGAGGGTTACATGGATTGGAACCAGGTCGACCCTAAGAGTCCCTACGGCATGAAGAGCTTCAAGATGCGCGAGTTTGACATAATCTTCAAAGGCGACGCAGCGTTTGTCTGCTTTGTCTCTGACATCGAATCAAACACACCTAACGGTCCGGCCCAACGGGCGCTGCGGATTTGTGATTTCTATACGAAGCAGAATGGCAAGTGGATCCAAAGTGGCAGCGACACAGCAATGCATCAGGATTCTTTGGAAAAGCAGCTGGGCGCGCCGAGACCTTTAGGTGATCAGATGAAACAGCGTTTGCTGACTGCGCGGGAGGCAGTCTGGCGCGCTTTCTTCGCCGGCGACCGGGCAACCCTCGAAAAACTGATCCCCGAAGAAACGATTGCTATCGAGGCTGGCGAGAATAACTGGTCCAACCGCCAGACTATTCTCAATGGAGCAGAACAGTTTGCGAAGGTTGGCGGCAAGCTGATCAAGCTCGAGTTCCCCAAAACCGAAATCCAGCTCTATGGCCTCACAGCGGTCGTTTACTCCAACTATGCGTACGAACTGGAGACGGGCGGGCAGCGCATCAATCAATCCGGTCGGGTGACTGAGATCTTTGTGTTGCGGGACGGTCAATGGGTGAATCCCGGTTGGCACATGGACAGCGGCAGATAGGATTGCTGATTTCAGATTGACGATTGGCGATTTGAAAGATCCTTCAACAAGAGTTTGCAGTCAGGAAGAGGGCAAGCCGCCTTTCCCGACTGCAATTTGACCCTAGACTGCAAATAACGGGAAACGGGTTAATATGAGTTGCGTAAACCGTTCCCCGAAGAAATCACTCCGCTTGATTGAGAGAAACACTATGAGACTATCCGTACCTTTATTGCTCGTATCGTTTGTCGCCGCCTTGATCTTAAGCAGCCCGACTTTGACCACTGCTGCTCATGACGCAGAAGCCTGGAGCCAGTTTCGCGGCCCGAACGGAAGTGGTGTGTCTGCTTCGACCGGACTGCCCGTCGAGTTTGGCGCCGGGAAGAATGTAGTTTGGAAGACAGATTTGCCGCCGGGACACTCGTCGCCGGTGCTCACAAAGGATCGGATTTTCATCACCGGGTACTCAAAGGTTGAGGCGCGCGCGAAAGAAAGCGCGCACGTGCGCAGGCAACAGAGTCCTATCGAGAAAGAAAATTACAAACTTCTCGTTATCGCCCTCGATCGGCAGAGCGGAAAAATAATCTGGCAGCGCGAAGTTCCGCGCAGGCTTAGCGGCCGCTTGCAGAACGTAAACAATCCGGCTTCGCC
>JBAPXA010000547.1:0-3878 GCA_049283975.1 Pyrinomonadaceae bacterium | reverse complement strand
TCCATTCCAGACTTTGTTCGACAGCCGGCCGTTGCTCGCGAATAATCTCCGGCAGATTGCGAATCGCGGGAGAGTCAAAGTCGACATAAAACGCACTCGCAATCACCATCAACCCGGAAAACTCTGTACTTCCTAACCCCGCAACCAGGGGCGCTTCCGCGATAGTGATCGTCTTGTAAGGCAAGGATCCAAAGCGGGCGGAAAAAATTCGCAGAGCCGCGGCACCAGCGGAGAGTACGTGTTTGCCGACTCGCTCATGCTCGGCAAGAAACACCGAGCGCAAAGTTGTTTGCCCCACAGTAGTTTGTTCGGAACGCAAACCACGGCCGGCCAGGATGGCAAAGTCTCGCAAGGCGATCCCGGAAAACCTCTTCACATCCTGACGGTCCGTGCGTTCCTGCTCCGTTCCTGGCGCAAAGACATTGACGCCTGGCGCCGAAGTAACTGCCACTTCATAATCCGCCGATTCGTTGAAAATAAGGTCGCCTATACCCGGCTCCAGACGGCGACGCCAATCGTCGCCATCATGGACAGCCAAGACTGGATAAGCGGAACCCAGTAGTAGCACGCCGCGACAGCGAAAATTCAAATCGCGAGCGCGCCGCATTTCGCGCTCATCGCGAAGCGCGGCGCTAACCTGCTTGATGACATGCGTGGTGATGGCAGACTCTTCAGCATCGATCTCTGGCACGCTCCCGCGGAAATCCAGCGACACCTCAACCGACCCGCCAACCAGGACCGACTCGCGCAGATTGATTCGCAGCGTGGTCCCCTGATCTTCAAGCGCGAAGGGTAAGGGCGTATCCGTCGCGGCCAGGCGAACCTTCGTAACTTCAAGCCGGGGCTCATCTGCACCTGAAGCGGATTGGCCCTCGACACGAAGGTTGGAATAAAGATGAAAATAGAGAGTGCTGCTGGCGTGATCGCCGCGGTTAATCCAGCGGACTCGTTCCGAGCCTGAATAAGAGAGCGCATCGAAATCGATATTTAATTCGATCTGATAGGTAGTCCGCTCGCCTGGGCGAGCCTCCCGCGTTTGCGCGGCTGTGGTGCCGGCGCACGCTGAGGCGATTGCCAGGAGCGAAAGGCCACAACCAATCAGTTCGATAAACCTGCGCGCGCCGCTGCCGCAGATTTGAGTTGACCTGAGTGGTGTGTTGAATCGTGTAGTCAAAGCTTCGCCTAGTTTTCGAGAACAGTGATGGGGGCAGATTGCATTTTAGGCCCTGGTTTTTCCGTCACTACAATTGACCTGATCACATCGCCGCGCGCAATACGATCTACCACTTCCATTCCGGAGATTACATTTCCAAACACCGTATAGCCGCCGTCGAGGTGTGGCTGCGGCGCGTGCGTGACGAACCATTGCGACCCGCCAGTGTCTTTGCCGGATAACGCCATGCCTACGGCGCCGCGACCATAAGGAACCTCACTAATCTCGCAACGAATTTGGTAACCGGGACCGCCGTTACCGTCTCCGCGCGGATCGCCCCCCTGGATCACAAAGTTGGGCACTACGCGATGAAACACGATCCCGTTGAAGTAACGGCGCCTCGCAAGTTGCACAAAATTGTCGACGTTGAGCGGGGCATCTTCCGGAAGCAACTCTATTGTGAAACGCCCTTTGTTCGTAGTGACTACTGCAAGCACGCGCTTGCCGATGCGAGAAATGGCGCGTTCATAGTCGCGCGCCGTGTTTAAGCTCCCCACCTCACCGAGCCGGTTACTAAAGTCCCCCGCGCGGGCAGCTTTCAACGAATCAATTGCTTTTCGCCGCACCAGGTAATCTCTGGAATCTAATGCCGTCATCATTGCCTGATTCGCAGAGCGGTCCTTGTATTTAGCCAGTGCATCCAGAATCGCAAGAGCAGCGTCGTTGGATGCCTTTTCCCTCAGCGCAAACTTCAGAGCGGAACCGAGCGCCTCGACGTTACTGCTGTTCAGAGGACGCTCGCCTAATATTTCAGCAGCAGTTGTCCGCACAACTACATCGGAATGCTTCAGGTATTCCCGATAGAGTGAATCAGCGTCAGCAGGTTTGAAGGCCGACAACGCCCGTAATACATCCGGCACTGCATATTCAGAATGAACTGCCACCAGAGTGTTCACCTTGATCTCGGAGTTCTTATAATCGAGCATTCCTCGCAGTAGCTGTTGAGCGTCAGCGAAGAGTTTCGCCTTGTTGCTGGCAGAGTCTGGAAGAGCCGAAACCTCGCCGAAACCCTGCGCTAAACTCGCGGCAAATCTCCAGTCCGTCAACATCGCCGCCTGGGCTGCCTTTCTTGCCTGATCGCCCGGCTCGGCCAGATATCTTGCAGCGGAAATCCGAGCTTGGGCAACTTCCACTTCGGGAGCTGGACCAGTGAGGCCTCTCAAGAGTCTCACCCAACTAAAAATGTGCTCATCGTTTGAGTTTTGCGCGAGACGCCCGAGGGCGGTGGCCAGCTCGAGCAATTCGTTAACGCGAGACCCTTGAACCGGTCCGCTCGCACCTCTAGTGATTCCCTCAAACAACATCAAGGGCGGGATAGCACGTTGGTCCTTCAGCGACGCTAAGGCACGAATCGAACTCACACGAACGCGTGAGTCCGGATCATGCAACGCGCGATCGACTAAGCCATCGAACGCGGTCTTATCTTCCGTTGCACCCAGCACACGCGCGGCATTCGCGCGAACGTTTGCATCGGGATCGCCTGTCAATAACTTCCGTAGCTCAGCATTGCCATCTGCGGCGCGCAAACGCGCGAGCGTGTTGCCTGCGTCAGAACGAATGCGAGGTTCGGAATAAGAAAGAAACTCAGCCACGACCGCGCCGGCGCCTTCCGGCCGCGCGCGCAAGGTAGCAGTTAACCCCTGCAGAATAACTTCGGAATCGGGACGCGAGCGCCGGCGAGCTTCGAAGGTGAGAACTGCCAGAAGCGTTTTCCCAATTTCCTTCTTTTGCACTTCGCTCGCCTGGGGCAAGGCAGCCGCGATCTTTCCCAACGCCTCAACGATGCGAGCGCGGGGAGCGTCACCTTTCGACAACGCAGACATTAGCGCCTCAACAGCTTTGGGTGATTCAATTTCACCTAGAGAAAAAGTCGCCATCGAGCGGACACCTCGATCATTATCGCTCTGCAACAACGAAACGAGCGGCGGTACCGCAAGTTCGTTTCCAATTCTTCCGGCTGCGAGCGCGGCACGACTGCGCACCACGGGATTCGCATGCGAGAGCAGCCCTTCGAGACCGCCATCCCAGCGCCGTTCATCCTCGGCGCGAATGATCCGCAGCAACGCTGACTTTGGAACTACTGCTGACCGTCTTGTTTGCCCGAGTGCTAAACCGGTAATTGAGCCAAGAGCTGCCAGAAACAAGGGAAGCGCGACAAGTTTGCGTCGTAGTCGAGGTAGGAAATGTTCAGGCAGGGTCATTGGCATTTGTATACGCAGATCCGGGGGAGTTTGAGTCGCGATTTTATGTGGTGCTTGAAGGGGAATTTACAACTCTATGTATCAACGAGTTGCCGTATCCGTGTCAAGCCGATTGGCGATTGACGATTGCCGATTGCCGATTGACGATTGACGATTGACGATTTTGCGTTCACTTAAGTCGCGGACTCGGTAAGGCCATCACATTGCCCATTGCCGATTGCCGATTGCCCATTGCCGAGTGGCGATTGCGATTTGCGTTCACTCAAGTCGCGGGCCCGGTGAAGTCAGTACCACCAGGCGGTAGCCGGTGGCCCGATGGAGTAGCACTCAATTCTTGCGCAAGATGTTTGCTAATCATGAACAAGGTGACCAATGTGAAAATATGTCTCTCCGCAAGACTTGAGTGCCATTCGATCGGCCCACCGGCTACCACCTGGTGGTACTGACTACACCGGGCCCGCGAC
>JBAPXA010000546.1:0-2657 GCA_049283975.1 Pyrinomonadaceae bacterium | reverse complement strand
TGACTACTGCCCAGGATGCAGCGTCCGAAATTAAGGCTGAAGCTAAGATTGATGATAAGTGAGTGTTGAGGGTGATGGTGCCGGAGGTCGGACTCGAACCGACATGAGTTTGACCTCGCCAGATTTTGAGTCTGGTGCGTATACCAATTTCGCCACTCCGGCTTCAAGAGGGAAGATAATACGGTCTCTTCAGACGCGGCGCAACTGTCGCATTCTCCTCCCGCAAAGCGAAAAGCTTGTCTGCTGGCAGCACTTAGCGAGGCTCGTCGCTTTATCCAGACCAGCATCGCTGGACAGGCGCAGGGCGCATCAATAGAATGAAGGCTGCCCCCCAAACAGCTCTCCCGCATAGAAAACTTATTTGAGAGGAAAGAAACTATGAGGAAACTACTGGCGATTCTGGTAGTGACGACTTTGCTCATGCTGATGGCGGTTCCAGCTTCCGCGCAGTGCGGCCGTTACCGGCACCGGCACAGCAACGTTACGCACACGCATTACAGTTGTATTGGGGACCATCACAAACATGGGCGCAGCTTTTGGCAAAAGCACCGTGACAAGCTGACAACCGCGGGCGGGGTTGGTGCAGGCGCCCTCATCGGCGGGGTTGCCGGGGGCAAAAAAGGCGCTTTGATTGGAGCTGCCGTCGGAGGTGGTGGCGCAGCCGTCTATACGTACGGAATCCGCAAGCGGCGCCGTTCGGCCAGATATTGAGTTTCGAAAGGCATTTTGGCCCATAGAAAACGCCTCTCCGGGATTTTCCAGAGAGGCGTTTCTGCGTTGAGAAGGCACTCTTCTGTGCGTTTGCGGACAAAACGACTGGTCCCAAACGGGCCTGGGGCCAACATTCCCCGCCCCCCGTAAAAACTTGTTGGCACGCATCTCAGAACACTGTAGAATCCGAGAACCTGCCGAAAATGCAGGTGGTTTTACCCGCAAGACACCGCCCCTGCGACCCCAAAAAAAGCCTCGATAATGGCGACTCGACAAGCCAATGCGGCTGGGCGCCGCAACTTATGACCTGCGAACTTCAGGAGCCACATTGATGTCAGGTGACGCCAAGTCACGGATTCTCATCGTTGATGACGAACCGGATATAACTGAGATTCTCTCGGACCTGCTCGGGGACCACCACGAGTGCACGACCGCCAACTCCGCTGAAGCTGCTCTCAAGCTGCTCGCCGCGAACGAGTTTCATCTCGTAGTCAGCGATATCACCATGCCAGGCATGAGCGGCCTGGAGATGTTGCCGCGCGCGAAAAGCATTTCGCCGAATACGGTTGTGGTGATGATCAGCGGCATGCAGACAGTAGAAAGCGCAATCGGCGCGTTGCGGCTCGGCGGCTTCGATTACTTGATGAAGCCTTTTGACTTGCGCCAGGTAGAAGCCGTGGTCAAACGCGCTCTCGAGCACCATGAACTGATTGTCGCCAAGCAGCGTTATGAGAACCACCTTGAAGAGCTGGTCGAACAACGGACCGCGGAACTCGATCGAGCGTTGAACTCGCTGGAAGATGCTTACCGCTCAACCTTGAAAGCTTTGACAGCGGCGCTGGAAACCAGAGACTCAGAAACGCATGGCCACTCAGAGCGAGTCGTTACTTACAGCCTGCGTTTGGGTCGCGAATATGGACTTAGTGCCGAGCAAATGAAAGCACTGGAGTTTGGTTCGCTCTTGCACGACATCGGCAAGATCGGAGTGCCGGACTTGATTCTGCGTAAGCCGGCGAAATTGACGGAGGAGGAGTGGGTGCTGATGCGCGAACACCCGCTTCACGGACAACAGATCTTACGCGGAATTGAATTTCTGGAAGGACCAGCACGCGTAGTGGCGCAGCATCATGAAAAGTGGGATGGGTCGGGCTATCCCCTCGGACTACAAGGCGACGATATCGACTTGTGCGCACGGATCTTTTCAGTGGCCGATGCTTTTGACGCTATCACCAGTGATCGTGTCTATCGTCGCGGCAAGTCGTATCAGGAAGCTGCTGACGAATTGGACGAGTGGGCGGGCCGGCAATTTGATCCGAAAGTGGTAGAGGCTTTTCATCGCGTACCGCAGCAGGACTGGGACGAACTACACCGTCGTTCGTTGCAACCAAAACCGGAAGACCACGATGTGCGTCGGATGGTGCAAGCGCTCGAATCGCAGTGGGAACTCCTGGCCACGCCGTAGCTCGCGAGTTTAATCGTCGCGGCCGGTGGGCACGACGTAGCCGCGCCGGGATCGCAGAGTCAGCCCTTGCTTACGCGGAGCGACTTCAAGACGACGATATTCACCGGGCTTGGAATTAGCCAAAGGTCGTTTGGGCCGGTAAGTAATTACGTATTCGGAACCGATTTCGCCGGCCGCTTCTCGGGCTTGAGCCAGCATCTCTTCGCTATTCAACGGCAGAAAAATCCGACCGCCCATTTCCTCGGCCACAGAAGTCAGCACCTGCTGGCTTTTTTTGATCTCCGCTTCATACACTTTGCGCTGCCGCTTCATCGCCGGATCGAAACGCACCCCGACGCCAAATGATGGATTCCGGGTAGTGCCCGGTGGAAGCGTAGGGTCAGTCGCAGTTATGGGATCTTTCGAGGTCGCAACCTGTCCGGATGAGACGCCAGGAGTTCGACCTTCTTTTTTCTGCCGCACGAATTCCGTGTAGCTAATGATG
>JBAPXA010000545.1:0-29913 GCA_049283975.1 Pyrinomonadaceae bacterium | reverse complement strand
ACTCCAACGTCCCTTAGTGGTCGCGCCCATTACCAGATTGCCGTCCTCACGAAATGGTACGTCAGTGCTGAGCCCGTAAACTTCTGAGGTTGAGGCCACCAGCACCTTCTTCTTTTTCTTGTTAGCGATGTTGAGCACGACTTCGGTGCCGCGCACGTTTGTTTCGATAGTGCGTACCGGGCTTTCAACAATCAGTTTCACGCCCACCGCCGCCGCCAGATGGAAAACAACATCGACCTGATCAACTAACTCGGCCGTTACCGGATGGTTGTGTACGCTGTCAATCGTGTAATGAAATTTCTGATTGCTTTTGAGGTGATGGATATTCTCAAACGTTCCCGTCGATAAATCATCGATGACGTAAACTTCGTCCCCTTTTTGCAGATAGGCGTCGGCTAAATGTGAGCCAATAAATCCAGCTCCTCCCGTAATCAATACTCGCAAATGTTTTCTCCTTATCTCAATGAATTGGATCGCGGGTCTCGCCCGCAATAATCTTTTCTAACCACCCAGTCGCGCCTCGCAACTTGCGGGCGAGACGCCCGCGATCCTCAAAATCACGAACGTGGCAAACATCGAGTCTCTCTCTCATTCTCACCGTGGCTTTAGCCCGGTGATGTTCCGTGCACCTAGCATCAAGTCCACTCTTGTTGAACTGAATCCAATGGATAGTTCCGCTCTCTCTCCTCAAAATCTCGTAACGGCTGCACTCGCTGTTTGGGAAACGCGGACGCGCTGCGTCAACTCGCGATACATAGCGCGAATGTCATCAAGCAAACGTTCACGCGAATAGTTTCTCACGACGAACTCCCGCCCGCGCGCCCCCAACTCTTTCCGGAGATTCGCATCGCTAACAAGCCGTTCCAAACCGGCCGCGAAAGCCTCCGGATCATTCGGCCTGACACTGACACCGCGACGACAGATCTGATATTGAGTTTCCCGATCGGCCTCACGATCGCGTTCGCCCAACAAATCAACGACACCGCCCACAGCAGTGGAAATTACGGGGATACCGTTAGCCATCGCTTCGATGAGGGTTAACGGCGTACCTTCATTTTTTGAGGTTAAGGCGACCGCATCCAGCCCAGCATAAAAGTTCTCTGGGTCCTTCCGACTACCCGCGAAAATAACATCGTCAGCTAAGCCCAGCGAGGCAGCGGTTGCCGCCAGCTTCTGCCGCAAGTTGCCGTCGCCGATCACGACAAACTTAACCGGTGAATGCCCAATTCCCCGAGCAGCTTTGAATTTCGCGACCGCTTGCAAAAAGAGTTCGTGGTTTTTGATTTCCGTGAGCCTGCCGACAATGCCTACGAGAATTTCAGAGTCGTGCACACCAAGTTCGTTGCGAAAAGCCTGCCTGCGCTTCTCTGGTTCTGCGAAGCTCGCGAGCTCGAGACCGAGCGGAATCACCTTGAACTGTTCAGTGCGGCCGACGCCGAAGGTCTCGTTAATCTCCTTTCGCTGTTGTTCGCTGACCACAACGATGCGGCTCGTAATCAAGCGCGCCAGCAATTTTTCTATCAATAGGAAAACGCGAGTCTTTGATTTTCCATAGTACCCGTGAAAGATGTGGCCATGGTAGGTGTGCACGAAATGACAGCGCCGCGGCCGGCCAATTAAAGTGGCCGGCGTCAACCAGCGATACATTAGCCCCGCACTTCTGCCGACGGTACCGGCTTTGGCGGTGTGTGTGTGCACGACGTCTGGCTGCTCGCGCTTGAACAAACGATAGAGTTTCCAAATAGTCAGGACATCTTTGAGGGAGATCTCCCGACTCATCTCCTTCAACAAAAGCGGGCGCACACCGAGTCCTTCCGCAAAATAACCCATATCCTCCTCACCGGGAGGAACTGAGCCGGCAACCAGCAACGACTCCCACTCGCCATCCTGCAATCCGGCCGTCAACCAGGCTACATGTTTAGCCGGCCCGCCGACATTCAGCCGCGCAATTACACGAACGATCTTCATAAATAAATTGGTCTTGGGTCTTGGGTCTTGGGTCTTTGATCTTTGATCTTTGATCGTGCAATTAGTGTTGAATTCCGACCTGTAAGAGAACCTCTCACCCGAGCCCAAAATCAAAGACCAAAGTCCAAAGACCTAAGACCAAATCTGCAATTGGCAATCGACATCCCTTTAGTCGGCAATCGCCGATCGGCAATCGGCAATCAGCTCGGCCTTGTTGGCTCCGGTTTCTGCGACCAGGTTGGAAGCCCGGCGCAAACTGTCGAAGGTGCCGGCGTCAGTCCACCAACCTTCCAATTCCTCCCAGGACATTTCGCCCCGCTCGATGTACGCATTGTTAACCTCAGTGATCTCGAGTTCGCCACGAGCAGACGGTTTCAACGTGCGAATGATGTCGTAAACCGAAGCGTCATACATGTAGATCCCAATGACCGCATATTCTGACTGAGGAAACTCCGGTTTCTCCTCAATCCGTAAAACCTTCTCTCCGTCCAAAACCGGCACACCGAAACGCTGCGGGTCGGGCACACGCTTCAGGAGAATTTTTGCGCCTTGCGCTTGTTTGCCGTAGTTACGCACGGCCGCCGCGATATTGTTTTCGATAATGTTATCGCCGAGGACCACACAAACCGGATCGCCAGCAGCGAAGTGCTCGACGAGACCAAGCGCTTCGGCGATCCCGCCTTCGCCTTCCTGATAGGTATAGTTGAGATGTTTTAAGCCAAAGGCTTTGCCGTTCCCCAATAGCTTTAGAAAATCTCCGGCCGAGCTTCCCCCAGTAACTATCATGATGTCAGTGATGCCGGCGTTAACGAGCGTCTGAATCGGATAGTAAACCATGGGCTGATCGTAGACAGGCAGCAAGTGCTTATTTGTTACTGCGGTCAACGGCCGCAATCGCATTCCCAAACCGCCTGCTAAGACGATGCCTTTCACTCGATCCTCCAAGTTGTCTGATTTCTTTCCGTAACGCTTTTTGGTCTTTGTACTTTGGTCTTTGGTCTTTGTCAGAGGGTTCGCGCTTCCGATCTCAATTCACTTTCAGGACTGCCGCGCAGAGCAACAAGCGAAGACCAAAGTCCGAAGACCTAAGACCAAAGACCTAAAAAACTCAAATTCAAAGCAAACTAGTCAATGAACCGATCAAACCACAATTCCAACATCAGCAGGGTCCAAAGCTGATGCGCGTAGTCGCGTTCGCTACTCGTGTGCAGCTCAATCATTTGCTTTACCGACTCTGGTTTGAAAAGCCCGCGGCCGAGGGCCTTCTGCGACAACAACGTCTCGCGCAGGAACGACTGCATCTGGCCGCGGAACCAATGACCTATGGGAACGCCAAAACCCATCTTTCGGCGTTCGAGATTCTCTGCGGGCAAAAGTTTTTTCAGCACGCGTTTCAATAAGTACTTCGTGGTCAGACCACGTAATTTGAAGCGCTCCGGCAAACTCGCTGCAAACTCGATCACGTGATGATCGAGAAAGGGCGATCGTGCTTCAAGCGAGACGGCCATTGAGGCAATGTCGACCTTAACCAGTAGATCGTTCGGCAGGTAAGTCATGATGTCCGTCAACAAAGCCGCGTCGACTATTCCCGAACCGTTTGCCCGTGCAAACCAGGGATCGAGGATCTCCCCTGAATGAACGCTGGCAGTTTGGCGCTGAAAGTCGGCGGAATAGAGATCTTGCTTAGCCTGCGCATCGAAGACACTTATCCAGCGCAGATAGCGTTCGCGCTTCGGCAACGACGCCGCCTGAATGAAACGCTTCGCATCGCGAATCCGGCTGCGGCTTGTTTCGGAAGCAGGCAAGAGTCCGATCGCCGGTTGAATTGCCAGTTTGCGCAACGACGCCGGCAGCCGATGGTAGCGCTCAGCCAGTTGCATGGCCGCGTAACGTTCATAGCCGGCGAACGATTCGTCCCCACCATCGCCATTGAGCGCGACCGTCACGTGCTTTCGTGTTTCCCGGGCAACGTAATAAGTCGGGATTGCCGAAGAGTCGGCGTAGGGCTCGCCGTAATGCTCGACGAGCAGGGGCAGTACTTCCATCGCATCTGGACGCACAATGAACTCATGATGATCGGCGCCGACATGTTCGGCGATGCGGCGCGCATGATGCAGTTCACTGAAATCCTGCTCTTCAAAACCTATCGAAAATGTCTTGACCGGTTCGCTCGCGGCCTCGCTCATTAAGGCAACCACCGCACTGGAATCGATGCCGCCAGATAAAAATGCCCCCAGCGGCACTTCCGACATCAAGCGTACGCGCACTGCGTCGCGCAGAATCTCGAGTGCTCGTTCCCCTGCCTCTTCCTCGCCAATGTCGAGCTTGTGAGAAAAGTCCGGTTGCCAATAGCGCTCCAGTTTTATTTCACCTTTGCGCCACCGAAGCGAGTGGCCCGGCTCGATCTTCCTGATTGCTCGATATGCAGTAAGAGGAGCCGGCACGCACATGAACGAGAGATAGTGGTGCAGCGCTTCACTATCGACGTCGCGACTAATACCCGGATGGAGCAGTAGGGCACTAAACTCTGAACCAAACACGAGTCCATTATTTAGTTGCGCATACAACAGCGGTTTTTTGCCGACCCGGTCGCGCGCCAAAAACAACTCTTCAGTTCTTTCATCCCAAATGGCGAACGCAAACATGCCGCGCAGATGTTTCGGACAATCCGCGCCGTACTCGTCGTAGGCGTGAACGATAGCTTCAGTGTCGCTGTTGGTGTAGAAGGTGTGACCGAGTTTTTCCAGCTTCTCGCGCAGTTCAAGGTAGTTGTAGATCTCGCCGTTAAAAACAATCCAGGCGCTGCGATCCTGGTTGTGAATTGGCTGTTGCCCGTGCGCCAGGTCGATAATCGCGAGCCGTCGCATTCCCAGGCCAACGCCGCCGTTGACGTAAAATCCGTCGTCGTCAGGACCACGATGCCGGATCGCATTACACATCCGCCCCAGCAACGCTTCATCGACGCGCCTATTCTCGCTATTTACAATTCCTACAATTCCACACATGAATTCTTAGCTTAACCTGTTCAGTTCTATTTGGGGGCGCTTTTAACGGCGGGGCCAGGTTGAAGCTGCAATCCGGGCAGGAAGAGGATCAGGATCCAGCAGATCCCGTCGCTTTCGCTCCTCTCGTTTTTCCGCCACCAACACAAAACCAACTGCGATAAAAATAAAGTAAAAGACGAGCAGTTGTGAGCGTTGCCGGTAGGCGTTGCCAACGTTGCCCTGAAAAATGGAATAAGCCAGCGAAAGCATTACAGTGAAAATCAGGATCGGTGAAATCTGCCGCAAGCGATACTTGATGGAAAACCAAAGCCCCAAAATCAACAGCGGAAACGATGCCCACCACATAACCATTTCCGGCAGGGTAATACTTTGTCTCAGGGATGCGATTTGCCAGGGGAAAGGAGCAAAGAGCAGATACACCAAACCTATGGGAATCGTCGAAAGTGCTCCTTCGCTAGTCGACACATCACTTTGGGTGGCGAAACCTGATTGACCCCGGCTGGCGGAATCCTGGCGACTGCGTTGAATGCGTTCGAGGTTTGTGTAGTGCTCCAGTTGGGTGGCATACCGAGTGATTCCCACATACGTTAGCGCTAATCCCAGAATGACCATCACCGCAAACTGACGCACGAAGCTCAGGGCGCTTACCTTGCCGGCACCAATTACGAAGGCCCCGGCCACTGCCGCGACCAGCATATAAAAGACATAGAAGCGCAGACTGAGCACGGCAAACAGCGAAATGACCAGAACGGCGACGAACTTAGCGTCGAACTTCCGATTCAATCTCAGCGTGGCCATGATCGTCAGGGCCAAAAAGAAAACTATCGGCCCGTCCTTTAATCCCTGCGACGACCACAGCACAAGTGAGGGAAAGAAAGCGACGGCGAAGGCCGAAATACGCGCCACGCGAATGTTATTAAAAACCTCGAGCGCACAGAGATAAATAATTGGTGCTGTTGCCGCCCCCACAATTGCATTCACATACTGAACGGCCAGGGCGTTTCTTCCGATCGCGGCGTAAATCGCGGCAACCATATAGATCATGCCCCAACCCGTGCCTCCGCTGTGGCCGATGTGTGCGTTAACTATCCCCCAGTAATATCTGTCACCTGCCCATGAATGGGTTTGCGCATATCCGAGGAAGTCGTAGGTGAAAGCATCACCACCAAAAAACTCCTGCCCTCTAAAAACGAAGATCGCCGTACCCAGAATTATCCTCACCAGCAAGCCGGCAACGAATATCCGCAAAAGAAACTCAGTGTCTTCAGGCTGACGCGCGATCACCAGACTGGCGATTGCTGCCAGGGCGGCACACAGCAGTATGGCGCGGCCTGTGTCAAAGATATTCGCGATGCCGAGTTCGGCACCCCACGGCGACACAAACCCGGGTACGGCCAGGACGATCACCGCGCTAACAATCAAGCAGAGTAGTGTTAGAAGACCGTTCATGAGCTAACGTATCGCTCCTAACCAGCCACGTTGTTCGAAACAGGCAATAGACTCGCAGCAAACAAAGACTGTGCCCGAAGAAAACTTAGTGTCGAGAAGCCTCGGAAGCGGCAATCCTGGCAGGCAAGGGTTTAGGCTCCGCGAGATCGCGGCGCTTGCGTTCCTCACGCTTCTCCAGCAGTAGTACGTAACCAACGGCGACAAAGATAAAGTAGAAAACCAGCAACTGTGAGCGCTGCCGGTAGGCATTACCAACGTTACCCTGAAAGATTGAGTAGGCCAGCGAAAGCATAACTGTAAAAATCAGGACTGGGGATATTTGTCGCAAGCGATATTTTATCGAGAACCAAAGCCCCAAAATCAACAACGGGAACGAAGCCCACCAGACCACCATCTCCGGCAACGTAATGCTTTGCCGCAAGGAGGCCAGTTGCCAGGGGAAAGGCGCGAACAGTAAGTAGACCATCCCGAGGGGGATTGTCTTCAGTGCGCCTTCGCCTGTGGATACGTCAAGACCCTGACCATAGCCCGACTGGGCATTTGAGGAAGCGTCTTGCCGCGACATCTGCACTCGTTCCAGCCTCGTGTAATAACTAAGGTGAACGTTGGCGTACCGGGTCACTCCCAGGTAGGTGAGTGCCAAGCCGATTACAATGATAATCGCAAACTGGCGCACAAAGTTCGACGCGGTTACTTTTTGCATTCCCAGCACAAATGCCCCCGCGACCGCGGCGAGGATCATATAAAAGACGTAGAAACGAAAAGTGAGTACCGCGAAGAGTGTGACTATCAGAATCCCGATGTATTTAACGCTGAACTTTTCACCCAACTTCAGGGTGGCGAGAATCGAGACCGCCAGGAAAAAGACGATGGGACCATCCTTCAATCCCTGCGAGGACCAGAGTACGAGGGACGGGTAAAAAGCCACTGCGAATGCGGAGAGTCGAGCTACCCTGAGGTTTTGAAAAACATGTGCGGCGACGAGGTAAATTACCGGCGCCGTCGCAGCTCCCATCACCGCCACCGCGAATTGCACGGCCAGTACATTTCTTCCTAGCATTGCGTAGATCGCTGCTACCATGTAAACCATACCCCAAGCGCCGGCAAGTCCTCCGCTAATGTAAAGGTCCATGAGCGCTTTGAAATAACGGTCGCCCTGCCACGCTGACAATTGCGCGAACCCGTAATAGTCGTAGTGAATCGCGTCGCCGCCGAAAAACTCGCGGCCGTTGAACATAAAGATAATTGTTCCCAGCAACACTCGGATCAATAACGCCGCGACAAATATACGCAACAGAAACGGCCCGTTCTCGCGCTGCTTGTAGAATATCCAACCGGCAAAACTCCCCAACACTCCACAAAGTAAGACCGCCTTCGCACTATCAAAGGCCGTGAAGGTCATGCCGTAATCTACGGAATGGGGCGCAACGATCGTGGGCACCGCCAGCACTATGAAGGCGACGATTAGCAATCCAAATACGGTTAGAACAGCGTTCATTACAAAATTAGTCTTGGAAAAGGATGCCCTGGGTTGACTTCGTGCATTAGCCTACGCCGGACGATCTTTCCTGTCGAGTCAGACAAGCGAATTCAGTCTACGACGGATAAAAATTCGCCACGCAGGCGACTACGTAGCGCTGCTGCGATTCAGTCAGCTCAGGGTAGACCGGCAACGCCAGAGTCTCGCAAGCGGCGCGCTCGGCTTCCGCACAAGCACCTTTCCGGTAGCCCAGGAATGCAAAACACTCCTGGAGGTGTAAAGGTATCGGATAGTAAATCCCGGTGCCGACGCCATTCTCGCCTAAATGCTTTACAAGATCGTCACGATGTTCGGGCACGCGCAATACGTATTGATGAAAAATATGGCGTGCTTCCTCGCGAACATAAGGAGTAACGACCTCAAAATTCGGCTGTCGTTTAGAAAACAATTCGTCATAGCGCCGGGCATTCTCGCGCCGTTGCTTCGACCACCCGTCCAGATGACTCAGCTTCACGCGTAGCACGGCGGCTTGTATTTCATCGAGACGACTATTGATTCCCACTTCTCCATGCCGATATTCGACCGCGCCCCCGTGCACCCGCAAAGTTCTCAAGCGCGCGGCGAGATTCGGGTCATTAGTCGTCAGGATGCCACCATCACCGGCGCCGCCAAGATTCTTGGTGGGATAGAAACTGAAGCAACCGATCGCCCCGAACGATCCGGCACGCCGGCCGGCGTCCTCTGCTCCGATCGCTTGCGCGGCATCTTCCACGATCGGAATCCGGTGACGCTCACCAATCTCTATTAGCGCCTCCATGTCCGCGCACTGCCCATACAAGTGCACCGGCATGATGACTTTCGTGTGCGGCGTGATCGCGTCAGTTACAGCGTCCGGATCCAGGTTATAGGTCAGGGGATCAATGTCGACAAACACCGGCCGCGCGCCGAGTCGCGTTATCGCGCTGGCTGTAGCAAAGAAACTAAAAGGCGTCGTGATAACTTCATCGCCGTTTGTCACATCGAGCGCCATCAATGCCAGCAGCAGCGCATCAGAACCGGATGCGCAGCCGACGGCAAAACGTGTGGTGCAGTACTCGGCAATTTCAGCTTCCAGCGCTCGTCCTTCGTCGCCGAGCACAAAGCGCTGCGAGTCCATCACGCGGGTGACAGCAGCGAGCAACTCCTCCCGTAGTCCCTGATACTGACCATGCAGATCGAGAAGCGGAACTTTCATCTGTTTCGTGGCTTGAGTGGAGGAATGGAAAAAGAATGGCGTGGAGCGCGCCCCTGGTGTTGGCAGCGCGCTCCAGAATAACTGCTCGGCATCGTGTCTATGAACTAACGAGTGGGAGCCGTTTGACCGGTAGTATCGTCGCCGGCATCCGCGTCCGCATCGCTGTAGTAACTCGAATAATATCCCGAGTAGTAGTAGTCCTGAGTCTCCAACTTCACGTTGTTAAGCACTACGCCGAATAAGTGTGCCCCAACATCCAGCAGTTGCTGCTTGGCGCGACGAACAACGGCGCGCGAACTCTTGCCACCGTGAACGACCAGTACTACGCCATCCGCCATTGTCGACAGGATAGAGGCGTCAGTGAACGAGATTACGGGCGGCGAGTCGATGATGATGTGTGCAAAGCGCTCGCCTAAGGTCCCGAGCAGTTTGCGCATCTCGTCGGATCCTAGCAACTCTGCGGGATTGGGTGGCACTGGGCCGGAAGTCAAAAGCTTTAAATTGGGTTGCTTTTCGTAGCTCTGCAACAACCCTTCGATGTCAGTGTCACCTGAGAGCCAGTTGGTCAAGCCCCGCGTGTTAGGAACGTCGAAGTGCGCATGCAAACGTGGCCGGCGCAGATCGCAATCGACAATCAAAACTTCCGCACCAGTTTGCGCCAGCATGAATGCGGTGTTGATTGCTGTCGTGGTCTTGCCTTCCGAAGGTTGGCTCGAGGTTACGAGAATTGTCTTCGGTGGTTGCCCAGCGGACGATAGCAGCAGCGAAGTGCGCAAGTGCCGGTACGACTCCGCAATCGGAGACCGCGCGTCGTCGATCATCGCAAGCGCTGTCGTTTCTGAAGGCGCGGTTGACGGCGGTCCTGGGATTCCGATCAACCGAGCCCGGTCGCCTTTGCTTGCCGGGATCAATGCTAAGGCCGGGACGTGTAGATAGCGGTCGACATCCTCAATCGATTTCACTGTGTCGTCGAGGAAATCGAGTAGGAATGCCAGACCGATGCCAGCAGCGAGCGACAGCAGCATCGCGATGATGATGTTGCGAAGGCGCGGTGGTCCGATCGGAGTCTTTGGCAACCGACTTGGGGTGGAAATGCTGACATCGTTCTGTTGTACACCCTGGCCAACATCAAGTTCACGCTGGCGTTGCAACAATGTGTTCAAGTACTGCTTGTTAGTCTCCAGGTCCTGAGTGATCGCCAGTAAGTCGATTTGATCGCGCGTCTGTTGGGTGGTCCTACCCTTTTGCTGATCGTAGGCGCGTCGCAAACTCTGCTCTTTGGCGGCCGCGGCTTCGTAACGTCGCTTCATTGAATTAACGATTTCAGTCGGAGCCTTAGCCAGTTCATCTTCGATTGGCTTAATTTGCGCTTCGAGCTTCCTTACCTCCGGCCATTCGGGCGTGTAGATAACCAGGAGGGAGTCCCGTTTTTCGATTAGTTGCGAAATTCTTTCTCTGAGCAAGTCGATGCGCTTAGACGCCTGTACGTCCGGAATCGAAAACGAATCTGGCTGAGTCCGCGCGGCGTCGTACTTCGCCTTCAAATCCTTGGTCTCATTTTCCGCATCAAGCAGTTGACTGCTTAGCGTGGCAAGTCGGGTAACCTCCAGATTCGTTCGCGGGTCGGTCGTGAGCGGCAGATTCTTGTTCTTGGCGTAATTGAACTGCGTTTCCTGATCACGCTTGATCTTGCTTTGCAGGTTCGCAATCTCGCGCGCCAAAATGTCTTCGGCTTTCAAGGAGCCGGCGGTGGCGCGCGCCACATTGTTATTGACGAAAACCTCGGCCAGCGTATTGGCTACCTTTTGTGCCAACTCTGGATCTGAATGCGAGAATTTGATTTTGACGAGGTTCGTTCCCAGGATCGGTTCAATCGTCTCATTGGCCAGAATCGCGTCTTCGTACGGTTCAAGTTGGGCCAGTTTCTCTGGGGTCAGCGATTCATTCGCTGCTTCATCCTCTCCAACCATCGTCAAACCAGTCGACTCGCCACGTGAGACCTGGGAGGCTCTTTGTCCCGAGAAAATTTTCCGTAATGACGAAAACACGCCGCCCTGGGACTGGCCACCAAAAAAAGAAGGATTGTTTTGCAGATCCAGCGTTAATACGACTTGTCGCGCGAGCGCGGGATTTTCAAGAAGCTTAAGTTGAGTTCCCCAGAAATTAGGATCGTTTTGAGCGTTGATTACGATTTCTTTGGTTTGCAGTACATTCCGTGGCCGTGGCTCAAGCTTGATTGTCGTTTCCCCTTCATAGATCGATGGCTGGCGAAACATTTGAATCGTTACGAGAGAGGTGACCACCAACACGAGGCTGAGGATGAGCCATTTCCGCTTTAAAATTATGAAAAGATAGTCGCGAATTGTCGTGGGCTCGGTCGCCCCTAAGCCATAGCCCTTGGTCTGAGCCAGATCGGACAGCGGTCGGTCGAGACCGCGATCAAGAGGGCTTACCGGCATCAGCCGATTATCTTGCGAAACCATAAGTTAAATCCTCAATTCAAAACGGTTCGAATGGACATTGAATAATAACAGACGACGGCCGTCTGGCAAGCTTCGCGGGTCTTTTCGCTTAAGTTTGGGCCGTAACGACGCTGCCGACAGGAGGGGCCGACCGGTTCTCCCGGCCAAGGAATCTTGCCAAGCCATCTTGCCAGTTTGGCATTGGCGCCAGCCCTAACGATTCCGATGCCAGGCAGCGAAGGCAGGAGTTTGCCGGGCGCCGGGCAGGTCTATGCAAGGACTCGTCAGTTACTGGTTTGACCTCCGTCTGTTCCAGACCCGCGATTCCCAAAGCCCGTCTCACAAACTCCTCATAGCTTGCGCCCGTTCCGGAGTTCACAATATGAAAAACGTTTGCAGTGGTTCGAACTCTCAGTTCGCGTAATCGCACCGCAAGGTCATCGGCAAACGTCGGGGTTCCGCGCGCGTCAGAAATTGCTTGCAGAGCTTCGCCTCGACGGGCGCGCGCGACGACTGTGCTGAGGAAATTTTGACCGCCAGTGCCGAATACAAAACCGGTGCGAGCAACGATTGTTTGCGGATTCACACCACGAGCGCGCCGCTCCCCTTCGAGCTTGGAGGTGCCGTAGATACTTAGAGGGTGGGGCTCGTCAAGCTGCGTATAGAAGCCTTCCTTTTTCCCATCGAACACATAGTCAGTCGAAATCGTGATAAAGGCTGCGTTAATTTTTTGGCATGCCCTTGCCAGGTTTTCTGGTCCGATAGAGTTGACCTGAAACGCGTGGGCGACATCCGACTCGCAACCATCAACATCGGTCCAGGCCGCGCAGTTGATCACAATCTGCGGATGCGTTTCAGTTATTGTCTTGTTCACCAGTTCGCCGTCCACGATGTCCAAACGCTGGCGCGGGTAGGCGAGCACTTCATCGCCGATCTGCTTGCAATGACTGACGAGAGCACTGCCCACCAACCCATTAGCACCAGCGACCAGAACTCTCAAGCGCCGACCTCCGTTCCGTAATGTTGCTTGTAAAAGTCGCGATAGGCGCCGCTGCGGGCGCGTTCGATCCATTCGGGATTCGCCGCGTACCACTCAATAGTCTTTCGCAAACCACTCTCCCACGTTTCCAGCGGTCGCCAGCCTAACTCTGTTTCCGCAAGGGAAGGATCAATTGCATAACGGCGATCATGCCCCGGCCTGTCTGAAACAAAACGCACGAGTGAACTTGGTTTTCCCAGCTTACGAAGCAGCGACGCGACAACGTCAAGATTGCGTTGCTGATTGCGCGCGCCAATGTTGTAAAGCGAGCCCGGGCTGCCTTTCTCGAGCGCCAGTAAAATTGCGCGGCAGTGGTCCTCGACAAAAATCCAATCGCGCACGTTCTGGCCATCCCCATAAACTGGAATGGTTTCATCACGCATCGCGTTGGACAACGCCAAGGGAATTAACTTTTCCGGAAACTGTCTGGGGCCATAGTTGTTTCCACAGCGCGTAATGATCGTATGAAGTCCAAAAGTGTGATGGGCCGCCTGGACTAAATGCTCGGCCGCAGCTTTGGAGGCTGCATAAGGATTGTTTGGCGCCAGTGGTGAGGTTTCTGTGAAATAGGCATTCTCGTCTTCGGGCAAACTTCCCATCACTTCATCGGTTGAGACTTGCAGGAAAACTCGGACGCCCTTCGTTCTGGCAGCGTCTAGTAACACCTGCGTCCCGACGACGTTTGTCTTAAGGAAATCGTCAGCGGAGTGGATGCTCCGGTCAACATGAGATTCCGCTGCAAAATTAATGATGGCGTCGGTCTCGGAAACCAACGCAGCAAGTACTTCCCTTCGATTGGCGATATCGCCCTTAACGAAGCGGTGGCGAACCGGGTCCAGGTCCCGCAGGTTGTCTGGATTGCCCGCATAAGTTAGTGCATCGAAATTAGTAACCTCGCATTCAGCAGAGCGCTCTAGCAACAGTCTCAGGAAAGTTGAGCCGATGAACCCCGCGCCGCCGGTAATGAACAAGTTCTTCATAATCTGCTGAGTGTGAAAACCACTGACCGCCGCCACGACCTTCCTTGCCCAGAACAGTAAGAATCTTACCGAGAAACGACTTCTGATTGAAAGAACTGAGGTTAGCATTTCCTCCATAAGCGCGGCTGTGCAAAGGCCATCCTGAAGGCGTCCAGATGTATATCTGACTTTGTCAAAACGAGTTACCCCGGGGATGAAATGAATTTTGCATTCTTTTCTTGACAGCAATGATAAACAGCATTAGCATGCCAGCCCACTAAGCAGAGCTTGTCCTTCACTCCATCGTGGACTGCTTCTCTTTTAGTTCAAGTGGCTCTGCCCAGATGGCCGCTCAAAGCGATCGAATCCCGAATTAAGCCTGAGAACACCGTTATCAAACCAGCCGCGGGAAAACGTATAAGGAGAAATGTCATGAAGGCCCTTTTCGCCTCTTCTAGTGCCTCTACTAACCCACCCGTTGAAAGAGCTCTTGCAGACAGAATCGCGTCTGGCACACATTCGATACGACGAGCGCGTTCACTGACTCTTTTCATGATTTTTGGCCTTATTGCCCTGGCTGCTATGGCCTTTTCAAGCTCAGCAACTGCACTTCTCCATCACAAGGAAGGCGCGTCAGTTCAGGACGCAAATCGTTCAAAGTCCGCGCTGACCGGTATTACGCAGGGCAAAGATGGACTCAACAAATCAGGTTTGGAAGGCTATCTCTTTCCTGCGGCAAAGTCTTCTTTGTGGCCGCGGTTGGTGGTTGAAACCATTGCCACCTACGCCGCCGATTGCACGACACCCAAGTCTGACTTCGTTTTAGGAGAAACTGTTTGCGCGCAAACTGATGGTGTCGATCTAGGCTTTCCTGGGGGCCGTTGGGTTCACTGGATAAGACCGGACCTTAGCATTGCCTATGGTGGCAGCGGAACAACAGATATTACGACGAATCCCCAGACCTTCAGTTTCATGCCGGATGTGGCGGGTACATGGAAAGTGTCAATAGCTGAGACTGGGGATGATTCACAGACTCCAGCCATCTTCACCGTTAGCGCTGCACCCCTGCTTGCGACTTACAACAGTACCTGTACGACGACGCAATCGAGCTTCACTTTAGGCAACACCGTCTGTGCAAGGGTGACCGGCGTCGATCCTACGCTTAACCGGCGCTTGTTCTGGATAGATCCAGCCGGAAACCTGAGGGCCCAAACCGCGATCACAAGCGATCCGCAAACCGATCAATTTGTCCTTCCGGCAACCGAAACCTCGATAATCGGCAACGACGTCGTCGATAATCGCGGACCCTGGAAGGTCAGTATCGTTTCCAGTAGAGGCTCGGCAGTTTTTAATTACATATTCAACGTAGCAGGTCCGGATCCCACTGCAGATCTTGGGGTAGCCAAAGCGATTGTTGGCGAGAACCCGGATGCCGGCACTAACTTCAGTTTCTTCGTAGCCGTTACGAACTACGGCCCAAGTGCCGCCGCGAATGTTGTCTTTTCTGACCCGCAGCCGATCAATGCCACCTTTGTTTCAATTACTCAGACAAGCGGACCGAGTTTTAATTGCGATGGAAACAACCCGGTGGTTTGTACGCTCGCAAGTCTTGCGGCCGGCCAGACGGCTGAATTTGAGATAGTTTATACAGCAGGCTCTTCCGGGACGATTACCAATATCGCTACCATCGACAGCGATACTGAGGATCTGAATACCGCGAACAACACTGGCAGTTATGGCCCCTTCACGATAAATGACGGAGGTGGTGGTGGTGATCCAACCTGCTCGCTCAATTGCCCAGGGGATCAGACTGTGACAGCCACTTCTGGTTCCGGCGCGATTGTAAACTTCTCGGGCGACGTTGAGGTCTCCGGAACCTGCGGACAAATAACCTTCAATCCGGCCTCAGGCTCGCAGTTCCCCGTCGGTACGACTCCGGTAACGGTTACGTCGGCAGAAGGTGGGGGCTCCTGCACATTTAATGTAATCGTGATCAACCGGGCCGCTCCAACTATTCAATGCCCGCTACCTACTCTGTCTGGGGTCGCGCCTGCTGGTGAGACCGAGACCAACGTTAGTGTTTCCACGCCGTCGGCCACCGGGGAGAACCTTACGGTTACCGGTGTCCGGGGCGACAACCGTGCTATAAGCGATCCGTACCCGGTGGGCACAACTGTAATTACGTGGACGGCCACCGATGACAATGGAACATTAGACGTTGCAGATGATCGCACGGCGTCCTGCTCGCAGACAGTCAACGTCACGTCGAACGACGCTCCGACCATTAGCTGTCCCTCCAACAAGACGTTTACGATCAGCGACTGTACTAGCTACACCGCAACTGCTGCTGAAATCGGAACTCCTTCAACAACCGGCAATGGTGTCACAGTCGCAAGCCGTCGCAGTGACGATCTGCCACTGACCGATCCGTATCCGGTCGGCACCACGGTTATTACCTGGACTGCAACCGATGACGTTGGTCGAGTTGTATCCTGCACACACACGATAACGGTCAACTCCACCGGAGACTCGACTCCTCCTACTCTTACCGTGCCGCCGAATGTTTCGGCCACTACCAGTACATGCACGGCTTTGCTTGATGACGAGCTTGGTGTGGCAACTGCCGAAGATAGCTGTTCGACGGTGACGATTACCCGTAGCGGAGTTCCAACATTCACCTGTCCAATCCCAGGAGATCCTAACCATCAATGTGAGAGCTTTGTCTTCCCAACTGGAACGACAATCATCACTTACACGGCGAAGGATGCGTCGAACAATACGACGACGGGAACTCAAACCGTAACGGTTACAGAAGACCCGGCGGTGGCGCCGACCATTAGCGCTCCCGGCGACGTTACGCTTTACACAGGTCCGGGCGCGACGTCATGCGGCGTCACAGTCAGTGATCTTGATGCGACCCTGGGCACTGCAACAGCGAACGACAACTGTCCGGGTGTTGTCGTGACACGAAGTGGCGTGCCTAGCGGAAACGTGTTCCCCGTTGGCAATACCACTATCACTTATATAGCCACCGATAGGAGCGGCAACACTGCCACCGACACGCAAGTTGTGACAGTGGTGGACAACACGGTTCCAGTGGTCACCCCTCCGGTCGCCGTTACGCTTTACACTGGACCGGGTGCGACCTCCTGTGGTGTTACCGTCACTGATCTTGACGGCACGTTCGGGACCGGGTCGGCAACAGACAATTGTCCCGGAGTCGGAGCTGTTACACGCAGCGGCGTGCCGGCCGGGGGCGTCTTCCCAGTTGGTGACACAACGCTGACCTACTCAGCGACTGACGCACATGGCAATACCGGATCGGCGACGCAAGTTGTAACGGTCGTCGACAATACCCAGCCCGTAATTAGTTGTCCGGCAAACATCACGATCGAGCCGACTTGTCCTACCGGCGCGATCGCGACATATACAACGCCGACGGCGACAGATAATTGCGGTGTGCAATCGGTTGTTCGAACAGCCGGGCCGGCCAGCGGATCAGTTTTCCCAATTGGCACGACCACGGTGACTCATGTAGCAACCGACATATATGGCAACACGTCGTCGTGCAGCTTCACCGTAACCGTGCTGACGCCTCAGGCGGTTATTCAGAACCTGCAGGCCGCAGTCAACGCGTCTTCACTTACTGGTACCCAGAAGAATGGGTTGCTGGCGAAGCTGAGCGCTGCGCTTCAAGCCATAAACAATGGCCAGATCAACGTGGCCTGTAACAAGCTGGCTGAGTTCAATAACTCGGTTGGGATTCTAATAAACAATGGCAGCCTTTCGGCCGCTACAGGCAATGCGTGGATTAGCTCGGCAAACCACGTTCGCAACACCATTGGCTGTACCAACCTTCCCTGTTCATAACGAAACCAGGTTCGGTATCAACCGGGCCTGGGAGGCAATGTTTCTTGAAAAAGAATGTCCCTGGCGCTAACGCAAGTGAGGCTCATTCGACTTTGGGCGCGGGACTTAACCGAAGCTATCCGCTTCATTTCAGATTTGAGGAGATTTGCTACTACAGCAATTAAGCTCAACCCCAAAAGGAGAATGCATCATGAGTAAGGTTCGCTTCACTTTGAATATTCTGGCCGTCGCAATTTTCACCTTGACGGTCGCTTCCATGGCCCAGGCCCAGGCAACCCGAACCTGGGTGTCCGGCGTCGGTGACGATGCCAATCCCTGCAGCCGAACTGCGCCCTGCAAGACCTTTGCGGGAGCAATCTCGAAGACTGCCGCCGGCGGTGAGATTGATTGCTTAGATCCAGGTGGTTTCGGTGCCGTGACCATCACCAAGTCGATAACAATCGACGGCACACATGGCGCTGGCTTCGGCTCGATCCTGGCTTCCAGCGTGAACGGCGTTATTGTCAACGCCGCCGGGGTCATCGTCACCCTCCGCAGCCTTTCGATTAACGGAGGAACGCCCACGGCGCCCGGCATCAACGGCGTCAGGTTTATTCAGGGCAGTAAGCTTAATATCGAAGACTGCAAGATCTTTAACTTCACCACCACCGGCGCCGGTCAGGGTGCTGGCGTTGAGATAAGCCTAGGGACTAGTGGTGCGAGTGTGAACATCAAGGATACTGACATCTTCAACTGCACCCGCGGCATCCGGGCAACTACAAGCACAGGCTTCGTCAGCGTTCTGGTCGAGAACACTGCGTTCCAGAACAACACCCAAGATGGTATTAGATTGGAGAATGGTGGCTTCGCGAGTATTCGCGACTCGATCATCTCGTTGAACGCCACGGGCGTAAACGTGACCGGCGGCGGAAATTCCGGCGCTAACCTGATTGGCACTATGGTTGTGGGCAATTCGGCTGTAGGGCTCAATGCCAACAACAACACCTGCCGCATCGGCAACTCGACTTTCATCGGTAACGTCACCGGCATTTCGCAGACGGCTGCCAATACGGTCAAGACGTTTGGCGATAACAACATCGCCGATCCAATCGCCGGCGGTGCCATTCAGTTGATTCCGCAACAGTAGCCCGTGACTTTGGTTCGGCCTTTTCCACCCGCGCACCGCAGCTTGTTTGCCGTGGTGCGCGGGCTTTCTTTTATCTCGAGGACGGCTCGGTATAGAACGCAACCGCATTCAAGTGAGGCGCCAATCTGGGTCCGGACCTAGCCACCTTCGTGAGGGCGGTCGCCATAGCTCCCGCCTTTACCGATGCGACAAATTTCTGCGCGCTTTAAGGTGTGCGCGCGTGTGATCGCGACTGCATTCTCCGGCTTCGCTCGGGTGTGCTAAACTGCGCGTCTTCTTAAAGTGAGGTGCCTTAAGCCGAATTCCCTATCGCACAACCTGCGACGTCGCTGGCCTTAAAGAACCAGGTTGATGAATCGGACAACCGGAAAGAACGAGCAAGCACCTAGCCCGCTCACACCAACTCAGAAGATGCAAGCCGCCTCAGCCCTGCCTGTCACACCATTGGTTGTCATTGAACCAAGTAGCTCGTGGGTAGCGCTTAACCTGCGCGATCTCTGGGCCTATCGCGAGTTGCTCTACTTCCTGACCTGGCGCGATATCAAGGTGCGCTACAAGCAAACATTGCTCGGCGTCGTCTGGGCTATCATGCAGCCCTTGTTCACGATGCTCGTTTTCACTCTCTTCTTTGGCCGCCTGGCCGGCATGGATGCGCGGACCGATGGGATGCCCTATCCCCTGTTCGCCTTTGCAGGATTGCTGCCGTGGACGTTCTTTGCAAACGCTATCACCAATAGCGGTAACAGCCTCGTAGGTAGCGCCAACCTGATCACTAAAGTTTATTTCCCGCGCATGATAATTCCTGGAGCAGCGGTGGCGGCCGGGCTGGTGGATCTCGGCATCGCTTTTATCATGCTCGTCGGACTGATGATTTATTACCAGGTGACGATCACCTGGACCCTGTTGATGCTGCCGGTACTGGTGATCTTGACGGCGTTGCTCGCGGTGGGCGTGGGCATGTGGCTGTCGGCACTTAACGTCAAGTATCGCGACATACGTTTTGCCATGCCATTCGCTATTCAGTTGTGGCTCTTCGTTTCGCCAGTCATCTTTCCCGCGAACATCCTGCCGGAAAAGTGGCGGTGGGTAATGGAACTGAACCCGCTCACAGGAATAATCGAAGGTTATCGCTCTTCAGTTTTCGGCCGGCCAATAAACTGGACGGCGCTTGGGATCTCGACAGTGATCACTCTACTCATACTCATCTACGCCTCGTATTCCTTTCGCCGGATGGAAAAAACTTTCGCGGACATTGTCTAGCAGTGCAATGAAGCCAATCGTCAGAGTCAAGAATCTAAGCAAGCAGTACCGCATCGGTGCGCGCGAACCGGCTTACGCCACCTTGCGCGAGACTATTGTCGACTGGGGCCGCGCTCCAATTCGGCGGCTGCGCCGCAAAGATCGTACAGCAAACGATACAATCTGGGCCGTGCAGGATGTCAGTTTCGAGATCGCACCGGGTGAAGTGGTCGGGATTATCGGTAGAAACGGCGCTGGCAAGTCCACGCTGCTAAAAATCTTGTCACGAATCACTGAGCCTACCACGGGGCGGATCGAGCTCTACGGTCGAACCGCCGCACTCCTCGAAGTTGGCACGGGCTTTCACTATGAACTGACGGGTCGCGAGAACATCTACCTGAACGGAGCGATTCTAGGCATGCGCCGGGGCGAGATGAAGCGTAAGTTTGATGAAATTGTGGCCTTCGCCGAAGTTGAGAGGTTCATAGACACTCCGGTCAAGCACTACTCATCGGGAATGTACCTGCGCCTGGCCTTCGCCGTGGCGGCACATCTGGAACCGGAAATACTTTTGGTTGATGAGGTGCTCGCGGTCGGTGATGCGCGCTTCCAGCTCAAGTGCCTGGACAAAATGCAGGAAGTGGGCCAGGAGGGGCGCACTGTGCTTTTTGTTTCACACAACATGCCAGCCATCACGCGTCTCTGCCCACGCACTATTTTACTGGACGCAGGACGGGTGTTGCGCGATGGCATGTCAACGCAGGTCGTGAGCGCTTACCTGAGTTCCGGGCTGGGCACCACAGCGGCGCGGATCTGGCCGGACCTGAATACCGCGCCGGGCAATGAAGTTGTGCGCCTGCGTGCTGTGCGCGTTTGCACGGAAGAAGGCGAGGTTTCAGAAACGTTGGATATTCGCCAGCCTGTTCGGATCGAAGTCGAGTATGAGGTCCTCACAGATGGACAGATGCTGGTGCCGAATCTTCACTTTTACAATGAGGAGGGAGTGTACGCCTTCGTCACAGGCGATCTTGATCCCGTGTGGCGGAATCGTCGGCGTCCAAGAGGACGATACGTCAGCACCGCGTTGATTCCTGGTAATCTGCTGTCCGAGGGAACTCTCTTTGTCGGAGCAGCAATCAGCACAATAGATCCTGTGGTCGTGCATTTTTATGAGCGTGACGCTGTGGCTTTTCAGGTGGTCGATACTATGGACGGAGATTCGGCGCGCGGCGATTATGCCGGCCCCATGCCGGGAGTAGTTCGTCCGCTGTTGCAATGGCGCACCAGGGTGCTTTCTGAAAGCAATGAGGTGCTGTCAGCCCAAGCTGAGAGAGGTGCGCGATGAAAGTTGTGATCCTTGCTGGGGGCTTAGGCACGCGCCTGGGTGAAGAGACAGAGATCAAGCCTAAGCCTATGATCGAAATCGGCGGCCGCCCACTTCTCTGGCACATCATGAAGTACTACGCTCACCACAGCATCAAGGAGTTCTTCATCGCTCTCGGTTATCGTGGCGAAGTTATCAAACGTTTCTTCATGGACTATCACCTACTCGGTGGAAACATGAGCATCGATTTCGCAAGCGGCCGTATCGACAGGCAAGATGAGTCAGAAGATTGGGTGGTTCATCTTAAGGACACCGGGCAGCAAACGAACACCGGCGGACGTCTCAAGCGTCTCGAGCCATTTTTGAGCGAAGGAACATTCATGCTCACCTACGGCGATGGTGTCTGCGATATTAACTTCCACGACTTGCTCAAGTTTCACCGAGCGCACGGTCATATCGCCACAGTTTCAGCAGTGCGCCCGCCCGCTCGTTTCGGCGGACTTGTGTTTGATGGTAATTTGGTCACTCAGTTCACCGAGAAACCGCAGATCGGCGAGGGCTGGATCAACGGTGGTTTTATGGTCTTCGAGCCCGAGATCTTCAATTACCTCAAGGATGACAACAGCAGTCTTGAAGCCGATGCATTGGAGCAGTTGGCTTCGGAGCACCAACTTTCCGCCTATCGACATGAAGGATTTTGGCAATGTATGGACACGCCGCGCGACAAGCGATTGCTGGAAAGTTTGTGGCTCGCAGAGCGCGCGCCGTGGAAAGTCTAAGAATGATCGCTTACGGAACAAGTGAACTAAATAATGAGTAATCGCTTCTCCTCTTTTTGGCAGGATCGCCCAACCTTGGTCACCGGGGCGACGGGTCTGGTCGGAGGTTGGCTGGTACGGCAACTGCTGCAGGACGGAGCAGATGTTGTCTGCCTGGTGCGCGACTGGGTGCCGCAGTCAAATCTGATCCTCAGCGGCCTGATCGATCGCGTCAAAGTCGTGCGCGGTGATGTGCGCGACTACAACCTCGTCGAGCGCGCGATTGGCGAGTACGAGATTGACACTGTGCTCCACCTGGCGGCGCAGGCGATCGTAGGAATCGGCAACCGGAATCCAACGTCGACTTTTGAGACAAACATCCAGGGAACATGGACAGTACTCGAGACGTGCCGACGCAGTCCGCTCGTAAAGCAGATTGTGATCGCATCTTCGGACAAAGCCTATGGATATCACACGAACTTGCCCTACGACGAAGACACGCCGCTACAGGGTCGCCACCCGTACGACGTCAGCAAGGCGTGCGCCGATCTGATTGCACAGGCTTACGCGGCTACGTTCGAGCTGCCAGTGGCCATCACGCGCTGCGGCAATTTCTACGGCGGCGGTGATCTGAACTGGAACCGTATCGTTCCGGGCACGATACGATCGGTCCTCAATGGGGAGCGCCCCGTGATCCGCAGCGACGGGAAGAGCCTGCGGGAGTATTTGTATGTGGAGAACGCAGTTTCGGCCTACATGACACTCGCCGAAGCGCTAGCGAAGAGGCCCGAGCTCGCAGGTCAGGCATTCAACTTCGGTCACAACCAGCCATGGACGGTGAAGGAACTGGTCGAGATGATCCTTACACTCTGCGGCCGCGAAGATCTTGAACCTGAAATCCGGGCCGAGGCGACTAATGAAATCCCCTCACAATATCTCGACCCGACGCGCGCCCGCGGGATCCTGGGCTGGGAGCCGAAGTTTACGCTGCAGGAAGGTTTGGCTCTGACGATCGATTGGTACCGCCAACTTTTCAGCTCGGAATTACCCCGCGTCATGGAGGAGCAACGAAGATGAGCGCGCTCGAAGCCTGCCGCTCGTGCGGGGGAAAGGACTTTTTCGAGTTTCTTTCCCTTGGGAATCACCCCCTGGCCAACGCGTTGTTGACTGAGGAGACCCTCGGCGAACCTGAGGACAAGTACCCCTTGGAAGTCGTGGTATGCACCAAGTGCTCGCTGGTGCAGATAACCGAGACGGTGCCACCAGAGCTATTATTCCGCAACTACATTTACTTCTCGTCGTTCTCCGACACGATGCTTCGACATGCGCGCGACGTGGCCGAGCGCCTTACGCGTGAGCGGCACCTGGGTTCCGACAGCCTGGTTGTCGAGATCGCAAGTAACGACGGTTACCTGCTCAAAAACTTCGTCGCCGCCGGCGTGCCGGTACTCGGCATCGAACCAGCCCGCAATATCGCCAAGGTGGCGCAGCAACACGGAGTCAACACCATCTCCGAGTTTTTCGGTGCCGACTTAGCGCTCCACCTCGTTGCACAAGGACATAGCGCCGACGTGATCCTGGCCAACAACGTGATGGCGCATGCGCCTGACATCAACAGCATGATGGCGGGGATCAAAACGCTACTGAAGCCAGACGGTGTTTTCGTTTTGGAAACGCCTTACCTGAAAGACATGCTCGATAAGGTGGAGTTCGACACGATGTATCACGAGCACTTCTTTTGCCACTCGCTAACGGCGCTCGAGCACGCCTTCCGGCGACACGGTCTGGCGGCTGCTGACGTGCAACACATCTCGCTTCATGGTGGCACGATCCAAGTCTCAGCGGTCCATGTTGGACGCGAGGGGACGCGACCTGCCGTGCACAAGATGCTGGATGACGAGGCCGCGTGGGGTGTTTCTCGACCCGACACTTATCGGAACTTTGCGAGCAAGGTAAACGCGCTCCGCTCAGATTTAAAGAAACTGCTTCACAGCCTCAAAGTGGATGGGAAGCGAGTCGCTGCGTATGGTGCTGCCGCCAAGGGCGCCACGCTGCTGAACTCGTTCGGCATCGGTAGCGAGAGCCTCGACTATGTTGTCGACCGCAGCACTCATAAACAGGGCAAATTCATGCCGGGCAACCACCTTCCGATCTATTCGCCAGAACGCCTCATCGAGGATCAGCCGCATTACGCCTTGCTGCTCGCTTGGAATCTTGTCGACGAAGTTCTTGATCAGCAATCTGAATATCATCGACGTGGGGGTCGCTTTATCATTCCGGTTCCAGAGTTGAAGGTGGTCTAACGGTTTAGCGAGCTACAACGATCCTCTGGGCTTAACACAAAGAGTCGCGGCGTCCTCAGTTTGCATCAAGAGCGACGTATTACACTGTCGTGGTCAATGATCACACACACGAGACGCTAGCATGAACGGCACGGTAAACATTCGTCCAATTCAACCCGAAGATGAAGCAGCAGTCATCGAACTTCATGAGAACCATTACTGGAGAGAGAACTGTCTGCTCTTGAATCCCGACTTTTACCGTTGGCAGTTTACGCTGCCCCCTGACAGCGCAGCGGCGGGAGGGGACCAGAGCGTGGTGGCTGTTGAGAAGGGGCGGCTCTTGTCTTTCCTCGGAGTTGTTCCGGCGCGTGCTTCTTTCCGAGGCCGTCCGCTCAAAGCGGCACATCTCATCACCTGGCTCTCCGCGCCCGAAGCCAGGGGACGTGGGGTGGGGCTTTTGCTGATGACTTACATGGCCGAAAGCTTCGATTTTCTTTTCGGCCGGTCGGTTACCCCGGCAGCTCTTACCATCTACCAGCGATTAGGCTTCCGTTACTTTGCGAATTGTAGTCGTTGGATTGGAATCCTCGACCCCGACGCTGCGCTTAGCTTAGCCGTCGAACCGTCATCGTTAAGCTCCAGGCGCGTACAGGCCCGAACGATACCTGCGATCGAAACGTCCCAACGGATCAACGTCAGCACGGCCTTGCCCTCAGGTGCTGAATCCCTTACTGCCAGGGTTTTAGCAGATAGCACTGCATTCGACCGGACCAACGCCTACCTAGCGTGGCGATACGAGAACCATCCTTATTTCGACTATAGATTTCTGGCTGTGGGCGCGCCGTCAAACCCTGACGGCATTGCCGTCTTGCGCGCTGAGGACGTATCCGGTCGTGCGGGACGTGTGCTGCGAGTGGTTGAATTTATCGCGGCTCCGGCGCACAGTCGCCAACTCGCCGCTGCAGTCTTCGCTTACGGGCGTGAACAGAACTGCGCCTACGCTGACGTTTTTGGGATGAGTGAGTATTTCGTCGCTGGGTTCGTCGCAGCCGGCGGTTTCAGCACACTTGAGGAGCCAGAGATACGTCTGCCGCATCTTTTACAGCCTTGGGACCCGAACACAGACCCGCCGGGCCTACTCTTCTTCGGGCACCGGGACGTTTCGCTGCCAGCTACAATCGGCCCCGCGGACGACATCTCAAGGATTCATGTCTCGAAAGGCGACGGCAATATGGATTGGCCTTCCTGGGTTCCGACTATCGATGGCGGCACCATCGCCCCGTTGAGAAAGCCCGCCGTTGCACGGTCCGTAAAGACATAGCCGACACAATTCAAACTATTCGAGTGTGGTGCTTGCGGCGCAATCATTTGAGGTAGGCTTTCGCATGAATCTCATGACTGACACATTTGAGCAAGAAAAGCAGGAATCCATTAGGCTGCTGGGCGAGTCAGATCAGTTACATGTCGCCTCACGAAAGTGGGTTGAAGATGTTGCCCGGCTGAAGTATTCGTACAACTTCACTTGGCTGGGCAGGCCCATTATCCAGTTTCCGCAGGACATCATAGCCATTCAAGAGATCGTCTGGCGCGTACAGCCTGACCTGATCATAGAGACCGGCGTGGCACGCGGCGGATCGCTTATGCTTTACGCCTCGCTACTCGAATTGATTGGCGGCACCGGCCAGGTCTTGGGCATTGATATTGACATACGCCAGCACAATCGGGTTGCGATTGAAAACCACCCACTGGCCCACCGTATTGCTCTCATGCAAGGCTCTTCGATTGACGAGCAGCTAATTGAGAGTGTGCGGGACTTCGCCCGTGGTAAGGAGCGTGTGATGGTAGCCCTCGACTCGAATCATACCCACGAGCATGTGGCGCGCGAATTAGTGCTCTACGCGCCGCTCGTCACGAGAGGGAGCTACCTCGTGGTTTTCGACACGCTTATTGAGGATATGCCGGAGGATTACTTTCCGGACAGACCTTGGGGCAAAGGCAACAATCCCAAGACCGCCGTGCGGGAATTCCTCATGACGAATGATCGGTTTGTAATTGATGATGAGTACAACAGCAAGTTACTTATTACGGTTGCCCCTGAAGGCTACCTCCGGTGCGTAAGGGACTAATTAGATGGAACGAATACTTGTATCTGGCCCCTGGATTACGCAGAAGGAGATTGAGTATGTCACTGATGCCGTAACCAATGCCTGGTACGCCAACGCCAATATTTATAACGATCGCTTTGAGCGGGCCTTCGCAAAATACCTGGGCACGCGCTACGCGGTGGCGCTGCCTTCCTGCACTTCCGCCATCCATCTGTCACTGCTGACGCTGGGCCTCGGGCCGGGCGACGAGGTGATCGTACCCGATGCGACCTGGATTGCATCGGCGGCGCCTATCTCATACCTCGGCGCAACACCCGTCTTCGCCGATATTGATCGGCAGACGTGGTGCATCTCGGCCGAAACGCTGGAAGTCTGCATCACATCGCGCACCAAGGCGGTGGTCATTGTCGATCTCTACGGCAACATGCCGGAGATGAACGGGTTGCTCGAGGTGGCGCGCAAACATGGCCTGGCCGTTATCGAAGACGCGGCGGAGGCAACGGGCGCGGAATATACAGGCCGGCGGGCTGGAAGTTTTGGCGACACGGGCGTCTTCAGTTTTCACGGATCCAAAATGTTGACGACGGGAGAGGGGGGCATGCTCGTGACGAACGACGAAAAGCTTCTTCAGCGAGTACTTTTCCTCCGCGATCACGGGCGACAACCCGGGGACAAGCACTTTTGGAACAGGGAGATCGCCTACAAGTATAAAATGAGCAGCATGCAGGCCGCGCTCGGTTTGGCGCAGCTTGAGCGCATCGAAGAGCTGTTGCAACGCAAGCGTGAAATCTTCGCCTGGTACAAGCAGGAGTTACAGGGTATCGAAGGAATCACTTTGAACTACGAACTTCCCGGCGCAAGAAACGCTTACTGGATGGTTACAGTCGTTCTGGATCGCAGCTACGGAATTGAGAAGGACGCATTGCAACAGCAATTGAGCGAGCAGCAAATTGACTGTCGGCCCTTTTTTCACCCGCTCAGTTCAATTCCCGCTTACGAACATCTGCCGCAGGCCCATGAAGCGCGCGCGCGTAACCGTGTCAGTTACGAAATCTGTCCCTTTGGACTCAATTTGCCATCGGGCTTGAATCTGACCAGAGAAAATGTGGGTTACGTGTGCAGCGCGTTCAAGAACATTCTTGGACAATGACAGCGGCCTCGCTGGTCGGGAGATTACTACATTGACGTTAGCGAGTCTGCAACTTGCGAATTGTTTGGATCTCACATAGCAGTGACCTCTACGGCGCCGAACGCAGTATGTTTGAAGCGGTTTCTGGACTAAGGGACCGAGGCGTCGAAGTGCACACCGTCTTGCCCTCACCCGGGGTACTAGCGGACGATTTGACTGAGTTGGGAATCCCGGTTCACATCATTCCTTATGCCTGGTGGGTTGGCTACGATCGCGGGCGCAGAGCTGATTATCGACTCAAACGTCTGGGGCGAAACATCTATTTTTTCAATAAGCTCTACCGGTTGCTCAAGAAGATTAACCCTGATGTCGTAGTCTCCAACACTTTAACAATACCGGCGGGAGCCTTTGCCGCCAGGCGGGCGGGCATTCCACATATCTGGTATGTGCATGAGTTCGGCCAACGAGATCATGGCTTATATTTCGATCTCGGTGAGTCCCTGAGTCTGTTTCTGATGAACAAGCTATCGGCGCGAATTATCGTCAATTCCAAAGCTGTTCTTGAACACTTTAAGAGTGGCCTTCCGGTTGATAAATTGCGGCTGGTTTATCAGGCGGTAGATGTTCCGCCGCAACCGGCTGGATTGGAACAGGAGAGCGGAACTTTGCGATTGATTCAGGTTGGCAATCTCACTCCGGAAAAGCGTCAGGAGGATGCCATTCGCGCGCTGGCCATCTTAATCAAGAAAGGGCACAAGTTGCGCCTCACACTCTTAGGCCAGGACGCCCGGGATTACGGTAGGGAACTTCGTGATCTATCGGAGAAGCTGGAAGTCTCGCAGCACGTAGATTTCGTCGCTTTTAACAAAGAGCCCTTTTCGTATTTTGAAGCGGCCGACATTGCCTTGATGTGCTCGAAAAGCGAAGCTTTCGGGAGGGTTACTATCGAAGCGATGAAGCTTGGCAAAGCTGTGGTTGGCGCAAATAGCGCCGGGACCGCCGAGTTGATATTAAATAGAGAGACCGGCTTGATTTTTCAGATGGGGGATTTTCAAGACCTGGGACGCAAAATTGAAATCCTCTATCACGACCGGCAGCTGCTTATGGAAATGGGACGAAGAGCTCAAGCCTGGGCCACACAAACATTTACCATCGAGAATTATGCGAGGGGCCTGCTGGAGGTCTTTCAGGAAGCGACGAAGCGTGAGCCTCGGTTAATTGCGACACCCGCGAGTCATGGATAGAGTGCAGTCAAAGAGATCCGAAACCGTTGTCATAATACCCACGCGAAACCGTGCGGACCTGGCTATTAGTGCGATTCGCTCGGTACTCAACGAACCGGTTGACGATGTGCGGGTATTGGTTTCCGACAATTCCACAGCGGAAAGTGAAAAGATCGCACTTGCTGACTTCTGTCGTCAGCTCTTGGATCCCCGCCTTCTTTACGTCGTACCACCAAAGGCACTGGTTATGACTGAGCACTGGGATTGGGCGATGCAACCGGCGCTTCAGCTTCCCCGCGCCGACCACTTCATTTATTTAACCGACAGGTCCATATTCAGACCCGGTGCATTGGCCAGCATCATTGAAATCTCGCAGCGTAATCCCGACAAGGTCGTTAGCTACGACTGGGTCACGATATTTGATCACCTCGACCCCATTCTCGTTGAGACGAAGCACCAGACAGGACGAGTTGTTGAAGTCTCGGCGTCGCGACTTCTCTCGCTATCGTCAGAGTCCGTGTTGCCCAATTGTTTGCCGCGGATGATGAACTGCTGTGTGCCGCGGTCCGTAGTTGAGGTGATAAAAACCCGCTTCGGCAATGTCTTTGATTCGATCTCGCCAGATTACAACTTTTGCTACCGGTGCCTGGAAGTAGTCGATTCTATTCTTTATTACGATCTGGCAGCTTTTGTGAGCTATGCACTCCCGCGCAGTAACGGTGTGAACCTGATAGGAATCTCAACGGACGCCAACCGAGATTTTATTGCCAATCTGGCGCCAGACACAGTTGCAACAAGTCTTGTTCCCGTGCCGGAGTTCGAGACCCCGGCCAATTATGTCTTGCAGGAGTATTGCCTGGTACAGCGAGAGACAGGCAGTAGCAAGTTTCCTGAGATCGATCTGGTCAAGTACCTGGCTAGAAACGCGAGCAACATTTCATCGATACAGGATTCTGAGCGCAAGCGTGAAATGGAAGCTCTCCTGAAGGCCACCGGTTATAGGGCTTTACCACCTCAGTGGCTGAAAGATTTGCGTGGCAGACTCTCGCTGCGCACCAGGATTCGCAGAGCCTTGCGGGGGGAGAGATCGACACTCTCGTCGACGGCGGGACCATTCGCGTCAGTTGCGGAGGCGATTGAGTATGCGGTTAATGTTCCTTTAAGAACTGACCCTGATCCTTATCATTTGCGTGTTCTGCGTGAATAGTATCCCTTCGGCACTGAAGTGTTTTCAGGATGGCAGGCACGGCTAATTCTAACC
>JBAPXA010000544.1:0-23324 GCA_049283975.1 Pyrinomonadaceae bacterium | reverse complement strand
GAGCCAATCCGATCTCAGCAAAGACTATTACGCGATCCTCGGTGCCGATGAAGAAACGACGAGCCGGGATCTGGAGCGACTCTACAAGCGCCGCGCCGCTCAGCTACATCCAGATCGTGGCGGCAGCGAAGAGGGAATGAAGTCGCTTAATGAGGCCTATCATGTCCTCAAAGATGAAACGACGAGACATGAGTACGACCGCCAGCGCCGCAGACCCATTGCTGCGGGCAGTACGATCGTGTCTGCGCCCGCAGCGAAGGACGTTGGCCTCTTCGGTCATTTTCTAAGCTCGTTTCTTTGTCTGCTCGTCGGACTGTTTCTCCTATTTCTGGTCCGCGTGCAATGGATTTGGTTTTTGTGGCCGTTAGTAATTCTGGCGGTCTTCGTGATCTTGTTTGGCATTCTGATGGCTCACAGCGCGATGCTGGCAGCGAACGCGTCGCTACCGCTAAGCAACCCAGTGAAGCGATACCGCTCGGCGCAGGAAGCGATGTTCTGGACCGCCGTGGCAGTGGCGAGCTATGGTGTGTACCTGCTCTTAACCAGCGTCGGATAGGTTCTGGTGCAAATCAAGATCAAAGGAATGGATTTGTTGTTTCTCGAGGTCAACAACCTCGAGGAGTCGTTAGCTTTTTACAACGGTCAGCTAGGCTTGGAGATTGAGTCGAATAACTCAACGAGCGAACCGCCAATGGCGACGCTGCGCGCGGGTGATTTGAAGATCACCCTGGCTCAGAATCTTGAAACGATGTTGCGCCGGGGACGAGGCGCGCATTTTTTTCTAGGCGTTGCCGACGTCGACGAATACTACGAATACCTTCGAACGAGGGATGTTGAAGTGAAGCCGCCGGTTGACGAAGGGTGGGGCGGCCGCTTCATCACCGTGCAGGATCCCGATAAATATCGATTCTTCTTTGTCACCTGGACTTTGTAAGGGCGTCCCCCCGTGGGGGCACTGCCTCGCGAGTTAACCACAAAGTCGCCAAGTCGCAGAGACGCAGAGGAAGACATAAACAGCCAGGTTGATTGATTAGGTCAACATTGGACGCAGCAAAGGGCCCGAACAAAAAGCTGCTGGAAACTGACCAACCATCCTCTGGGTCTCTGCGACTTGGCGGCTCAGCGGCGGGAGATTTGGAAACAATCAGAACCACTGGGCAAACTCTCGCGTCCTTTGCTATACTCTGTTGCATAGATAGGACAAGGTTGCATCTATGCGGTACGTGGCAAATCCTCCCAATCCCTGGCTTACGCATTCGGTCGAGTGGCTGGGCGAACCTCCGGAAACCAAGCTGGAAGTCTTTGAAGAGACTGACACGCGCACCATCATCAGTCATAACAACAGCCCCGACGTCAGTTTCGACTATTCACTGAACTGCTACCGCGGTTGCATTCACGGTTGTACCTATTGTTTCAGCCGGCCGACTCATGAGTATCTCGGCTACGGCGCCGGCACAGACTTCGACCGCAAGATTGTGGTGAAAGTGAACGCTCCCGAACTATTGCGTAAGGAGTTGCTGAAGCCTTCATGGAAGGGCGACGAGATCGTGTTTTCGTTTACGTCTGATCCGTATATTCCGCTCGAAGCTCATTACCGGCTGACGCGACGTTGTTTGGAGGTGTGCGCGGAGTTTCGCAACCCGGTGGGAGTGATTACAAAATCGGCGCTGATACGACGCGACATAGACGTCTTACAGCAGCTGTCAGGCGATGCACGTCTCGGAGTCTTCTTCACAATTCCTTTCACGGATCGCGAGTCGGCACGTGCAGTCGAACCCTATGCGCCACTTCCGGAGGCGCGCTTTCATGCGATGAGAGATTTAGCCGCTGCCGGGATCAAAGTCGGAATAGGCATTGCGCCCGTGATTCCCGGTTTGACAACAGACATTCCTGAGCTGCTCAAGCGAGCAAAAGATGCTGGGGCAACGCTCGCCTTCATCAATATGTTGCGACTACCTGGCAGTGTCGCTCCTTATTTTCAGGAACGTCTGCACGAGCTACTGCCGACGAAGGCAAACCGCATCTTGAACCGGATCAAAGAGGCACGTGAAGGGAAGATGAATTCGAGTGTCTTCGGTGAGCGAATGCGCGGCAAAGGGCAGTACTGGGAAGCGACCGAGCGTCTGTTCAAAATTCATTGTGAGCGGCTCGGATTCAACAAGAAGACACTGCGCGCCACCGAATCAACCACAACCTTCGTCAGACCGAGCTCTCAACCTTCGTTGTTCTGAGGAACAGAAGTCCGAAGTCAGAAGGCTGCAGCTGGGTAAAGTGCAGTAAGGAAGGGCGGCTTGCCTCCGCTTAGATAAGATGAACTCAACCGTGGACGAAACTATGCTTCCCGACCCCAACCATGTGTAACGCTGAATAGCTGGCCGGCCTTCTGGCTTTTTCCTGCTTCCTTTCGCCTCCTTCATTTTGCGTTTTTCACTAGAGACAGAACGCCACGGCACGCCTATAATGTTTCCGCACCCGAACAAAACCAATCAGGAGCTGCGCCATGATGCTAATCAGAGATGTGATTCGCAACCGTGAGCCTTACTCGATGAAGTCGTCCGCGACTGTCCAGGATGCCGCAGAGTTTATGGCGTCACGAAATATCGGCGCGGTCTGCGTGGTTGATGACGGCGGAAAGCTGCTCGGCGTTTTCTCCGAACGCGATGTTGTTAAGCGAGTCGTCTTACAAAAGCGAGACCCTGCTTCGCTGCACGTCGGCGAGGTAACCAGCGAGTTGCGCGCGGTGATCCGGTGCGACGAGACTCCGCATCAGGCCCTTGAGCGAATGGAGCTAATCGGCACGCGCCATTTGCCGGTTGTCGATGGTGAGCGTTGGGTCGGCATGCTTTCGATGCGCGATTTGATGCGGGTCGAGTTGAGCGAGCAAGGCGACGAGATCAAGTTGCTACACGAATACATTCAGCACTAAGCCCCCCAATCAATTTTAGGTTTGCCTCCAGCGAGGTTTGCAGCGCAAAGCTTTGACGCTTAGCGTTTCAAGACCTGGTGTCGATTTAGCTCTGCACTAAGAGTCAGCGCCGGAGGCGCCCAATGTTTATAGAACGAGATTGGATTTAGAGAAGGAGCCCCATCGGGGCGCAAGATCGAACATTTCGCTCTAACGGAGCTGGATGCTGATTGAGCTTGCACTGGGCTATAAACGTTTCGTCCCTAACGGGACGGGCCGACCGTTACCTCCCCAGCTGCTGTGCAAAGGATGGCGTGGGAGTTCTCTACAAGATATGAAACAAATATCTTTATTAATCTGCTTCACTATAATTTCCTTGAGTCTAGGATTGGCGTGTAGCCAGCCTCCACCAGGTCGCGGGGTTGGAGAAACCGAAGTCGCCGCCACTTCGCAAACAAGCTTTCGCGTCGAGACGGTAGTGTCCAACCTGGAAGTACCCTGGTCGATCGTTTGGGCAGCTGACGGTCGCATGTTCTTCACCGAACGTCCCGGTCGGGTTCGCGTTTACGAAAATGGTCAACTGAAGACCCAACCGCTCTTTGTGGTGCCCGACGTCGAACCTTCTGGCGAAAGTGGCTTGATGAGCATGGCGCTGCATCCGCAGTTTGGCACGAACCATTTCCTCTATCTCGCCTATGCGCATAAGGGGGATGGTCAGCAAGTCAGAGTGGTTCGGCTGCGCGAAACTTCGTCGGGGCTGACTGAGGAAAAGGTAATTATCGAAAATATTCCGGCGGCCCAGTTTCACGCGGGCTGTCGTTTGAGATTCGGTCCCGATCAGAAACTGTATGTCACCACCGGAGACGCCACCGAGCGCGGACTTGCGCAGAGGCTGGACTCGCTCGCCGGCAAGACCCTGCGACTTAATGACGACGGCAGCGTTCCTACCGATAACCCTTTTATCAATCAGAAGAATGTGCGGCCGGAGATTTGGTCGATTGGACATCGCAACGCGCAGGGAATGGATTGGCAGCCGGGGACTGGCTTGATGTTCCAAACCGAGCACGGACCTTCCGGCTTTGATGGGCCCGGCGGGGGTGACGAAGTAAATATTGTAGAACGCGGAAAGAATTATGGTTGGCCGCTCATTCATCACACTCAAACTCGCCAGGGACTCGAGTCGCCCTTACTGGAATACACACCGGCATGTGCTCCGGGAAGTGCGCTGTTCTATCGTGGCAATGTCTTCCCGCAGTTTCGTAATAACTTCTTCTTTGGCTGTCTGCGGGGCGAGCGGATCATTCGCGTAGTGCTTGACGGCCGGCGGGTTGTTAGTCAGGAAAATTTGTTGGCCGGGAAGTATGGGCGTATTCGCGAAGTTGTCGAGGGGCCAGACGGCGCGATCTACTTCTCTACATCCAACCGCGATGGTCGCGGATCACCTGCCGCAGATGACGATCGCATTATTCGACTTGTGCGTTGAAGACCGGCTTAGGTCTTCTGGGCGAGTATTGCGCTCTTACTCCAGCCGATGATCTGTAAGGGTGGGAAGCGATAGTGGTGCACCATTTCGAAATGGCGTTCGGTCTGCCGCATCACTTCACGTGGTGGATGGTGCTTAAAGCGAAAGAGAATTTCCAGGAGGGTGCTGGCCGGAGAAGGCCGACACGGTATGTGCAGTAAATGACCACCGGGGTTGATTACACGGGCTAGTTCGTTCATGCCGTCTGAAAGGGGCACGTACTCCAGCGCTCCGCTCGTCACCACCATATCAAACGTGTTGTCAGCAAAGGGAAGTGACAAAAGATTTCCCTGGGTAAAGCTGGCGTCCCGCGTCCGCACCGGGCTGTCACAAACAGCCCGTCTCGCCGCCTCAATTGAGGTAGCCGACAAATCGAGAGCTGTTATGTTTACGGGGAAGTGAATAGCGCGGAGAAGGGCCAAGGTTAACAACCCCGTGCCGCAACCGGCGTCCAGGATCTTTGCTCCGCGAGAAATGGGAAGTGGGTGATTGGCGAAGTATTCGTCGAGCGACCGTCCGTACCCGTTAAGTTTAAAAGTCAACTCATAAAGACCAGCGATCTTATCGTAATAAGAACCCGCACGGGCTTCGGTCTTTGTTGCGGTCAGTACATACTCCATCGGCCTCTCCTAATCCTCTCTCTTGCTCTTAAGTCGTTGGGGTTGCCGCAATAGATCCACTTCTGGCTAAGTCTGGCGGGCTATTGTAGCTGCCATGGGGGTATTACTCAACGTCAGAAACAAAGTCTAAAAAAGCGCCCTCCCGAGCGCAAGACAGGCGGCGCGCAGCCGTTCTTCCTACAGGTCACAGGTGTAATTCTTGTGGGGAGACAAACCATGAAAAAGATTTTCGCGATAGTTGGCTCTGTAGCAATGGCAGCTTTTGTTAGTGGAGTACTGCTGCTTGCCGGGAGAACGGAAAGCGCGGACGCAGCCGTCGGAGCGCTGGCAGGCGAGGCGCAGGGAAGAAATATCGCTCCGGAGCGAGAATTTGATGTAGCAATCCTGGTCGACGGGCGGCCACTTCAGGAATACGCGGCTCGTGGAAGACGTTACGTCGAAGCCCATGAAGGCGCAGAATACGAGATCAGGATTCGCAACCCACATCCGTTTCGTGTCGCCGTCGCCTTGTCAGTTGATGGGCTGAACTCAATCGATGCGCGCCGTACGACTGCCTGGAACGCCAGCAAGTGGGTAATAGCACCGTACGGCACTATTCATGTTTCCGGCTGGCAAATGAGTTCGGAACGCGCGCGCCATTTCTACTTCACCACGGAGCGCGACTCGTATGCGGCCAAGCTGGGCCAGACTGCGAACCTGGGCGCCATTTCGGCCGTGGTGTTCCGTGAGCGTGGATACCGCCCGGTCCCGATCACTCCGCCTCGTCCTGTTTATGAAGAGGATGGTAAGCGCGATCGTCGTTCCGAAAACTCAAAAACTCCAACCGCATCGACAGAGAGAGGTGCCACCGGGGGGGAGCAGCGCCAGGCGCCGATGCATAGTGATGATGAATACGCGGCTACTGGCATTGGCCGCTCGGTGAGAAACGACGTGCGCTTCGTCGACATGGACCTCGAATCGCGTCCTGTTAATGAGGTCAACATTCGTTACGAGTACTACGGTGCCCTGGTACGTTTGGGAATTCTGCCGCAGAAGTATCCGCGCATTGATCCCTTGCGCAGACGGGAAGGAGCAACGGGTTTCGAGGATCGCAGGTTCAGCCCTGAACCCTGACGATTGGCAATTGGCGAATGAAAGTTAAATCTGCAATCGTCAATTGACACTCGGCAATCCGTTTATCTGGGAACGAGATCGGGGGTGTAGAGTTCGCGATAGATGCGGTAGTTGCTCATTACCTTTTGCACGTAGGTTTTAGTTTCGTCAAAACCGATCTCCGCAGTAAAGACGCCCGGATCATTGTGGCGCGCCCGCTTCACCCAGCGCGCGACATTGTCTTCGCCGCCGTTATACGAGGCGGCGACGGGTTCGAGGTTCTGCGGAAACATTCTGGCCAGCTCGGCGAGGTACTCGCTGCCCAGCACGATTGAAGTCTCCGGCCGATAGAGATCGCTTTCACGCAACTGATTGATGCGAGCAAGCACGGCATATTTCTGGGCGGCATCGATTGTTAGTTGCAGCAACCCGCGCGCGCCGGCAGGAGATTTCGCGAGCGGTTTAAAAACGCTTTCTTGTTTGATGATGGCGAGGATAAAACGCGGATCGAGTTTTCTGGCCTTAGCGGCTTTGACGATCGCGGCGCGGTAAGGAGCCGGATAGTCGTCGGCGAGTGTACTGACCTGAGATTTATATCTCTGCGAGCGCTCCTTCACGAGTTCCTGCGTGTCAGGACCGCTCAGATTTGGAAGTCGCTCCAGAGCCAAGCCGCCGTAATAAGAATCTGGCGCATCGTTAATTCCCGCGTAGGTGTTGAAAGCCTCGCGCCGGTTTCCGAGTCGCTCCAAACTGTAAGCCTTGAGATACGTAACCTCCGCTCGAGTCGTCAACACTCCCTTGGCAAACGTGAGCCGGCTTAAGTCATCCGCAGTCGCCACCGCATGCTTCCAATTACCTTCGGCCACGTCGAGCCGCAGTCTCCCGAAGACTGCATTCGTTTCCGTAACCGTGCCGGCGAATCTTTGCCTTGTCCGCTCCGCCCAGGTTATGGCTTCGCTCGGACGACCCGCCTCTCGCAAAGTGTCGATGATGTTTAGATGGGCCGTGTCGATCCGTTCGCCATTGGGAAAGAGCCGAATGTATTCCGCGTACTTTTCGACCGCTTCGCCAGGCTTACCCATGCGCAACAACGCCGCCGCGTTGAAATTGAGTCCTTCGCGTCCTTCTTTCGTAGAACTGAATCTTCTGAACAGCTCGTCGTAAGTAGTGGATGCTTCGGCATAGCGTCGCGACTGCTGGTAAGACCTGCCAATTCCCAGCAATGCTTCCGCCACGCCTGGATCGTCGGGATAGAAGGAAATTAGCGCCTGCCAGTGTTCGCGCGCCTCTTCGAACGCACGGTTGGACATGTAGACGCTTGCGCGGCGCAGGTGCTCGCTCGGAGAGAGCCGAACCAATTTGTTGTTGCCGTCCCGGGAATCGGTGCGCCTAACGTTGGCCAGAGTTCCGTCTTTCGCAGATTGAGCGATTGAACCGGTTGCGAGTGACAAGACAATGCCGGCGACTAAGACCGTCGCAGCTACAGCTCTTGATAACTTCACAATAGATGTCCCCCCCACCTCGACCTACCCTTCGATGATCTCAAACGTGGAAACGATTTCCGCGGTCGGCCGCAAAGTGGCAGCAACGCTGCAGTATTTTGTTTCGGACAATTCGATTGCCTGAGAGACCGCCTTTTCTGAGATTTTCCGGCCGGTGACTACGTGATGCACTTCCATCCGAGTGTAGCTCCGCGGGTGGTCAGCCCGGCGCTCACCGCGAACCTCAACTCGATAGGCACTGACCTGCTCCCGTTTCTTTTTCAGGATGCTGATTACGTCGACCGCGGTGCAGCTTCCCAAGGCGACTAACAAAAGCTCCACTGGGCTCGGTGCGCAGGAGCGCTCATGATCGGTATCCAGAGTTAGCGCGTGATTAGACGGTGTGATGCCTATGAACAGATCATCCTGAGCAAAGTGGATCACAGCTTTTGTTTCTCCCTGGCTCATTCTGCCGGCCCTCCACGCTCAGAATAACATGAGCGAGGACGTCGCATCGGCTTCGAACAACCTGCGAGACCGTTAGGACCGGGCACGAAAAGGCATGCTGGCCTCCGTAAGTTTGTAATGCAAAATGTTTAACATATGTACCGTTTTGGTTGTTTCTCTGTGATCTTGGTGCAGATGTAAGTGGTAACTGGAAAGCTCTTAGTGGTCCAGTGGATAGGCATTGCGAGTGGCACAATGCTTGTTTAGTACAACAGCATTCTCCCGACTCAAGATCGAACTCTGGGCAGAATCTGAGTCAAACCGCACATTGGAGGAAAAGTAAATGAGCAACTTGAAAAGAGTGATTGCGATAAGTTTCGCACTCGGAGTTTTACTTGCGGGAATTACCGCAATGGCGCAGCAGCGCACTTATCGGGGAACTTATCAATCAGTTAGAAATTTAATCAATCGGATCGATAGCCGTTCGACAACCTTTCGCAACACCTTGGACACGGCGCTGGATCAGAGCAGGCTGGATGGAACCAACGCGGAGGACAACATCAACCAGTTTGTACGTGACTATGATGCTGCTGTAGATCGGCTGCAAGAGCGTTTCAACAGTCGCCAATCGACCGCGTCAGACGCGCAGGAGGTTTTGAACCGCGCGGCCTTAATCGATCGCTTCGTGAACCGGCGCCGCCTTGATGCACGTGTGCAGCAGGACTGGGCTGCCGTGCGTGTACAGTTGAATCAGTTGGCCAGCATTTATAATGTCACCTGGCCGAGGCAAGGACGCATTACGTCAACGCCCTATCCGTCGACCAGCGATAATGTATTGACGGGAACCTATCGTTTGGATGCTTCGCGAAGTGATGATCCGCGCGAAGCGGCAAATCGCGCGACCCAAAGTCTGCCCTCTCGCGATCGGCAGAGGGTGAGTGATGAAGTAACCGCTCGGCTGGAATCTCCGGATCAAATAGCTATCGAATTAAGAGGACGCCGGGTGACCATCGCCTCCTCTCGAGCTCCGCAGATCTCTTTTGACGCGGATGGTACCGAGCGGGTGGAACAGACCCAGGATGGTCGCAACATTCGTGCTCGGGCGACAATTACTGGCGACCAGTTGATTGTCAGTTCCAGTGGCGATCGCTTAACCGACTTTACCGTAACGTTCGATCCCATCGATAACGGCCGGCGGTTGAGCGTCACACGCCGCGTTTATGTTAGTGGTCTGACCCGCCCAGTCGTGGTGCAGAGCACTTACGACAAGACAGCGGATGTCGCGCGTTTTGATATTCAAGGTGGCGGATACGACTCTTCAATTCCCACCAGCGGCGAATTCATCATTCCTAATGGGGAGTCGTTGATTGCGGAGTTGAATGATGATCTCTCAACGAAAACCGCTCGGGAAGGTCAGACGTTTACCGCTACGGTCAAACAGCCATCGCGTTATGAGGGCGCCGTTGTTGAAGGGAGAGTAACTCACCTTCAGCGTGGTGGTCGCATTACGGGAAGGTCTGAACTAACGCTAACGTTTGACAACATTCGCATGCGCGACGGCCGGACATACCGCTTCGCCGGTATTTTGGAGAGTGTTCGTATGCAGAATGGCGACGTCGTGAAAGTCGACAACGAGGGCGCGGTTCAGGATGACAACCAGACCACCAAAACTGTCCAGCGGACAGCGATTGGTACAGCCGTGGGTGCCGTCATCGGAGCGATTGCAGGTGGTGGAAAGGGTGCTGCCATCGGAGCCATTATCGGCGCCGGCGGTGGTGCAGGCTCGGTTTATGTCCAGGGTCGAGATGATCTGGACCTAACGCGAGGAACCGAACTTACCATCCGTGCCTCGGCACCACGATAAGTAGAGAATTTAGTTCATAGGACTCAGGCCGGTAGCGCAGGTTGCCGGCCTGAAAGTTTAATAGTGCTCAGAGGCGTGCTATATTCAAGCTCAACCCAGACTTCCTCACATTGCTAGAAATAAATTCATATTTGCTTGAGCGTTGACCCAGAACTTGAGCGAGCTAACGCAGGAGGAGCTGTATGTCTCGGATTCTTGTGGTCGACGATGACGAAACCATTCGTGACACGCTTTATGAATTGCTGTCTGAGGAACACGACTGCCAGACTGCGCAAACCGCAGAGCAAGCATTGGCAAGATTAGAAGTGGATTCTTACGACCTGGTATTGACGGACATTTCAATGCCGGGTCTTAGCGGATTGGAACTTCTGGGACACGTACGCCAGAAGTATCCTGACACCCCGGTAATCATCATTTCCGGCATTAGCGATCAGGAACATGCACAGGGCCTGATTCGGTTAGGCGCGTTCGAGTTTCTTTTGAAGCCTTTTCGCCTTGAAGTGGTCGAGAAGAGTGTAAAGCGTGCGCTAGACCGCCGGCGTCACTTGCGGCAAGCGCCTAGGAGTGCAAATGAAGCGAATGATGAAGCCACTGACTGGAAGATCATTCGAGATCGGTAATGAGAGACTTCAAGCCGCTACGATAGAAAGGTCACCGCGCTTTCTGGCGGCCGCCGTCAGTTTGCTAATATCTTCAGCCAGTTCGCAGATTCGTTCGGTCTTGAAAGGCTTTGTTACCACCCAATTGACCCCTGCTTCCTTTTGCTTGCTGGAGCCCACGGCCTCGCCCCAGCCGGTGATTACCGCAATCGGGATCAGCTGGTTCTGTACCCGAACGGCCTGAGCCAGCTCCCAGCCGCTCATGCCCGGCATGCCCACGTCAGTGAAGATGCCGTCGAAATTGCGGGCGTCGAGTAGTGCCAGCGCTTCGCGGCCTCCAGGCGCGAGATAGACTCTGCAACCGTGGGCTTCCAGAATATCGCGGAGCAATTCGCGGACAGGTTCTTCATCATCCACCACCAGGATCGAGGGCTGATAGCGATCAGACTCCACTTCGGCGACTGCTACCTGGTGAGACTCGCTGGCCTGTGGTCCACGGTCGACGTGGACCAGGCCCTGTTCTGAACTTGGTTTGGCGGTCGGTAGCACTATCCGGAAAGTCGTCCCTTTGTTGACTTCCGAATCGACGTGAATCGTCCCCTCATGGCGCCTGATGATTCCGAAACTCACGGCGAGTCCCAACCCCATTCCTGTTTTGCCTTTGGTTGTAAAGAAGGGGTCAAAGATTCTTGAGCGCACATCTGAAGTCATTCCAGTTCCGGAGTCTGAAACCGTGATCTCAACTTTGTCTTTCACGGTTTCGACGCGCAGCGTGAGTTGACCCCCAGCCGGCATCGCGTCGATTGCATTGAACACCATGTTAACGAGGACATCGCGTAACTCTGACTCGTCCCCCATCACATGCGCTTTGGATCTGATTTCAAGCGCCAGACCAATGTGGATGTTTGATGCTTCCGCGCTGTCTTTCCAACGCGGACGAGTGATCTCGCTCACGTCGAACAATATTTGATCGACTGCTACGAGCTGGAAGTCCTGGTCCTTTCGTTGCCGCGCGAAGTCCTGAATCCTCTTTACCGTGTTCGCCCCGTCTTCCGCTGCCTTAATGATGATTTCCAGTCCGCGCTTTATCTTCTCCGGGTCGCTGGTGCGCGTGAGCAATTGCGCACGGCCAAGTATGCCCGCCAGGGTGTTGTTAAAGTCGTGCGCTACGCCTGATGCAAGTTCACCCAGGGCGGACAACTTTTCTATTTGCGAGAACTGCTCGCGGATCCGTTCCTGTTCGGCGATGTAGTGGGAGAGTTCTTCAACGTGTTGCTTAGCCTGGTCCGCTTGAGCCGCAGCCGCCTCCACGTTCTTCAAGTAAGTGCGATAGGTGAAGAACAGGATTGCCACGGTTGGAGCCGTCAGAATCACCGCGTAAAAGCCCATGTGATCGGCTGACTTCGCAGTGATCATGGATGCGGAAGCGCCGGCGAAGTAGGTGATCGAGGTCCAGAGAAAGTGTTTGCTCCACGTGGGGAAGAAGTGTTGGTTCGTCTTCAAGGCACCGCACCAGGCTACTAATCCCGAGTTGGCGCCATATTGGACCAGTGCCATGGCACAGGTGGCTCCGATCAGCGTCGCCGAGAGCGGCAAGTTTCGAATCAGGGTAACTTCGCCAAACCAGGACTGGAGTGCTTGTGCCGTGATGAAGGAGGAGCACACGGCACAACCCCAATTGAAAAATATCGTGACGCCCTTCTTACTGAAGCGACGGGACGAAAGTAAGGCTTCAGTTCCGGCCACCAGGACTGCCGCGTCAGTGCCGTAAAGCAGCAGAATCAAGAAAATAAAGGTGTCGGAAACAGAGATGTGGGCGCTGAAGCGGGGGATGGGGATGATTATGCGCGAGCTGATGAGGAGCGTGATCAGGACGATGATGGCAAAACGCAGATCCAAAAGTTGGAACTCGAGTCGACTAACGCAGAAAGCAGAAATCAGCCCGGCTGCGACCAGAGTTGTCCAGAAGAACGATTTGAAGATTCGCGTTGATTTTGGTGAGTCTGCCACGTAAATCCTGGCCTCGGAGGAGAGACCGTTCGTGAGGTTGGGAGGGCCAAGTAATTGGGGCAGAAGCTTACTGGGCTTAGTTAATGTTTACTTCACCTTCCTGTTCCAAAAAGATTGTGTCGTAAGTAGTCAGGAACCTGAATCCGCATTTGCGATAAAAGACCTGGGCGCGCATGTTCCTTTCATCAACCAGGAGGCTAATCGCTTTTGTGCGTTGCAGCAGCTTCCTTGCGAGTTGTGACATGCATTTAATGGCGTGTCCCGTTCCTCGTAGCTTCTCGCTTGTCCAAACACCTTCAAGATAAATTACCTCCTCGGTGTCTGAAATGATGTCGGTTTTGAAGAGCAGGTCACCATCTCGGACCAGAACCCAGCTCCGTCCCTGTTCGATGCGTCTCCGGCAACGTTGCCAAAAGCCCTCGGCGTCGCTCTCTAGCGGATTAATACCGCTCTCCTCTTCTGCCATCTGCGCCTGAATGGGAACTATCAGTTCCAACTCAGCGAGCGTAGCGCGTCGCAGCCCGGTTACTTCCTGCTCCATCTCAATCGCGTAACGCAACTCAAAAAGCGACTCACGGGAGGCGAGGCGCATTTGCTGACCGCCCGCCTGGTAGTGAGACCAAAACTCCGCAATACGTTCCTGCTCGCCTAAAATCATATGAGCTGAAGAACAACGCTTGGCAATGTCGGCAAATGCCCCTACCGCGCGTTCCGTGCGAGTCTCCATCAACGTTGCGTGACCAATCAGCGCAACACCTTCAAGTTCGCCATGGCTATTGCGAACGCCATAGAAAGTGCCGCGATTAGCGGGTGAAACCAGTCCGTTATCGCGGACAAAGCCGGTTAGGATAACTGTGTGCAGCGGACGCTCCGCGAGAAAGTTCAAGACTTCAGTTTCCGCGTCATTCGTTAGGCTGAATGCCTGGAAAGTCTTAGTTTCCTGCAGCACAAATGCGCTGGCGTAGAGTTTTGCCGTGGGGATTTGTTGGTACACGTCTTTGTCCTCGTAAAGGTTGGTTACAGGCAAGGTCGTTTAATACAGAACTCAGTACCCGATGTAATCAACTCCCGTGTCTTCTAGTGTTGGCATGCAGGTCGTATTGTCTCCGGAAACCAGCGCTATGTTCGCAAGCACAATCGCATCGCTAAGAAGCACGCCGTCAGAAAGCAACACGCCGTCGCTGAGCAACACACCGTCACTCAACAACACGCCGTCGCTAAGCAACACTCCGTCACCAAGGAGTACTCCGGTGCTCAGGAAGATGCTGCCGGCTCCCAACGTCGTTCCAGTGCTTTTGAGGATGCTATCGCCAATCAAGACTCCTGTGAGTTTCGTGGCGTCGGCTATCAGGACGCCGTCGCTGATGAGCACGCCGTCGCCAATGAGAACGCCGTCGCCGATCAGCACACCTTGCGCATAAATTCTTTGATACTTGGTAATCAGGCTGGTGCCAGTGGCAAAGGTACTTCCGAGGACGATGCCCTGGGCCCAGGTGAAGGTGAAATTCGACGAGCCATAACTAATCGTCGAAGTTGCTACTGGGGCTGCCCCGGTAAGCAGGGTCGTACCCAATGCTGGGCTTGCGGGCAGGTCCTGGCGGACAAGCTTTGCCAGTCGAACTGCACCGTCGATGTTCAATTCGCCGGCGCCCTGTTCGAGCATGTTGAATCCGGCAAGCTGCTGCGCCGTATACATGAGAATCATTTTCGTCATGTTGGGCGTGAGCTTGGGATTTGCCTGGAGCATTAGAGCTGCAGCTCCCGCAGTGACTGGGGCCGCCATTGAAGTTCCGCTGAGCTTCATTTGATCGCGGTATACATTGGGACTAGCAGCAGCATCAAGTGTGGGATCCTGTCGCACCAGCAAACAATTCGGCGACATGGCAAAGATCAACTTGTTTCCGGGAGCCGTTAAGTCGGGTTTCGCTAAGTTGTCATAATGCTTGCGACCAAACACGTCGACCCAGTAGCTGCGCGTGGGACCGCGCGAGCTGTACGTCGCAATAGAGTCGTCAGCGCGATTGTCGGTGCCTTTCGTATCAACGGCGCCGAGCGTAATCGCCGAGGGTTCGTTTCCGGGTGAGTGGACCTGACCGTAGATCTTCTGACCAACGCTGTTCTTTCCGTTGTTTCCGGCAGCGGTAACGACGACCACACCGGCATCCACCAACCGGCGAACCGCCACACAAACTGGATCGGTGCGGTAGGAGTTCACGGCGGGCATGCCTAAGCTCACATTCGCAACGCGAACGTTGTAAGTGCTGCGATTCGCTAGCAACCAATCAAGGGCGCCCAGAAGACCCGATACCGTTCCTACGCCCTGAGAGTTAAGCACGCGGAGATTGACAAGGTTGGCTTTAGGCGCGATGCCGATATACTTTCCGCCAGACACTAAACCGTTTCCGGCAGCGGCCGAAGCCACGTGAGTGCCGTGGCCATAAGGATCATCGGTACGATTCTCCCCAGTGAAATCAACGCTCTTAACGATCCGGGAGCGGGTGCTTCCGGCTGCTTCAAGAAACGCTACGTGAGCTGGGTAAATGCCGGAATCGATGATCGCGATGCCGATGCCGGTGCCATCGAGGGCGCCGCTGGTCGCCATGCTGCGGACATTGTCGGCGCCTGTGGTATGGGCGACATGACCGCCGAAGGAGCGAATCTCGCTATCAACTGAGACGAACTCGATTTCTTCAAACTGACTAAGGGATTCGACAACGCTGGGCAGAAGTTCTATTGCCAGAGAGTTAAGAGAGGCAAAGTGCTTCTTAATCTTGATGCCGTTGCTTTGCAGGAGACCGTTAAGCTCGCCGCTGATTGCACCGTTCAGTTGCACGATGACTTTTAGCGTCTCATCAGGGGCAGCATCACGGGCGCGATCACGAAGGTCATCAGCCAGCTTCTGATGCTGCTTGCCTTCGCTGCCATTGCTGCCCTTCGAGGCGGCGTGAGCGTTGTCAGTTATCATGATGCCGCAGCAGAGTGAGAAGACCAGTGCGAGGCTGGTGATCCATGTCAGCGGCGATCTTGTTGTTGGCTTCATATCAAGTTTCCTCAGTTTCATTAATGCGACTTGCCAGGGGCGTTGACACGCCTGCGGCAGCCCTAATTTGGCAACGGTTATGCCAGTGGGCCTTTTCGCTCAATAACGTCTGTTTTGTTAGGATTTGTGGTGATTTCGACTTCACTGGACCGAGGTGCTGGTTTGACCGGTTCGGTCAGGCTGACGACCGAACCTGGTCAATATGAAAGACTGGCGTGGCTACAAGTTCTGTACTTCCTGAGCCCATTGAAACTCTCCGCGACCGGGCTTGGCGCCGGGAGGCGGAAAGCCGGGTCGAGGACCGTGCGACCGCCGAATCATTCATTGAAGAGGTCGGCTTTTGTAGCGCGCTAACTGATCGGCGGCAATCCGGTCCATCCCTCTACATCGCTGTTTGCGGGCGGCGCGATGCCCATCTGCCGCGCAATGTGCAGAAGGATCCTGAGTGTAGGTTGGCTTGGACCATTAAGGATGAGGTAATCCGCAGGGGAAGAATCTACTACGCGAAGTTAGCAAGAGCGCGCACCACTTTCATTGCGCCTCGACTCATCTCTCACTTCAACGCGGTTTGGGGCGTACCCAGGGATCGTGAGGCTGTCGTGCTCTCAGATGGCGCGCGCGCTGTTTTGAAAGTCTTGCGGCGTGAATGGGAAATGGGGACTCGCGATCTGCGCGATGCCAGCGGAATCTCGAGTCGTCCGCAATTCAACAAAGCTATCGACGAGCTTCAGAAAACTTTGAAGGTAATTCCTTCGGAAGTGGTCTATGAACCGGGCTTCACGTATATCTGGTCCCTATCAGAAGGGCGGTTTCCCAATGAGTTAAGGAAAAGGGTCAGCAGGGAAGTCGCATTGCGGGAAATCGCCCGCGCTTACCTCGCCGGGGCGAAACTAACACTTGCCGGTGAGTTGGCACGGACGACCGGCTTGTCCCGAGCTGATGCTGGATTGGGAAACTGGGCGTTGGTCGATGAAGGATTTGCCGTGCGCTGCGCCCCGGGAGTGTACTGCCTGGCTGAACTGGCACCTTTAGCTGAGACGGAAATAAGAAGGCGGGCCGTTTGAGTTGATTATTGATCGAGTCGCAAATTGACCTCGTTTGCAGCCTGTCGTTCAAGTTTTGCCATCTCGATTGCCAATGGCAGTTGCGATTGGGCCACGCTCAAGCGGCTTAGCATTAGGTCCGTCTCATTTTGGCTAAGGCTTCGGCTTGCCGCCGCCTCGATGATTTGCAGGCGGGCTTTTGCCTCGGCTAGCCGGGCGGTGGACTCGCTTTTCAAACTCTCCAATTGCAGCCGGTCGGCCTCAAGATCGGCAACCAATCCCGAAGTATCGGCGTCGATTATCGCGCGAGCGTTGTTGATGCGTCTGCCCACGCGCAGCAGCTCCCGTTTTGAACGCGCAAGTATGCGCGTCGCAGTTAGCCTGGAAGCCAACGTTTCCTGATAGGCGTCGGCCAACAGCGGGTTGGTTTTTTGAATCTCACTTAAGCTCAGCCGCTCTTCCGAAGTCAGTTCTGAGGTAAACCAGGTAACCTCTGAGGCAGTAATGCCGTCTGCCGCGAGACGGTCCCGGAGCCGGCTATACCAGCGCCGGCGGTATAGCAGGAACAGAATCAATACCACGGTGCCAATTACTACTCCGACCCCCAAGGCTGCGAGCGCCAGCAGAAGGAAAATGGCCGAAGTTTCCGTTGAATCAGCTCTCAAATAGAAGAACAAGAGGGGCAGAGGAGCCCCGAAGGAGATCAGCAGAAATGACAGCCAGGGGACCCATTTCAGGATTTGGGCGAGCCGTTGATCCCCAGCTTCGAGTTTGCCTTTGCCGGCTTGGGTCATAAGAATTGAAACGCCAACTTCCGTTGTGACTGTCATACCAGACTGCGCGGTTCGATGTTAGCGGTTAACCAGCAGGTTTCGCCAGCCCCGATCCGGTCGCGATGCAAGTCAACAATCCGGCTTTCTGACTGTATAATGCGTGCACGTTCGGCACGTGAGGAGTACTGATGAGGCTTAGTCAAAAAGCAGTAGCGCTTGCGGCTCTAATTCTTACCTTTGGTTTGGGAAACGATGGCCGTCGGCCAATCAACGCTCAAACGAGGATTGTGTCAGGGGATGAAACTCCTAGCGGCGCCCGGCCAGTGACGATACCAGTGGGCATTCGCGTCAAAGGACTGAAGCCGGAACCAGAGTTACAAATGATTGATTTGTCAGTGAGCGAGGATGGTGATCCCCAAACGATACTTTCAGTGCGCGCCATTGGTAACAATTCACCGTTAACCCTCGCAGTGCTAATCCAGGATGATCTAGTTCAGTCGGTCGCCAACGAAGTGAAGCCGATTGGAGAATTCATTCGCGGCCTGCCTAAGAACTCTCGAGTGCTGGTGGGATATTTACGAACGGGTTCGCTCCAGGTGAGGCAAAAATTTACGACTGATTTGGAGAAGGCGGCGAAGGCTCTGAGGTCGCCATTGGGCGTGGCGAGTGCTGGTCCAAGTAGTCCCTACATCGAAGTAATTGACGCTATCAAACGCTTCGACGCGCAACCGTCGGGGCGGCGTGCGATCCTTCTGGTATCAGACGGCTTGGATATTTCACGAGGTATTGATTCGAGTTCAGCCAGTCAGAGCATTGACTTGCAACGAGCGATCAATGACGCGCAAAGGCGGGGCATTGCCGTCTACGCCTTCTATTCACCTTCAGTTGCCTCGCAGAATCCGATCTTGACTGCCAATGCGCAAAGCTCGCTTCAACGATTGGCGGACGAGACCGGTGGTCGCGCGTTCTTTCAAGGAACCGGAGCTCCGGTCAGCTTTGATCCCTTCTTGAAGAACCTCACCTCATCACTGGAAACGCAAATAGCGCTCACCTATCTCTCGACACACCTCGACAAGGGATTTCATCGGATCAAAATTCGCTCTGTCACACCTGGAGTCGAGTTGGAACACCCGGCCGGCTACATACGCTGAGGTTGGATCGGATTAGTCGAGAGTTATTGAACCGTTGCTGCTAGCAGCGAGCCCCGTCGATCGGTGGCAATCGCCAAACCTTCCGCCAGGCTGCCGATCATCCCGTGAAAATGAATCTCACTTCCTGAAAGAACCAGCAGTACATCACCTGCGTGATAACGCGGATCATCCAGGGCAAAACGCACAACGGTGGCCTGGCCGTTCTCTTGTTCTAAAGTTTCGAACGTAAAGTTATCGGCATCTACCACGAAGGTTTGGGAATTATTAGCGACTCGTTGTTCGTCGGGCATGGATATCTCCTGCTTGATTGAAATATGAAATTGGATCTGAGCTTCAGTTATCGAGCGTTGTCTGAGACCAATATACTGTTTCACCCATTCCGTGTCATCCGAGAGGCTGGTATGCCTTAATTAGGTCGCCTGCTCGCGGTTAAGACCGCGCGGCAAGTCGACTCTCCAGGATCCTACGCCTCAGAAAGGCAACCGAATCATAACAGTTGAAGAACGGCCGGAGTGTTATGGTGAGACCTTCGTTGACGGACGTCTCCCGATCTTGAGATTTGAATGAGCATGCGGAGGCGCTCAATCCCTACCGCAGTTTTGAATCGAAACAAAGCAAACCTGAAAGGACAGAGCGGTGAGTAGTGGAGCTGTTGCCAGAACCGCTGCGAGTGCCCAGCGAATAAAAACACCCCAGGACAATTGGCTTGGCTTCGTCGGCGATGTGTTGAACTTTTCCGGTGAAGTGCAATTCAGATCGATGCTGCGCATTGATGGACAGTTCTCCGGGCATGTCGATTCCGTCGATGGCACCCTAATAGTTAGCCACGGTGCGCACCTCAAACAGGCAGTGATAAATGTCGCGGTGGCAAACATAAACGGAACGGTCGAGGGTGACATCAATGCAAGTAAGGAAGTGGTGCTCGGCCCGACGGCAGATGTAACCGGCAGGGTTTCAACGCGGCTGTTAACGGTCGCTGAAGGCGCAATCGTAAATGGTACTTTCGTGCCGGACACCTCTCGTGACAGTTAAGCACCCTGTACGACCTGTTACTTTGAGCGGGCGGAAAACGTGTGACACCTTAGAGATACCGCCATTTAGTTAGCGACTCTCTTTGCTGTGTCGAGTGTTAAAGAGTCTTGCCAGGAGCTGTTGGCCCACTGCTTGGCACACCGCTTTTTATTTTAGCGAACAACGAGAGAAGGGAAAGAGAGTGGTCGCAGTGTTTCCACTGTTCGTTCTGTTCGCAGTGTTTCGCACCGTAAACGCTAATAGCGCCCATCCAGGCTCAAGTAAACTCAAGTCATAGTCCATTTGTTACCGCTGTTACTAGAGTTACCTCTTACCGCGGTGAGTAGTAACTGTTACCTCTTTTATAGTAGGTGTAACTAGACTTCTTGCATTGAAAGCGAAGCCGCTCTTGCGTTGCCCAGGGATAGGCCAAAAGATGGTGGGTGTTCGCACACTATTCGCACACAGATTCTTTATAAGGTGAGATGTTGATTCGGTCAACAATCGGTCCGAAAACCTATTTACGGCGTCGGCTGTACTTGCGACGAACGAGTACGGAAGTGGCGGCGAGTCCAGTGGCAAAGAACAACAGAGATTGAGGTTCAGGCACAGTCGAAGTAGAAAAAGTGGCGGTTCGCAGTTGATACCTTGTTTCGCCATTTAAATCGAAGCTTGTGAAATGTAAGGCAACAGGTCCGCTGAATGTGCCTGAGAAACTGAACAACGGAGTTTCAACTAAACAGTTATTAGGACAGGCAAAACCAGAAAATTGTATTGTGGCGAATCCGATCAAGTCGAGAGTAGGTGCGTTGGTATTCGGGATTACTGGACCGATGCCGCTGAAGATCAGGCTTATTGCGGCATTGCCTGAGTCTGCGTCTCCTGCTATTCCCGCTTGAAAGACCACTGGCGTACCTGGAGCGCCGAAGAAGTCCAACATCCCACCTTGGCTGGCGAATGTAACAAGGAATGGATTGCCATTGTGGTCTAAAGTCTCCAGGCTCCCTGAAATTGCTTGCAGAGGGTTACTCGAGGCAATAATGGTTCCCCCTAAAACGGTTCCGACTGGGATAACTGGATCAGCTTTCCCGGCATGACACAGGACAATTAGAAGAAAGAGAGAGACTACAACTCGGGATAAAGCTGTTCTCAACATCGAACCTCGCCCTCCTGCGGTGATTCCGAGGAAGCCGGGTTCCTGGAACCATTTGGCTCAAGTCTTAAGCGTTTATTTCGGGAGACTATTCCTGATCAGAGCGGGTGTCAACAACAGCAATCCAACGCCGTGCTTCAGCCGCGAAACGGGCCCTTTTTTTGCCCACTTGGCACACCTATTGGCACCTCAACGAACAGAACAACCAAGGCTCATTACGGTTAACGTATTAAGTTATAAGGTTGTCATTTGTGGGGCGGCTAGAGGGGCTCGAACCCTCGACCTCTTGATCCACAATCAAGCGTTCTAACCTACTGAACTATAGCCGCCACAAAGATGAAATGCATTTGCCCCCGGCAGGACTCGAACCTGCGGCCCTCTGCTTAGCTTCCAGCATCAGGCTTTCCCTGACCGCCCCTTAAGAGGGGTTTGCTGGCTGGACTATATCTTGGACATCGCAGTCCCGACCCGTATAGTCTCTGAGGATCCCACATCAAAGCTGTCAGTGGTTTCCTGCGGATTACCCAATCCTCTGGATTGTTACTCATCGTGTCGAGTACCAGAGGCTCTCAGGGCGTCCCCGCATATGGGGTCGTCCACTTAATGAGTTCTCAAGACCTTCCCCATTAAGGCTCCTACAAGGCAGATGCTCTATCCACTGAGCTACAGGGGCACAAAATTCGGACGATTCGCGATGTTAGCATGGCCCCGCTTGTTTAGGTCAACGGTCTTGCGGAGTTAGTTTTGGGTTATGTAAAAATTAAAGAGACCGACCCGGGGGACGGTCTCTTTTCTAATTAGGGAACGGCGGATGACGGTTACGCAGCGCGCGGATGCTCGGTGCTCTCCGCGTAGACACGACGGCCATTGAGGGCGTCGTCGATTATCTCGCGCACAGCTGAGGTGTCTGGATTCACATCCATGCGATCGCAGGCACGCAGGTGCCGGATGATTCCTTCTGTCGCGATTTCGGCGGCGACGCCCATCAACTTCGAATAGCGACGCGCCTGAATATGATCAATTCTCTGGATCCGCTCCTCAAGCGGTAAATGTCGATCGAAAGTCACTTTTCCTTTTGCTCCTCAAGCCCAGTTTCAGGGTTAAATTTAATCGGCGAACTTTAGATGCTTCGTTGAACCCGCAGGATGCAATCTCCTTACATTTCGCAGCGATTTGCCAACAAGTTACGAATACTTGTCTCTCAGCACGCAATTTATTGTTCAGCGAAACTAAGCATTATAGGTGAATGTTCGGCAAAATTCTAGACCCTTTTTTAACGGAGTGTTTTTGGAGCGAAGGGGAGCTCAGTGATGGCAAAAGACTAAGCGCCGCGCCAGGGCACCAACGGTGGGCCTGGGCGGCGCTATAGCTTTCTCTGAAAAAGCCGGGAAGTCGTGTTATTTCTTCGGTAACACGGTATCTTTCATAGCTTTTCCAACGCGGAACTTGAGGGTAGTTTTTGCAGGAATCTGAATCGTTTCGCCGGTCGCAGGATTTCGGCCCTCGCGCGCCTTACGCTCGGATTTGACTAGTTTCCCGAATCCCGGGAGCACAAACTCTCCGTTGGATTTAACCTGACCCGAGGCTAGGTTATAGAGTTCGTCGAAAAACTCTTTTACCTGACCGCGTTTCATCCCGGTTTTCTCAGCAAAATGATTGAAAACCTCGGATTGGGTCATGCGCTTCTTGCCTGCCGCTTTGGTCGCCATAGTCTGGTGTGACACCTCCAATAGGACGTTAGAATTGAAAGCCTTGCGACACTCATATATCACAGTAATCGAGCAATGTAACGAATAATCAGCAATTTTTGGGGGTATTTTTGCAATGAAGGTCAAAAGAGGATCTCAACGAGACGGCCGCTGGCTGACTTAACTTGTCTCGGACCCGGTTGTTCCCTACCCACTCTGGAGACTGATTCTGAAATATCTTGATTCCTGGCGATTTTTGGGCTGCCAGGCCGATCATTTACGCGGCGCTCGTTAGTTCCATGGACGACTGACCCAATGGTGGCGCATTCTTAGCCGCGAAGAAGCAAATTTATCAAGTCCAACGTCAAAAGAACCATGCAGGTAACTGCGTCACCAAAGACGTTTTGCGAAGGAGTGGTCGCCGCTGCGAGCATTCGCCCTAACAGTCTGGCGATGACGCTCATCGAGCCCGAGGGTGAGCAGACCATGACCTTCGGATCGATGCTGGCGCGGATTCGCAGTATTGCCTATCGCCTAACTCAAGAGAAAATCGCCTTCGGCGATCGGGTGGCACTCATCGGTGAAAATCATCCGAATTGGGCAATCGCTTATCTGGGGATCCTTTATCGGGGCGCCGTTGTTACGCCAATGGATCCGGCGGCAACCACGCAGTCACTCGCGGCTTTTCTTAAGGGCTCGCAGGCCAAGCTCGCATTTGTCTCACCTCCATCAGTCGAAAAGTTTCGCGCTGCCTGCGAGCAAATAGGTAACAACATTCCAGCAGTAGCCCTCCGACCGTTGGCAGAACCTGATGGTCTCGGGCGTTTTGAAGACTGGAGTGCTACCCCCGCGCCTGAGGAATTCCTTGACGCTTCACCAGTTGCGAAGCCCGAAGACCTCGCTGTTTTGATATACACCTCAGGAA
>JBAPXA010000543.1:0-17038 GCA_049283975.1 Pyrinomonadaceae bacterium | reverse complement strand
GCCTCGACCCAGCAATTGATTAAAAAATCCTGGCGGCCACGTTGCGCCGGAATCTTGTCAGCTTCCTTCACCACCGAAGGCGCATTCTGCAAATCGAGCTGGCAAGCATCTGCCGTCGATTCGTTCTCTTTTGCGGCCGCATCGAGAGCTTGCAGGAGTTGCGTTATCCAACCATGCAGGGCACGCTCGTTGGTGTTCTCAGCCAACGCCTGAATAATGCCAATCGCCAACCGATCTTCTGCGCGGCTAAAACTAAAAACGTCTTCGCCTTCTCGCCGGTCCTGCTCCTGTTTCCACTGAAAGACTTCTTCGACACGCGGATGTTTGACGATGGCAACTCGCTGATCGTAGTCCAGGAACCATTGGATCACGTCGGGAACAGAGTCAACATCGATGCGGCCGCGCGAGTCGCGCAACAGTGGTGGTTGTTGCGGAGCCAGGCGCGCGCCGTTATCACCACTCGTTGTCATCAGTCGCGACCTACTACATTGAGACTAAACGCAGCGTGCACTTCACCGACTACTTCATCACGGCGATTGCGAATGGGAAAGAATGCATACTTCGAGACCGCATCGCGTGCTTCATCGGTAAGCACGTCAAGCTGGTGCAGCGATTCAATGACTACGGTGGGGCGGGCGCGGTGATCGTCGCCATCTTCAATCTTCAAAGCTAGTCCCAGGCCTTTAGGCCAACTGGGGCAAGGAAGGATACCGGCTGTGTAAACTCCTTCGGCGCCCACTTTGGAAATCAAGCCTCCCCCAGTAGCCCGCATCATCTCTGTATCTAAGCGGTCTTTCGTGCCACCGATAAGTTCCGGATGCGTTGTCATCGCCGCCACGATACGAGCGCAGGCCGCGCGCGTGGCCGCGTCAAATGTGCTCGGCGGCCCGACGAGTCGCGCGTACATCAAAGCCATCGCTTTCATGGTGACCCCAAAAACCGGAACCCCACACCCATCTACTCCCACGGAAATATTCTCCAGACCAATGTCGGAAAACTGCGAGACGACGGCCGCGATTGCCAGTTGCACCGGGTTGTCCGCGCGATCGTAAGTTTCGGTTGGCGCTCCTAGAAACTTTGCGAGGGCCAGCATGCCTGCATGCTTGCCGGAACAATTGTTCTGCAGAACGTTTGGCTGTTCGCCGCGGGTGCGCAGTTCGCGTGTGACGTCTGGGCTGAACGGTTCGTGCACACCGCAGCGCAAGGCTTCGGGCTCAAGACCAATCTTGCGCAACATGCTGGCTGCGATTTCGGTGTGGATAGCTTCGCCACTATGTGACGCGCAAGCGAGTGCTATCTCGCTTTCGTTAAAGCCAAAATGATCGGCGGCGCCGGAGACGATGAGGGGAATGGCTTGATGGGGCTTTGCCGAGGAGCGAAGAAAGGTGACGGTTTCAGGCGCGCCCAGGAAGGCGACGATTTGTCCGTCAGGTTCAGCTGCTACGATGTGACCTCGGTGACGTGATTCGGTGATCGCGCCGCGAGTTACCTCGACCAACGACTCGGGCACTGGAATCTGTTGTTGGCTGCTGTCGGCAGTAGCCGGCTGCTGAGAAACGGCCATCTGGAACCCTTCGATTCTTTAAACTTAAGCGGTGGGCAATCTTAACACGAACGGCGGACCGCGGGCCTTTCGCCCGCTTTGATCGCGAAGCGCGAATCATCCTTGCAGCGTAGTCACATGGCGCACAGCGGGCGGACGCCCGGCGATCCCAATAAACCAAACGGGCAAAGGATTGACCCTTTGCCCGTCGGTAATTCAAGCCTGATTTCTAAAGCTAAAAGCGTTTCTTTGATACTCGTTTTGCCGGATAACTGAGTACCGTCAGCTTAACTTTGCGGCGACCAAATCTCATCGCCTCACGCGAACTCGGGGTCCAAATGTCGATTTTGCGCCCGCGAATCGCGCCGCCGGTGTCGGCCACCAAATATTCGCCGCTCCAGGGTCCCGCCTCCAGCCTTACTCGCGAACCAAGAGGTAGGATACGTGGATCCGCAGCAATTATCCCCTGACTCACATATCTGCCGCTGGCCGTCTTGCCGCGAAGACTGTAGGCGGTCGCGACATAATGAACGCCCTCGGCATTCGGGTTTTCCACCGCCGCTTTGGGAGCGATCGGATTGACTGAAGTACGAACCGCGCTCTTCGGAGCGATTTCGTTTGTTTCACTCGCTACGCCATTGAGTTTCTCGTCACCACCTGTCGGAACAGAGACCACTCCGGCGGAGGCTGGTTGCTGACTTGTTTGCTGAACCGCTTGTTTTTGGAAATTCGAAAGTAGGGTTTCTGCTAATGAGGGCTGGGCTGAAAGGAGCAAAAGACTCAAAAGAAGCGCCGAAACCAGCAGGGCGCTACTGCTAAATATTGATTTCATCTAATCGGTTCTCCTTACCGAGGTTGAGTGTTAACCCTTTCCAGCGTGTGCGCGAGTCTGTTCTTTCCTAAGACTCGACCCTCGGCTCTAGGAGTCAGGCACGACGTCAGCCGAAGTTGGGGGCTTGCATCCTTGATGCAGGCGCTGAAAGGAATCTACTTAGCTTAAAAGAAAAACAAGCGAGCTTTTCCCGCTTGTTTGAGTGTTGGGAGGCTACAACAGGGGGCACAGGTGGCCAAGGCGCATCCGGTGCTGAAGTGCCGTCTGGGAGTGGGCTTCGTGGGTTAAAGTTAGAAATAATTAGGGATAGGCGGCGGGCAAAAACCTTGAAAAAGTGCTGGACGGGGAGGGTTGCGGGTGGCGATCCAGGCTAGAGATTGAGGAAGTTTTCCAGGATCCGCCGCCCGTCCGGATGGGCATCATCGAACAGTTCCGGGTGAAATTGCACACCAAAAAGTGGGCGATCGTTGTGCTGCATGGCCTGAATAGCACAGACCTCATTGGCGGCGGTTGCTTCAAAGCCAGGTGGGAGACTCTTCACTTCGTCGAAGTGTGAGTGCCAAACCGTGAGTTTCTCCGGCAGCTGCTTAAAGATTCCCTGATTGTTCGTCTTGACCTCAAAGAACCCCCGTTCCCGTTTGGCGCCTTCATATCCTTCGCCCGGTTCCAGCCGTCCCATGAGACCGACCACCGCTCCGAAGGCCAGGGCCATTTGTTGATGACCACCACAGACCCCCAGAATTGGCTGATTCGCTTCCCTGATCACCGAAAAGACCCCGGCGAGGGATTCAGGAGTGTACCGTTCCCAGGGGTGGCTTTGACCACTGAGGATAATATGCGAAGGGTTTAGGTCCTGGACGCGCTTGAGCGAAGCCTCGGAAAAGTGCTCCGTTAGCACCTCCAAATCAGGGTCAAGATGTTGAAGTGCAGCCCTGATCTCTCGGGGACTCGCCCCCTGGCCATCAATCGTGTTGTCGATTAAGTAAATCACCGGAGTCAGGTTAGTTGTCAGTTGTTGCTTGTTAGTTGTCGGTGGTGAGTGGACGGTAGTTGAGTTCCCAATACGTTGGTCGATCCGACTACCAACTACGGACTACTGATTACTGGCTATCCCAAACAGAACAGCTTCCCATTAAACGCTCCGATGTAAATCCGGCCATCAAGAATCGCGGGGGTAGCGTTGATGTTGTCTCCAATCTTCAACTCCCACAGCCGGCTTCCGTCGTCCGCAGCCAGCATATACAACCAACCGGCTTTGTCTCCGAAAACAACTCGGCCATCGACGATCGGAGCTGTGCCCCAAATTGGCGCGCGCACCTGATGTTTCCAAACCAATTCGCCTTTGTCAGCAGTCAGGCAATACAGCTGCCCGTTGTTCGATCCGATGAAAACCCGATCGTTGAACAAAACGGGGGTGGCCCAAAATCCGCTCCGCTCCTTGAAGTTCCGGCTCAAACCGCCTTCGGCCTTGAATTTCCAAACAAGCGCGCCATCCGCTTGACTGAAGCAGTACACGAGTCCATCTTCCGCTGCTGTGTAGACCAGCCCCTTTGCAGGCACCGGTGTCGAATCGGAATCAGCGCCGATGCGGGCTTTCCAAATGGTGGCGCCATCCTCAAGCCGCAAACAGTAAAGGTCGCCGTGCTCGGTGCCGATGTAGATACGCTGGTCAAGAACGGAAAAGCTTCCCTCCATTGATCCCAGTCGCTCGGTCTTATAAACCTGCGTGCCATCCGACAAATTCAAGCAATAGAAGAAGCCGTCTTCGCCACCAAAGTAGACTCGGCCATCGATGACCGCCGCCGAACAATCCACCTCAAATCCTGTCTTGAACTTCCAGATCAGCGAGCCATCGTTTGCGTTCAGACAGTAGACATAATGATCTAGTCCACTAGCAATGATCCTATCCCCGGCAATCGTCGGCGTGGCCTTGAGACTATCTTCAGTTTTGAACTCCCAAATCAGACTGCCGTCGCGTTTATCGAGACAGTAGAGGTAACCATCAGCCGATCCAAAGTAGACGCGATTACCCGCGACGGAAGGTTGACCCGGCCAGCTCGTTCCGCCCCAGCCGTCCTTATGCAATCGTCCGGAAGTGAGTTTGGTTTCGAATTCCCAGAGGACTTCGACTTGCCGATCCGGCCACGGGCCGGTTCCGTAGAAATTGCGGGTCGCATTTCCTAGCCAGAGTGGGACAGCGTCGGGTACCGGCGCCGGTGCTTCACGAATCACTTCCGCTTCGGTCTTTTGCAGCACGCGGCCGCCACAGCCCACGCCAGCAATAACTAACGCCATCACCGGAAGGGCAGGTAGGAAACGGAAAACAGATTCAGTTTTAATAGGGAAGAGCATTTCGTCGGGGATTAACTTATTCACCAATACTGCCAAAGACACTCAGGATCCAACTGATCCCAGCCACTCACCAGAATAAACTACTTCAGCACTGCCGGTGATCACAACCTCACCGTCCTCGCGCCAATGGATTTGAACAGTGCCGCCCGGCGTCCCCACATTAACCTGCCGCTCCGTTCTTCCATTGATCATGGCCGCCACCGCTGAAGCGCAGGAGCAACTACCTGACGCCGTGGTTTCGCCCACACCCCGTTCCCAGATGCGCAATTCGAGGTTTGAGCGATCGCGGACCTGAACAAAGGTCACGTTAGTACGATCCGGAAACTGCGGGTGATTCTCTATCTTCGGCCCCAGAGCGCGCCAATCAAGTTCGGAGAAGCTATCGACGAAGATGCAGCAGACCGGGTTGCCCATCTCGAGAGCCGTAATCGTCACGGTCCGATCGCCAACAGCGAGCGGATAGTTAACAACCTGCGCCAGTCGCTGTTCGGTAACCATGGGAATCTCGTCGCTGGCGAAACGAGGGTGCCCAAGCTCTGAATCGAAAATGAACTTTCCAGGTTGCTGAACTTCACGAATAAAGTAGCGTTTGATACCAGAGCGCGTATACAACCGCAGCTCATCAGCCTCCCAAAGGTTTTGGTAGAACAGATAGGCGGCAGCGCAACGAGTGCCATTGCCGGAGAGCGCTGCCTCGCTCCCATCGGGATTGAAAATGCGCACGCGAAAATCCGCGCTGACTTCCAGAGAAGGGCTGACAACGGCAATCCCATCAGCGCCGGCGCCGTAGTGTCGATCGCAAATTTGTCGCGCGAAGTCGCCCAGACTTGCGATCGTCGCCAATCTTTCGGCCTCGATCACAATGTAGTCGTTGCCGAAGCCATGAAACTTGATAAAGCTGGGGGGCATGAGAGTCTTTAACCGTTCGCTTGGGCCATCATCTTTGCAAAATGCCTGGTGAGCGCTGGTTCCAGGTTCATAAGTCGTTCGTAAACCGTCAGCTGACCGCGATGATACATCTCATGCGAAATCGCAAAGTTAACGACTTTCAATTTCGGAGTCGGCTTGCCGTCGATTCCGCCCATCGATCCCTGCATCAAGTCATTGTTTGAACGAATACTGGCCTCACAAACTTCCATACTGCTGCGCAACATTTCCAGCAGGCCATTTTTGTCACTTACCGTCGCAACCTCCGGCGCATACTCCTTCAGATGATCTGCAAATGATTGGCGCCTGAGGTTGGCTTCGGCTTGCCCTGCTTCACCAATCAGCATTTTCTGCACTTCCACAACATGCTGGAGCAGCTCGGCAACACTGCGCGTTTCCGGCGTTGCGCGAAAATCAAATTTATCTTCGGGAATTTGTTCCACCTCAGCAATCAACCCCTTGCGAAACTCCTTCCAGGTATTTATCAGCATATCGACTGACATAGCTTCTCCTTATTGATTAGGGGTTACGATCTGCCGGCGAACGATGCCAGCAACACCGCAATCGGATCGATACAAAGCGCACGCACCTCCGTGTCTTCCGGGTAGTTGTTCACCATGATTGAAAAAACAAGGTTCTCTCCGGCCGTGGTTGTGACATAACCGGACAAGGTTGCAGCGGAACTTAGCGAGCCAGTTTTCGCACGCACGTTGTTTTCCGCCACTGTGCCTTTCATCCGATTACGCAAAGTTCCGTCAACTCCAGCGATCGGCAGCGCTTCGCGAAACGCAGTCGCAAACCGATGCCGGCTCATATAGGTCAGCAGTTGCACCGACGCCTCTGGCGTTACCATATCGTTGCGCGATAGGCCAGAACCGTCCGTTAACGAGAGTGGGCTCAAATTAATTCCCGCTTCTTTAAGAAAGGCCTTTACCACTTCAAGTCCGGCGGCTTCATTTGTGCGGATATTATTTGTGGCAGTGGCTGCCGGGCCCACAGTCTTGCCTAGAGTTCGCAGAATGATTTCTGTGTAAAGATTCTGACTAGGCTTCAAGGTTTGCGCCGCCACCAGACTAAACGGTGGCGACTGCATGTTAGCAATCTCGACGCGAGCTGTAGCTTGTGGCACCGGCTGCAAACTCAAGAAATTTGCTGGAGGAATGATTCGAGACTTGCCGGTGACGGTAATCCCGCGCTGAGCAAGCGCGGTCCGGAGCAGATAGACAAACAACAGCGCCGGATGAGAGATCCCGATTCCTGCCGTAAAGCCACGGTCATCAAGCGGCAAAGATCCCACTATTTCCAGAGTGTCCGAGTTCAGCGTCCGGTACATGTTCAAATCGCGTCTGCTGTTACGCGGCGCCGTAACGACTCGGTTCACAATTTTCAGCAAGGGATCGGGTGGGCCAGTAGTGATCACCGCCGGTTGGCCAGCATCTGCGCCTGGCTTAATTAACAAATCTAAAGCGTTGTCGTTGACTGTTAACGAACTTACTTCGGCGCCATACCACCATTGCAGATCCTCCCAGTTCCATCCGGAACCATAAGGCGCGCCGTCGAAGTAAGTTTCATCGCCAACAATATCGCCCTCGACTCGCTTGACGCCGGCAGCAGCGATCTGCGCTGCGAGATCATTTATGCCTTTGAAGTAATCGCCGTTGTTGAAGCGCGCTGCAATCGAGGGATCGCCGCGGCCATAGATCGTCAAGTCGCCGTGCAGCACACCGGCGGCGTTAGGACGGCCGGCCGCGTAAACTGAAGTTTGAAAACGATAGTCGGGAGTCAGTCGGTCAATTGCGGCAGCGACTGTATATAACTTCATGTTCGAAGCGGGCCGCAGAAGTTTTCGCGCGTTCTCTTCAAAAAGAACCTTGCCGCTATCCAGCGATGCCACCTTGATCCCCACCATGGCCGCCTCCAACTCCGGCCGGCGCAGCACCTCCGAAATTCTTGTTTGTAGTGCTTGCAGCGTCTGTGTCGTTGTTGCGACTCGCGGCGCTGGGGTCGGCGTCGGGCTGGCGAGCGATTCCGGAGTGGGAGTAGGCGTCGGTGTCGGCAGCGGCGCTACCGGCGTCGGTTTCGGAGTGGGCTGGGAAACTTGACGCTCTCGTTGTGCGCCCTGACCGAGCACCAGCGGCAACGTTGACGGGCATAAGAGCGCTGCAAGCAATAAGAGACTCAGGTTTTTGGAAACTCGAAGCTGCATCATTGGTGTTTTTTTTGACTGGGATCTGGTTAAGGGAGTGGTTCTCGATAACTTAACTTCATGCTTGTGGACTGAACCCCACTTTGATTTTTTTCATGAGTTCTTCAAAACGCGGATCGCTGCGTAAGGCGGCCCAGTTAGGATCGTTTTCAAAGCAGGGACGATTTTCATTGCCCAAAGCGATTGCGCGAGCCAGCCAGGAAAACGCTTCGTCGCCTTTCTCCTCGAGCGCATAAACAGAGGCGACAGAATAAGCGATGTCTGGATCAACTTCGGCGTTGCGAATGACGCCGTCTGTTAGCTGCGCCAGAGCCTCAGCATGTTTGCCCTGTGCACTTAAGAACATTGCCATGAACGGTCGCACTCCATGCATGTTGGGATGCTTGGAAACTACTTGCTGCATCAACTCAGCCGCCGCGTCCGTGTTACCCGTGTAATACAACGCCAGCGCGCGAAACGTCTTTACGAGCGGATTGTCCGGTTCGCCGGCGTTGTCCAGTTGCCTGAAGGTCTCTTCGAAGTGGCCCATGTACATGTGCACCATGGCACGGTTGTAACTCGCAACTACATGGGCGGCCGGGTCCAGCCGGACCAGGCGATCATAACTTCGCAGGGCGCGTCCGTATTCACCATCAAGGCGATGCAGCGTGGCCTTAACAAAGTGCACAACTGGTTCGTCGGGAGCTTCCCGGCGCGCGCGCGCCACCTCAGCCCTCGCCTTATGCTTTTCCCCACGCCACATGTAGACAAAAACCATCAGCATGCGTGCTTCGATCAATTGCGGATCGATGGCGAGCGCTTTACCAAACGCCTGTTCGGCACGTTCGAAGTCTTCGGCGCCGCCCAGGCCCTTGAACACGCGGTTTACATAAGAAGCACCCAGGCCATCGTGAGCTAACGCAAAATTCGGATCCAACTCCACAGCGCGCTGGAAATGTTCGATGGCGGCGTTGCAATCTTCAGCGGCAATAGTGCGAAAGATGAAACGCGCAAACAGATCTCTGCCGCGCAAATATTGTTCGTATGCGGAGGCATTTTCGGTTTTAGGCTTGGCGATATTTTCCTGTTCGGCATGACTCAACTCGAGCCGCAAGCCTTCAACAATGCGCTGCGCGATAGTGTCCTGCACCAGGATGATGTCGGCGGCAGAAGTATCAATGCGATCGCTCCAGAGAATCTCGCCGGACTCCACGTCAAGCAGTTGCGCTGTCACGCGAAATCGTTCTCCAGCATGAATGAAGCCAGCTGTAAGCACGGCACTGACATTCAGCTCATGCCCCACTTCGCGGGGATCGATCGTTTTACCCTGGTACTTCGAAATCACCGATGAGGGACGCACGACGAGTGAACGCACGCGAGCGAGTTCAGTAATCACAGCGTCCGCGAGGGAGAACTCATAAAAACTCGACGCCGGGTCGTTGCTGAGGTTGCGAAACGGCAGAATCGCCAGACTCTGCTTCTCTTGATCCGCCATCGTGGTGAAGGGCGTCTCATGAACGCCAACTCTGGTCGGTGTCGCAAAACTAGGCGAGGTCGTTGGCGCTTCAGATCGTCCGATCGACTTTAACCAACGCATGGCCTTCGACATGGAACTCTGGCCGCCAAGGTGGCGGGCTGGTTCCGCCGTCACCCCGGGATAAGCCACGCCTTCTGACACTTCCTGAAGCACGGTCCGCAATTCGTCGCGCATCTCTTCCATTTTCTGATAGCGATCGCGAGGCTCTTTGGCCATGCTGCGATCCAGGATCTGCTGTAGCCGCGGAGGAATCGGCTCCCGGCGCAAGTCGGCAACCGGGGGTGCTGCGTCATGCAAAACAGCGTGGCGAACATCAATCGTGGTCTTGCCGCGGAAGGGCCAGGTTCCTGTCAGCATTTCGTAGAGCAAGACCCCCGTGGAAAAAATGTCAGCGCGCTTATCGACGCGATCGCCGCGTGCCTGTTCTGGTGCCGCGTAAGTGGCCGTGCCGTACGGAACCCCGACTTCGGTTAGTTCGGTGTGATGAATGCCGGTGGCGCCGGCTTCCTCATCGTCGAGCAGCTTTGCCAGGCCAAAGTCGAGAATCTTCACTTGTCCGGAAGGCGCAACCATGACGTTGCCCGATTTGATATCGCGATGAATGATGCCGCGCGCGTGGGCCGTAGCGAGTGCATCCGCAACTTGAATCGCAATCAAGAGCAAACTCTTCAGTTCCAGAGGTCGTCCACCTACCAGTTGGCGCACATTGCGACCCTCGATGAGCTGCATCGCAATAAAGTGCACACCATTTACTTCGTCGAGATCGAAGATTGTGCAGATGTTGGGATGATCGAGAGAAGAAGCAAGGCGCGCCTCGCGTTCGAAGCGTTTCAGATTTGCTTCTTTGGCGGTGAGCTCTGGGGGCAACACTTTCACGACGACCGAGCGGCCCAGTTTGATGTCTGTCGCTTTGTAGACTGTGCCTTGCCCGCCAGCGCCGAGCTTTTCAGTAATTCGATAACTCCCGAGGGTTGTGCCGATCATGAGCGAGACCGATCAGTTGAATGAGTTTACTAATTCGCCGGCGCTTGCCGTCGCCGTGCCTACTTTGCCAACCACAATGCCGGCAGCATGATTCGCCAGCCCGGCGGCCTCGATGAGAGACGATCCAGCCGCCAGTGCTGCCGCCAAAGTTGCTATCACAGTGTCGCCGGCTCCGGTGACATCATAGACTTCACGTGCCGCCGTGGCGACATAAACCGGAGCCCCCGTACCTTCCAGTAACATCATGCCGCGATCACCGCGCGTGATCAGCACGGCGTCGCAATTGAGTTCGGCGCGGATACGGCGGGCAGCTTCGTGCAGTCCTTCGTCCGTGTCAGCCTCGAGGCTCGCCATGCGCAGGGCTTCATGATGATTCGGCGTTACGAGGGTGGCCGGGCGATAGGAGCTAAAGTTTCGCAACTTGGGATCGATCAAAACCGGAACCCGCTCGTAGGCAAGGGGAAGAATTTTTTCGAGAATTCGCGGCGTCACGACGCCCTTGTCGTAATCAGAGACTATCAGAGCGGCTGCGTTTTCCAGCGCGGCTTGCAACGCTTCTATGATTCTTGATTCGGTCTGACCGTTTACTGGACGGCGTGATTCGCGGTCCGCGCGCACGACTAACTGACTATGAGCAATGATCCGGGTCTTCACAGTAGAAGGCCGGTGTTCATCAGTGACCAGGTATTCATCCTGATCGGCTCCGGCAGCACGCAAATTCGATCGCAACCTTTCCCCAGCCGCATCGTTCCCGACAACCCCTACCACGGAAGCACGCGCGCCCAACGCTACCAGGTTCGCCAGAACATTTGCGGCGCCGCCCAGATGAAACGACTCCCGCCGGATGTCGACGACGGGGACGGGAGCTTCCGGCGAAATCCGGGTCACGTCGCCCCAAACAAATTCGTCGAGCATCACGTCGCCCAGCACCACGACCTTGCGGTCACGCATGGAGCCGACAATTTCCTGAGCGCGTTGAGGGGTTAAATTAGACACGTTCGTTTAGGTCTCTAAGATTTGATGATTGAACGTCCACTCGTCTTAACGACTCAACGGGAGGAGGCGCAGTCTGGAAGGGTGGTTTACCCCCGCTGGTTGAATAGCGCTCTAGCTTGAGCGGGGGCGAGCCGCCCTTCCTCACCGTGAGCTTCCCAACCTTGAACTTCCTTCGACGCAAGCTGTTCTTTCCTAAGGTTAGACGCCAACCCGCAGGACCCGATCGACAGCCGAGATCACTCTTTCAGAAGGCACGCGCAGGATACACTCGGGCTGCGCAAACTTCTCGCAGTAGTAACCATGACATGGCTGGCAGTCCATCTCTTCCAAAACGACTTCAGCGGGCGCGGTGGCCCAGGGACGCCAGTGCGCAGTGTTTGAAGAGCCAAAGATGACTACGGACGGCAAGCCAACTGCCGCGGCGATGTGGGCGATGCCGCTGTCGTTGCCGACAAATAATCGGGCTCGTGATGCCAACGCCGTCACTTCAGGCAAAGAAAGATTGTTGAAATTAATAACCGGCACCGCGGCAAGACCTGCTACTGAGGCTGCAAGTTCGGCTTCAGCGGGTGCAGTGATGACAACCACTGCGAGTCCTCGCTCGTAAAGGTGTTTCGCCACGCCTGCGAAGTTCTTCGCCGACCACTGTTTTGTGGCGAATGCTGCTGCCGGATGAATTACGGCCAGTGGCTGTTGTTCATTCCAACCGGCCGCTCGAAGTCTCGCTGAGATACTAGCAACAGCATGGTCAACCACCGCGAGCTGCGTCGGCGGTCGGTCACTAACTGGCACACCCGTCCAACCGAGTAGTGCCAATTGCTGCTCTACAGAATGTGTCCCTTGCCTCTTCCAGAGGACCGAAGGCGAAGGCGCCAAATGCGTGTAGAGGCGACTATACTGATAAGTCGCCAGCCCAACCCGCCGCGTAGCGCCCGAGGCGCGCGTAAGTAACGTAGCCGTTGTGCCGCCGTGAAGATTGTAGACCACGTCGTAATGCAAAGATCGCAACTGACGCATGACGCGTGCACGTGCTGTGGTGCTTTTACGCTTGAGCGTCAGGACGTTGTCAACATAAGGAAAGCCTTCCAACACCGGAGCCACCCAGTCCTCCACCAGAATATCGATGCGAGCGTCCGGAAGAAAACGCTTTAAAGCATATAGCGAAGGAGTGGCCAGGACCGTGTCACCGATCGAGCGCAGCCTGATGAGAAGTACGCTGCGCACATCCGCCCAGTCCCAAAGTGCCGGGCCGAGCGGCTGTGGTTGATCTTCAAGGCGCAAACCATGCATTGCCGTCGTGCGCAGATGCGGGGAAGACTCAACGATGTCGCGCAGGCTCTTCATCTTCGCTTGAATCTTCAATTGTTGCTTCGTCGATCAGCATGACGGGAATGTCATCGCGAATTGGATAGACACGTTTACAGGCGACGCATTTCAATCCGCTGCCATCCGGTTTCAGTTCCACCGGCGCCTTACAAGCGGGACAGGCGAGTATGTCTAAAAGGTCTTGACTGAGTGCCATAGAAAGCCTTTCTGAACCTGATTTATTCGGCACCAGGGAGTGGAATAGCGAAAGTAGCTCTCGGAGCGACAAAGCTTATCATAGGGCAGTGAGCGGTGGGCAGTACGCGGTATGCAGTCGGCCGTGGACAGCGCTTAGTGGGCGGTGACGAGATTTTTCGTGGCTCTTCGTGTGGTTTCGTGGATCGTGCCCAACTCTTCCGAAAAGGCGATCCACGAAATAACACGAAACTCACTGCCCGCTGCTTACTACCGGCCCAACTTGTCAGCCCTTTCGTATTTGAGCTAGCGTGAACGCAATTCATGGCCGCCACGATCGAAAAAGAAAAGAAGCAGCGTGTTACTGCCGCCGGCGCCTGGCGCGACGCTCGTGAGTTGATCTGGACGCATCGCTACCGGCTCATGGTAGGCATGCTGCTGATGATCATAAATCGCGTGGTGGGTCTCGTATTGCCCGCGAGCTCAAAGTATCTGATCGACGACGTAGTGTTGAAACAACGCAGCGACTTACTCATTCCGCTCGCCCTGGCTGCCGGAGCCGCAACCATCGTTCAGGCTTTAACCTCATTCACTCTGTCGCAAGTCCTCGGTGTAGCGGCGCAGCGGGCCATCACCGATATGCGCAAACGTGTCCAGGAACACGTGTCGCGTTTACCGATCAGATATTTCGATTCAACCCAAACGGGCGTCTTGATCTCCCGCATCATGAATGATGCGGAAGGCATTCGAAATCTCGTGGGCACCGGTCTGGTGCAGTTAATTGGTGGTCTTGTCAGCGCGGCCATTGCAATGGTCGTGCTTTTCTATTTGAACTGGCGTTTGACCTCGATCACCTTGCTTGCGCTCGCGGCTTTTGGCGGCGTGATGGCCGTAGCCTTTAAAAAACTGCGACCACTCTTTCGAGAACGCGGAAAGATTCATGCAGAAGTGACCGGACGGTTAACGGAGTCGCTTGGGGGGATTCGTATCGTCAAGGCCTACGCTGCCGAGAAGCGCGAAGAACTTGTGTTCGCTCGCGGTGCGCATCGGTTATTCCGCAACGTCGCTCGCTCAATGACGGCAGTCTCAGGAGTCACCGCTTTCTCAACAATCATCGTCGGTGTGGTAGGCGTAATTCTGATTCTGGTGGGCGGCCAAGCCGTGCTCGCCGGGCAGATGACTCTTGGGGACCTGTTCATGTACATGATCTTTACCGGCCTGGTGGCGGCGCCGCTCGTCGAAATTGCTTCCATCGGCACGCAGATTACCGAAGCCTTTGCCGGCCTTGATCGGATTCGCGAGATCCAACACATGGCTACGGAAGATGAAGACGAAGCGCAACGAGCGGCACTGGAGACGATTGTCGGCGAGATCGCTTTCCATGATGTTAGCTTCGAATACAACGACAACTCGCCAGTGCTTCGCCATGTATCTTTTGTCGCGCCTGCCGGATCGACAACCGCGCTCGTGGGCTCGAGCGGCTCGGGCAAATCGACCCTGATAAGCCTGGTGATGGCCTTCAATCGACCGCTCTCAGGCGAAGTAACATTGGATGGCCGCAATCTGTCTTCGATCCGTCTCAAAGACTATCGCAATCAACTGGGCGTGGTGCTCCAGGATAATTTTCTGTTCGACGGCACGATTGCGGAGAACATCGGATTTTCCCACCCACATGCCACTCGCGAAGAGATCATTGCCGCCAGCCGCATCGCTCACTGTGAAGAATTCATCGCGGGATTCGCCGATGGCTACGACACTATCGTGGGAGAGCGCGGGGTAAAACTGTCAGGCGGTCAACGCCAGCGGGTGGCCATTGCGCGTGCGATTTTGGCAAAACCAAAGATTCTGATTCTGGACGAAGCCACTTCCAGTCTCGACAGTGAAAGTGAAGCAATGATTCAGGACGGTTTGCAGACTCTTCGGCGCGGGCGCACCACTTTCGTCATCGCTCATCGACTCTCCACGATTCGCAGTGCCGATCAAATTCTGGTGCTGGAAGCTGGGGAAATCGTGGAGCGCGGGACTCACGAGCAACTACTCGCCGCCGCTGGTCGCTACAAACAGTTATACGACAAACAGTATCTGTTTGAACGCAATCAGTTCATCAATCCTGGCGAAGACTTCACTCCGGAATTGCCCAAGCCAGCCACAACCGCCGCCGATTCTTCCGCGCTGCCAACAAATCTCTAGTCACGTCAGCATCGCGACAGAGCCAGGCCCGCAACATTTTCCATATATCATTTTCCATTTCTCATCTTTCATTGAGATGTCAGAACCAGGTAATGAAATGATTTCTTCGCGCCTTTGCGGCTTAGCGTCTTTGCGCTTATTCCGCACTCCATGGACGGATAGCAATCAATGAAAATGAGAAATGGAAAATGCTATATGGAAAATGTTTCTAAGAGGCGTAGCTAGCAACACTCTCGCAACCCATTTTCGCTTTCCAGCTTAGGTAGTTTACTGTTAGAGCATGTCGTTGGAATTTGCTGTCGAATATCCTTGCGTCCTGCGGGCGCGTCACTCCGAAAAACAGTTACGCGATTGGGGCCGGTTGAGTAATCTGCACACGCAACTGACAACGGGAGATACGAGCGCGCCTTCGGAAGACAAGCTTCGCTGGGTGGAAAATGCGAGTACGGAAGTCGAGACTATGCAAATCGAGACGGAGATTTGTCCACACTGCCCTTCGTTTCTTCCCATCGAGGCCGCCGGAGAAGGTGAATCGGTTGGTTGTCTGGGGCGCATCACCTACCCGATTGAAGCGCAATTTGAAAAATTCCTGGCTGACCGCGTCCAGCTCTGTCTTGACACGCTCGATAAAGAAGATCAGCCGCGGCTGTTGCGCATCCTCGTCGATGCCGAATCCCCCTTCGATGGCGAGGCGACGAAGGAGTTGCGCCGCGTGACTACGACCGAGGGGCTGCGGTTCTACGAACTTCGCCTGCCCATCCGCCTGACCCGGGAAGCGGTATCGCTCTCTACCGACAATATTTTCGATCTGCTCGCCGGCTTTCGTTCTGAAGATTACGAACAGACGAGCTATACGCGAGAGTTGCCAGCAGCAGCAACCGCCGACTACTACGACTTTCTCGATTTGATCCTGCGCAACGATCTGAATCTATCCGAAGTGGCGCGCCTCACCGCGCGCAGCAAAAACTACTCACAGTTCCTGCGTTTGCTCGCCGCCATCGAACGCGCCGAAGCATTGAATGCCCGCCTCTTAATCGATTGAGCTTCAGACTCGCTAGTCACGCCCCCGTTCTCAATCTGGAGCGGCCACCGCCGGCTACGGAAATGAGAAATCACCAGCAAAAGGTAATGCCCTGCTACCGTTGGTAGAAATGTTTTCCCCTCACCGATCATATACAAGCGAAGGGCATTTATTGCTTGAAACGGGCGCGGAGATATTCTTCGCGCACCTCGCAGAGATGTTTTTGACAGTCAACTTAACTCTTACCGGGCTGAATTTCTCAAGAGCCGCTGCTCGCTGGCACACCGCCAAGTCAGCCTGACTCAGGCGTCGATTGTTTTGCTAAGCGCGACTGTTCGCTTGCGCCACTAAAACACTACCAGCGCTGTTCCAGACAGTTGCCTCAGCTTGCCAGCCACGCCACCCAAGGAGTAACCAATGAAAAAGACCTTCAAAATAATCATGCTGACGTTAGTTCTGACCTTGCCAGCTTACGCAGGCCAGATCTATGGGAGTCTGAAGGAAGATGGCCGTCCCGTCGCCAATGCCACGTTTGATGTTCTTTGTCCCCAGGGATCATTCCGCGGAGTCACTGACGGCTACGGTGCTTACAGCATCAACGTCGGGAAAGGTAAGTGCACCTTTCGTCTTTACTATCGCAACCAGCAACCGAGTCTGGATATTTATTCGTATGACAGCCCCTTGAGGTACGACTTTGATGTCGTCTCAGGAAGTGGCGGTTTGACGCTTGTGAGGAGATAGCCATGGAAGAGACGTTCCCAGCCGCACCGCCGCAGGTCGCGAAGAAAGGATCGGAACCTGTTGAGACGAAGCCCAAGCGCGACGCGTGGGATAAAGCCGACATCGTCCTCAAGTTTGTCGGCGCTCTTGGTACCGCCATCGTAGTTGGACTGGTCGGGATCTTCGGCTCGAGTTTTCTTGCCAGGCAACAGGAAGCGGAAACAAATCTGCGTCTCTACACTGAGTTAATG
>JBAPXA010000542.1:0-17482 GCA_049283975.1 Pyrinomonadaceae bacterium | reverse complement strand
CCTGCGAAGCAGGTGAAAGCATAAAGCCTGGGGCGCAAGCCCCAGGTCAAGGAGCGCTAAAATTTACTAGCCCGCGAAGCGGGCGACAGCGAATGCGACCGTTGAAGACGCTTTCGCCCGTTTCACGGGCTCGATCACATCCCGGAATTCTCCCTGGGGCTTACGCCCCAGGCTCTATGCTTCCGTCCGCTTCGCGGACTGGCGACGACTAATTCTAGGCTAACGGTAAATGCTTCGCCCTACCTTAATCGCGATCGTCTGCTTGCTTGGTTGCACAGCATTGTTCGCACAGACGACCGCGCCCGGCGCACCCGGACATGACGCTCATTGGCCCAGCGCGGCAAAGAATGGATTCGGAACTTCAAACACCCTCGCTTCGAAAGTTTGGTTCACCCTTAACAACGGTGTGTTGACGGAGGTGTTTTATCCAACTCTTGATGTGCCAAATGTGCAGATGCTGCAATTCGTTTTCGTCAGTGCCGACGGTAAACGCATAGAGTCTGAAGCCGAAGACATGGAACATGAGTTTGAGGTTCTGGATCCGGCTGCACTCACGTTCCGTCAAATCAGTAAGGCAAGGAGGGGTGATTACAGCATCACTAAGACCTACGTGACCGATCCTGAGCGGAGCTCAGTCCTGATTGATGTTCGGTTTCACTCGGTAGCGAAGCCTCTGTGCTTTTGCCGACTCTACCTCTACTATGATCCATCGCTAAATAACAGTGGCATGCACGATTCCGGATGGACCGACGGCGACTGGCTCGTTGCGTCTGACGTCAATAAAGCCTCCGCGCTGACTATAACCAAGTACGGGCTCGACGATTCAACTAGTGGATATCTCGGTACCAGTGATGGCCTAACGCAGTTGCGACGCAGCGGCAGCATCACTCCCTACAATCGAGCAGATAAAGGTAACGTCGTGCAAATGGCACGGATTCGATTTCCGTTGGGACTTCCGCGCTCCGCTGAGAGGTTTACGGTTGTGCTTAGCTTCGGGAGAGATCAAAAAGAAGCGATCTCTAACGGCCAGGCATCTGTGAGAAAAGATTTTGAACTGGCCAAGGCTGCGTACGCTCGTGGCTGGCATGAATACGTTAGAACTCTTCCGGCCATAGACGAGAAGTATCAACCTCAGCTCAACATGGCGGCGATGGTGCTAAAAGCGCTGGAAGATAAAACATATCGTGGCGCGATGATCGCCTCGCCATCAAATCCCTGGGGTGGCGGACCCAATGCCAACGAGCCAACGATTAGCGGCTATCATGCGGTTTGGTCGCGCGACCTCTATCAAGTAGCAACTGCGTTCCTGGCACTAGGTGATCGCGCCACAGCGAACCGGGCGCTTGATTATCTGTTCAAGGTTCAGCAAAAACCGGACGGCAGCTTTCCGCAAAATTCCTGGGTGGATGGTCGACCAATCGGTGGCGGCCTGCAACTGGATCAGGTTGGCTTACCACTTATCCTCGCTTATCAATTACAGCGAACCGACCGCCGGACGTGGTCAAGACACATCAAGCCCGCCGCGGATTTCATTCTCAGGAAAGGGCCAGTTACGGAACAGGATCGCTGGGAAGAAAAACGTGGCTACTCGCCTGCAACCATGGCAGCGGAAATTGCCGGCCTGGTTTGCGCCGCTCATATCGCTGCCATCAATAATGACAAGCGCTCGAGCGATCGTTATTTGAAGCAGGCAGATGAATGGGTGCAGCAATTGGAGAAATGGACGGCAACAACCAACGGCTCACTCGCGAACAGCAGTTACTTTCTGCGCATTACAGAGGATTCTGATCCTAACGACGGCGACAAGATCGAGATAAACAGCGGCGGCGGGGTTTACGATGAGCGCGACATTGTCGATGCCGGGTTTTTGGAGTTAGTCAGATTGGGAATCAAGCCTGCTAATGATCCGCTGATCGTGCGCACGCTCGCAGTCATAGACAAGTTGATCAAAGTGGAAACAGCAAACGGTTCAGCCTGGTATCGTTACAATCATGATGCCTATGGTGAACGAGCGGACGGCGGTAACTATGACGGTCGCACTGGGGTGGGCCGGCTATGGGCGCTCTTGACGGGTGAACGAGGTGAGTATGAAGTGGCACTCGGAAATGTCGCGGCTGCGAACCGGCGCTTAGAGGCGTTGCTGTCGTTTGCCAACGACGGCATGATGATTCCGGAGCAGATTTGGGATCGTGCTGAGAGTCCGCGCGCAGGATTGCGCTTTGGCGAAGGAACGGGCTCTGCTACGCCACTCGCCTGGTCGATGGCGCAATTTATTCGCCTCGTCATGAACGTCAAGAATGGGCAGAATGGCGAGACCCCGCAGGTCGTTGCTAACCGCTACCTCAAGCAGGTCGAAAGAAGAAATGGGCGATCCAACTAAGAACCCGGCAACTGGTTTCGTATTCGCTGCGGATATTGGCGGCACGCATCTCCGTGCGGCGACCGTAGACGAAACGGGACAAATTCATTTTCGTCTGAAGCACGATACGCCGCGGGCCGCTAGTGCTCTTGAGATCGTACGCTCGTTGGTTTTGGCAGCTCGCGAATGCGCGACCCAAACGACCGCTCAGGTCGGGCGGACTTGTGATTTCAAAGCAATCTCAGTAGTAGTCCCAGGAACAGTCAATGTAGAAAAAGGCAGCGTGGTAACAGCACCGAATCTTCCTTGCCTCGATGGTTTTCCGCTCACCGCAGCGTTAACAGACGAACTTAGGCGACCGGCAATTTTGGAAAACGATGCGAACGCAGCGGCCGTTGGCGAGATGTGGCGCGGAGCGGGCCGAGGACATTCCACTATTGTCTGTGTGACGCTGGGCACGGGCGTCGGCGGCGGAATCATTCTGGATGGCAAACTATGGCGCGGTGTGGACGGGGCAGCGGCTGAAATCGGGCATATGGGTGTTGACCCGTTCGGAGGCGTTGCCTGCGGTTGCGGAAGTCGCGGCTGCCTGGAGGTTTACGCCTCAGCGACGGCGATCGTGCGCATGACTCGGGAGGCGAGCCCTCGCTATCCCGATTCGATCTTACGTATTGGTGAGGGCCTAACTGCCGAGAAAATTTACGAAGCGGGCGTCGCCGGTGATGAGCTGGCCCTGGAAGTCTTTCGTCGCATGGGTGTCTACCTCGGAATCGGCCTGGCGAACCTAATCAACATTATCAACCCGGAGATGATAGTAATCGGAGGGGGCGTGGCTAATGGGTGGGATCTTTTTGAGAAGTACATGCATCAACAAGTCGCTGAACGCGCCTTCCCGCTACTCGCCGCGCGGGTAAAGATAGTTCGCGCTGAATGTGGTGACGACGCCGGTCTGCTTGGCGCCGCAAAGCTGGGCTTTGCTCAGGTGGTTTAGGATTGAACTAAGTGAGGTCCGCAGGACCGTCATCAAATAGCCACGGCCGTGAGGCCGTGGTCAGTCGCAACCTAAATAGTCGAGCGCCGAAGGTGCGGCAGTAAACCCCATATCAAGGTGCAGAGGAATGCCGGCCCTGCGGGCCTCGATTTCTTCTTGAGACCTTGGATCCACGGCCTTACGGCCGCGGCTATTGAATGCCGCGCCTTCGGCGCTTTTGGAACTCAAACACGATGACATTGCTTGGTGAATCAAGTATGTGATTGCCGTTTAAACGGTTTCCGTGAGTGCTATCGCACGCTGCACCGGGCTGAAGCCCGGTGAGAATCAGATAGATCTTATGTCACGTCGAATACTGGCAAACTTAGATGCAAGAAATTATTAATCAACTGGTAGGTTCCCACCGGCAATTCAGGTTGCTTCGTCACTGTAGAATCGCGCGCCGATCATGGGTCTTTGCTCTCCTTCTTGTTTTCACCATTACCGTTCACGCCCAGGACATTACGCAGCTCGAAAAGATTGGCCCGGTAGTAAGTTTTACTAAATCCGAAAGGGCGCTGGTAATTAGTTGCGCCGACAAATCGCAGGTTCAAGTCACACCACTGGCTCCCGATCTGGTGCGCATCCGGGCGTCCTTCGCTAAACCTCTGCCAGCCCGGGATCACTCATGGGCAATCGCCAGGACGGACTGGACCATACCGCGGTGGACTGTTACCGACGATCCAACCTCCCTTACTGTCACCACTGACGAACTTGAAGTTGTAATTCGTCGCTCCCCACTTCTCATTCAGTTTCGCGACGCAAAAACTCACGCACTAATCAACGCTGATGAGCAGCCTATGGTCTACGACGCCAAAGGCCTGCTGAAAGAAATGATGTTTGATGCTAAAGCCGGTCCTTTTGTCGCTGCCGCCAAGCGGTTAGGGTTCGGGGAACACTTTTACGGACTGGGAGAGAAAGCGGCGCGCCTCGATAAGCGGCGCAGTTCATTCGTAAACTGGAATTCAGATACCCCGGGTTATCTGGAAGGCAGAGATCCGATTTATCAAACCATCCCGTTCTACACCGCTCTGCAAAACGGAATCGCCTACGGCATTTTTTTCGACAACAGCTATCGTAGCTACTTTGATTTCGGCAAGTCGTCACAGCAGCGAGTTTGGTTTGGCGCTGAAGGCGGCGAGCTGAACTATTACTTTTTCTTCGGTCCGGCACTTAAGAAGATTCTGGGACGCTATGCCGACCTCACCGGTCACATGCCATTGCCGCCCCTTTGGGCCCTCGGCAATCAACAGAGCCGCTGGAGTTACTATCCTGACACGATGGTGGAGGAAGTGGTCTCCGAGTATCGCAAGCGAGATTTGCCGCTCGACGTGCTGCACCTTGACATTGATTACATGCAGGGCTACCGCGTATTTACGTGGGACCGGGATAGGTTTCCCAATCCCAAAGCGCTGACTGAGAAATTGGCGAGGCAGGGAGTGAAAGTAATCGCGATCGTGGATCCAGGGGTCAAGTATCAACCAGTGGCGAAAAGCGCGGCTCAAATCACTTCTGTGACTCCGGAGCTCGCATCGCAACAACAACGCTATTACGTGTACGAAACTGGTTTGGAAAAAAACTATTTTCAGCGGCGGCAGAACGGTGACCTGTTCGTTCCCAAGGTCTGGCCCGGCGAAAGTGTCTTTGTTGATTACACTCTTCCGGCCGCTCGCGAGTGGTGGGGTAATCTGCATCGCGCTTATACCGACAACGGTGTCGCCGGCATCTGGACCGACATGAATGAACCGGCAGACTTCATCGATCAAACCGGCAAGAACCAGCTCGACGTCGTCAGTTACGATGAAGGCGAGAAATCAACACACGCCAAAAACCGCAATACGTTTGCTCTATTGATGGCGCGAGCGACCTATGAAGGACTCGAGCGGCTGCGTCCTAATCAACGGCCGTATGTAATCACGCGCGCTGGTTACGCAGGCATCCAACGCTATTCGACGATGTGGACGGGTGACACGAATAGCACCTGGGAGGCGTTGCAATTGAACATCCCCATGTTTACGAGCTTGGGCCTGTCCGGCGAGCCCTTCGTGGGGAGCGATGTCGGTGGGTTCATTGGACGCGCGAACGGCGAGCTACTCGTACGAGCCTATCAAGTAAGCTTTCTCGCTCCGTTTTGTCGCAACCATAAGGTGATTGACGGTTACGATCAGGAGCCGTGGCGGTTTGGCGAGCACTACGAAAGCATTATCAGAAAGTATCTCAAGTTGCGTTACCAGTTGCTGCCCTTTCTGTACACAACACTGGAGGAGGCGCATCGCACCGGAGTGCCGTTGTTTCGTCCCTTGGTACTCAACCATCCACACGATCAAAACACCTACAACCTCGACGACCAATTCATGATTGGTGATGACCTGTTAGTGGCGCCGGTCGTAAAGCCCGACGTCACACGGCGGTTGGTCTATTTGCCGAAGGGCATCTGGTACGACTACTGGTCGAACAAGAGGTATGAAGGTGGAACGACACTGTCAGTGGAAGCGCCGCTGGAAACGGTGCCTATGTTCGTCCGTGGGGGAGCGATAATTCCCGCCTGGCCGGAAATGAACTACGTGGGCGAGAAACCTGTGGATTCGATCACTTTCAACATCTATCCGGACGAAAAGGGTTCCGCGTCGGTAACGTTGTACGAAGACGATGGCGTTAGTCCGGCGTACAAACAGGATGGCTTTCGGCGTACGACAGTAAGTGTCAGCGGAGTGCTCGGTGGTTACACCGTGAGCACTGGCAGACCGAACGGTAGCTACAATCCTGGTCCTCGCAAGTTCAATTTCCTAATCAAGTCGGCGACTCGGATGCGTAGCGTTGTCACTGTCGCAGATAACGGAGCGGCGCAAACCGTTAGAATTAAGTGAGCCCCATCTGGTGTTGATCCAAACATCTTTGCGTAAAAAGTCCTCCGCCAGTGCCGTCTTCGGCTTTGCCGCCGGATGTGAGGCGACGGCTTGCCGCGCCGACAGCGGCTAGGTTGTTCCCTGGGCTACGCCCTTCGTTCGGGCTTGGCCCTTTGGATTTACTGGGCCAGAGGCCGCACCAAGGGCATACCTGACATGGCTCATGACTTCTAAAGCAAAGCCGATCCAAACAGAACTCAAACGCCAAATTGGCATTCGCACGGCCACTGCCCTGGTGGTGGGTGAAGTTATTGCTGTTGGAATATTTCTTACGCCCGCCGGCATGGCCAAATCTCTCGGCTCACCGCTGTGGGTCCTTATTGTCTGGTTAGTGATGGGCGCGATGGCCGTTTGTGGCGCGCTTTGTTATGGCGAATTGGCGGCGCGATATCCGCAAGCCGGGGGCAGCTATGTTTACTTGCGCGAAGCGTATGGCCGACCCTGCGCTTTTTTGTACGGGTGGATGGCCCTGCTGGTTATGGATCCGGGATTGACGGCAGCGTTGGCTGTCGGCATGGCAAGTTACGTCGGCTACATCTCACATCTTTCACCGCTGGGAACGAAGGCGGTAGCTATTATCGTGATCGTCGCACTGGCTGCTATCAATATCCGTGGGGTCAGGCTTGGTGCGTGGCTAATGCGTTGGCTGACAACCTTAAAACTCGGGTTGCTCTTTTTTCTTTTGCTCTGGGGGTTTGGATTTCGACTCGGGAATTGGTCAAACTTCACGCCGTTCGTCGCCCAGCGACCACACTCGGCCGCACTGTTGCCGGCGTTGGCTGGAGGGTTAGTAGCGGCGTTCTTCTCCTTTGGCGGCTGGTGGGACGTTACGAAGTTGGCAGGCGAAGTTCGTGATCCTGGTCGTACGCTTCCGAGAGCGTTGTTATATGGCGTATTGATCGTAACGCTTGTTTACATTATGACGAGCGCCGCCTTTTTTTATCTGGTGCCCCTTGACTCGGTCACGTCCGGCGAAACCTTTGCTGCTCAAGCCGGCGAAGTGCTCTTTGGCAGGAGCGGGGCGCAGGTGTTCTCAGGGATTGTAATCGTCACCGTCGCAGCCAGCCTGGCCGCGCTCATCATGTCGGCGCCACGCGTGTATTTCGCCATGGCGCGGGATGGCTTATTTATTCCCGCTGTAGCCTCAGTCCATCAGCAATTCGGAACTCCCTCGCGCGCCATTGCCTTGCACGCCCTGCTTGCTTCCATACTTGTGGCCCTCGGCAGCTTCAATCAAATCATCTCCTACTTCATCTTCGTAGTTGTCATATTTGTTGCTCTCACCGTGGCAGCGCTGTTCGTGCTGCGGCGACGACAGCGCGACAGCCCCGGTTACCAGACTCCTGGTTATCCTGTCACTCCGGTTGTGTTCCTGCTGTTAGTAGGAGTGTTACTTTTTCTTCTGGGCAGTAACAGTCCCAAACAATCATTCCTGGGAGTTGGTGTGGTGGCGTTGGGCATTCCGGTATACTACCTGCTGTTCGCTCGCAAAGTTCTCAAAGCAAAAAGCTAGGACCACTCATTTCTATGACCTGGATTAAGACTGTTTCACCGGACGACGATGAGAAGTTGCGTAAAGCGGTTGAGGCGCAGCGCGAACTCTATCCCATAGAATATGCGACTCCGATTCATCCTACGCCTGACAAGCAGACCTCCGAAATTGTTGCCTCACACAGTTTGATTCCCGACGCGCTACACCATGCGTTCGCCACTTTCGGCGCCTTAATGTCTCCCGATTTACCGCTGACTCGCCGGCAACACGAAATGATTACCACCCTCGTTTCGGTAGCCAACCGTTGTCACTATTGAATCGAATCTCACGCAGAGTTTCTGCGTCGCGTGACATTAGATGAAGCTTTGGTGAAGGCGCTACAGGAGGATTACCAGACTGCACCAATTTCCGAACAGGATCGCGTGATGCTGGACTACGTCGTGCAACTTACGAAAGACGCTACCGGAGTCAGTCAGCACCATCACGAACGTTTACGTGCCGTAGGTTTCGATGATCGAGGCATCCTGCAAATCACACTGATTGCCTCCTGGTTCAACTACATCAACCGCGTCGCGGATGCATTAGGTGTTGGAAGGGACTAAGGAGATGGGGGGACGCGGGGACACGGAGACGCGGAGATGAGTGAGGAATGCGATTGATTAATGCGCAGTCAGGAAGGCGGGCTTGCCGCCGCTAAGGTTGAATGCCGCTCAGTCAGCGGGGGTAAACCACCCTTCCGGACTGCGGTATTCCTCGCCGCTCTCATGCCTCCTGCTCACGCACAGGTTTCGCCGTTGCAACCTCACCCTTCGCATATCGATCCAGCCCAAAGCCCAGCAGCAGCGTCGCTAAAATGAATGTGGACGAGAAGAAGTAAGGTGAAGAAACCCCAAGTGTGTCGAACGACCAGCCAAAGAACAACGGCGCGATGATGCGCGCCACGCCGCCGTAAGTCTGCTGCATTCCCATATAAAGTCCGCGTTCGCGCGGGGCGATCACACGCGAAAGCAAAGATGTAACGCAGGGAAAAGTAAAAGCCGTTCCTAAAGGAATTAGTGCCACCGCGATAGCCAGCATCGGCAGGTTGCGCGAAAGGGGCATGCCCAGGACTCCCGCAGCGAGTAATACCAATCCTAACCGCGATAATTTCGCTTCGCCCAACCAGTCAACCATGCGACCTAGCAACAACACGCGAGTGAATACGGAAATCGAACCGACGTACATGAAGAAGTAGCCAATGGTTTGTTCAGTAACCTGAAAGCGCGCGTTCAGAAAAAGCGCGAGCACTGAGAAGCTGCCCTGAAACGCGCCAATAGCGATCGCATAAATCCAAATCAGACGCGATGCCGGCTCGCTCGAATGCGAGATCACGCGCCAGATTGCCTGGCGCGAAGTCTTTCGCGGTTCATCGGTCTGCGCCTGTTCGGTGAAATCTCGTGACTCGTTGAGATAGCGCGCGACGAATGCCATGTTGATAAGGCAAAGACCCGCGGCCATGATTCCAGGGGCCGCCTGGCCCATGTGTAGCGTTCCGGCACCAGGCAGCAGGTCTCGCCGTCCCAAGGTGATGGCAAACGAACCAAGCACGGGACCGAGCGCCACACCGAGATTTGTTGTAGCTGATAGCCAGCCAAGCGCCCGCGCGCGATCCTTTGGATCAGTCGAGTCAGCAACGTAAGCCTGAATCACTCCCACTGTGCCGCCGCCCGCGCCCTGTACGATGCGCGACAGGAAAAGAACGAACAGGGAGTGCGCAAAACCGAAAATCAGGTAAGCAATCGCTGAAGCGCCCAAAGCGATCAGCAAGGCCGGCCGCCGGCCAACGCGATCGGAGAACTTGCCCCACACCGGCGCGCTCAACAACTGCGCAACCGTGAACGCTGCCACGATGATGCCGATGATCAGGCCAATGCCGAGATGAAACCCGAGCACGTTGATGCCCGACCCGCCTAACGACTTCGCATAGAACGGCAGCAGCGGAATGATCATCAGCAGCCCGACCATATCCACAAACGCAGTCGCCATCAGTGCGAACAACTTCGCGGGAATCTTTCTAACTTCACGCCAGAGGATGTAGAGCAGTCCCAGAGCAATCGCCGCGAGCAGGATGCGCACGATTGGCGAGTGAAAAGACTGAGCAATGTTTTGCTGCAGCAGCATGGGAGAGTGAAAGAAAACAATAACATATTTGGATTGCGAGTTCTTCGCGCCGCTTCGTGGTTAGTCGGTTTCGAATCCACTAAACAACGAACCACTAAATAACACCAAACGACAATAAAAAAGCGCCGATCAAGTCGGCGCACTCAAACGAAGGCAGCAACCGCCAAGCCGCCAAGGCACGCCAAGTTCGCCAAGCAGAAAATGAACTTAGTGCTTTGCTTCAGGAGCTCAAGTTTTCATCAGCGAACAAAGTTCAAAGATCCAAGTTCAAAGCTCGTTTTCTTCTTGATGAACTGGGCGTGCCTTGGCGTCTTGGCGGATCTATTCGATCAGTTGAACGGGCTTCAGCCAGGATTCTGGCCCACTGCCCAGGGGCGTCCCATTCGCAGGCTTTGTAGTTTTGCTTGCTGTTCGGGAGTCAGTTTGTTTTTCAGCCGAATGCCCATGCCAAAATGCAAACGTTTGATCTCCCTCTCAATGTCCAAAACCTTATCTAACAGAGTGAGGGCCCGCTGGTCATTTACCGAACTGGACTCCAACGCTTCATGAAGATCCTCCATCGCGTCGTGGAGCGCCCACTGCAACTCAGTAAACCGACTTGTGGTCTTCTGCACCTCGCCGCGCATGAAACTCTTTTGCTCTGCCGTGAGCATAATTTCCCGCGAGTGGCCCAGGATTAGGTCAGGTGGAAACATCACATCGCCCAGCGGGTCGGCGGGAGGAGCACTGGGAGTGTTGGGAACATTAGGAATGCTCGGAACATTCGGCATCGGCTTACTGCTGGGCGTAGCGGGTCGTGGTGGCATTGCCGGTGACGGTTGTTGCCCTTGAGGGGCCTGCGCGGCCGGTGGTACTGGCGGCGCCTCATTCGGAAAATCTGCATCCTGCGGTGCGGCAGGTGGCAGAGCCGGAGCATTCGGCGTACTTGGAGCGTCGTTTGGCGTTTGGTTTTGCGACTGACGTCGTTGTTGCGCGATGACTCCAGAGCCGAACAGGACGAGTAGCAGTAGACATCCGATTCTTTTCGTCATTTGTTCTCCTTAACGTCTGCGGCCGGCAGGAAAGACTGTAATTCGAGGGAAGCTTCAGTTAATTGTGGCAACGCGGATAACACATCTTCGGCAGGCGACTCCAGCAGTTTATTAGTAGGCGACTGCCAGACAGCGATTGCGCTAGTGTTGTTGATGACAGCTTGCCGCCTTAGGAGTTGCGGGCGCCGGTGCGCCGCGGGACGATGTTTTCGTGGCAGAGGCCGAAACGGTCGTGATGGTTCATCCGCTTGAATGACATTCGTAACAGTGGGGAGCAGATAAGGAGGTGGTAACGGCCACTCAAGCACTACCTGCTCTTGCCTTTGCCAGGTTCGCGACCAAAGCACTATGGAAAATAAGGCCAGTATTACAAAGCTCGCACCAACGTACGAAAATCGTAGCGCTGGACGCCGTCGCTCGGCTCTTAGCTTCGCTTGAGTCCAAAAAGCGACAAAGTTCGGCGTCAGCCGTTCGTCGTCAGCCTTCAACTCAAGAAATTGCGCTTGAATTCTCAGCTCGCTGCCAGTGAGCTTCATGTTCAATTTCCTCACGCTCCAAAAACTCTCGCAAACGCTTTTTTGCTCTGTCGTAATGTTGCCGGGCACTGCCGATCGTTACGCCCATGACTCCAGCAGCTTCGCGCAAGCTCAAGTCTTCATAAAACACCAAATGCAATACCTCACGTTGACGCTGCGGCAGCTTGTCCAACGCTCTTAGAAACCTAGTCTGCGTTTCTGCCTGGACTAATCCCGCTAGAGGTTCCGCGGCGAAACGTCCTCGCTCAACGGCACGATTAGCTCCGACGACTGCGCGCCAAGCGCGCCGCACCTTCGCGCGGCGTTCACCTAAAGCGGTCTTCCGAATCACTGCAAAGAGCCAGGTCTTGAAGTTGGCCTCCCCACGGTAGCGTGCTTTGCCTTGAAGGATCTTCAAATAGACCGACTGTAGGACATCCTCCGCTTCGGCGCGATCGCGCTGGCAACAGCTAAGGGCCCAGCCAAAACTGGCGACATGAAGTCTTTCGAGCTCAGGCTTCAGCTCCTCGAGTTCCATTCGTTCGTTGTCCCAATCATTAGTCGTCACGGCGGGCAGATTATATGACCGGCGCGCTCTAAGAACTGCAGTTCGAACAGCAGTTACATTCAGCGGCTTAAACCCCGTGTCCACGAAATCGGGGCAAGTCCACCTTGGATAAACAAAAAACCAACCACGAAGACACACAAAACAGCACGAAGAAAAAGCGCCGACGAGGAGGCGCACTCCAAAAAGAAAAGCACGATCGGCAATGGCCAATCGGCATTTGGCAATCGGCAATTAGGGAATCGTTTTGTCGGTGCCGCGCAACAGGTCTCTGAAGTGAGGATCAGATCTGAGTGTTTCCAAATGAGGATCAACGCGCACGAAAGTGAATCCGACGGCGTGTTCTCTCTCAGCTTGCGACAACCAACGCAAAGCATTGATGTTGTCACCCAGCCAAGCGTAGATGATCGCAATCTCGTAAGCCGTAACCCACTCCTCCTGCCGCCGCGCCAGAATTCCTTCCAGCATTTCGCGCGCTTCGTCATGACGCCCTACAGCCGCCAGCACGTGCGCCAGCTTTGCGCGTGTCGTTGGAGTGTCGCCGGCAAAGCTTCGCTCCTGTTCAAAAGTCGCCAGGGCTTCGTTGTGCATGCCTTTTTTCTCGTACGCCCAACGCAGGATCGTATGCGCCGCCACTGCACCTGGATCCAGATCGAGCGCCCTGAGACACTGCGCGATCGCTTCGTCGTATCGTCCCGCCAGAAACAGCACATTCGCCACAGCCGTGGCAATCACAGCCGATTGCGGTGAGATGTCACGAGCACGTTCGATCTCTACTACCGCTTCATCGTGGCGTCCCATGGCCGAGAGACTGTAGGCATACCAGCGATGCGCAACCTGGTTAGTTGGTCGCAGCAGAATTGCTTTTCGCAGCTCGCGTTCAGCGTCCGCCCAATCCCGATCGTAATGCAGCCTGACGAACCCAAGCGATGCGTGCGCCTCCGCTAACTCCGGATCTGCTGCCACGGCCCTGGTGGCGGATTCCTTTGCTCGCTGCCAGGCTTCGGCAGGTGCCGGTTCGATGAACCAGTTGAGCAATGCATAACAATCAGCGAGTTCAGAGTGTGCAAGGGCAAAGCCCGGATCAAGCTCAACAGCACGCTCCAGTCGCTCGATGGCTTGCTTCAGACCGTCAGCGCTGCGGCGCGTCGAGTAGTAACGACCCGCCGTGTAAAGCCGGCGCGCTTCTTCATTAATACCGGCATGCGTCTGTTCCGCGGGAACGGGAACCGGTGAAGTTACGGGCGCCGTCGTGGCACGCAGCTCATTCCGGCGTTTAGCGACGGCCGCGGCGGCTGCTTGCGCTGAAATGGCGTCACGACCAACAGCCGGATTACGCGTCTTGATCAGCAGTTCTTCAAACTCCGGCTCGCCGCGGAGCGGATCGAGTTCTGGTTCCACTCCCATCCAGACCAGCCAACCGTCGTTAACCACATAAGCCTCGCGGAGCAGCGAGAGGGCTGTGTCCCGTTCATTCAAGCGCACATGAATCAAGGCTCGCTGGTACGGTGAAGCGTAGGCGTGTTGCGAGATGTCATTTAACTGCTCGAGGATCTCCCTCGCTTGCTCTACCCGTCCCGCGGCTGCGTATGTGGCTCCCAAAGAGGCCAGTAGGAGCGGGCCGTTTGACACCGCTACTGAACGTTCGGCAATTTTAACCGCCTCATCAACCTGGCCTACATGTCGCAGTGTCCAAGCCAAGGTTGCCAGACCGAGAGAAAAATCCGGCGCTGCTTCCAGCATGTTTCGATGGGTGGTAATCGCTTCCGTAAAACGACGTGCCTGGTAATAACACCACGCCAACGCTTGCATGATGCTGGGTGAGAGCGGATCCAATTCGCGCGCGCGCGACATTTCCCGGATCGCTTCATCAAAGCGGCCGCACATCGCCAGGTGAAATCCGTACCAGTGATGCGCGGTTGCGTAGTTTGGATTTATCTCGATGGCGCGGCGATGATGACCCTCGGCCACTGCCCAGTCGAAATCGTGACAGGTGGTAGCAAATCCGAGAGCGCTATAAGCTTCAGCGGATGTCGCATCGAGTGCGACGGCTTTGCTCGCCGCTTCTTTGGCTGCCGCAGAACATTCTGCGAACGACTTGATTCCAAAAACGCCGAGCCAATTGTAGTAGTCCGCGATTCCGGTGTACGCGAGTGCGTAGTCAGGATCGAGTTCAATCGCATGGGTATAGCTTTGAAAAGCCTTGGCGAACCCGGCCACGGTGTATGTGTTCCAGTAGTAACGCCCGCGCAGGTACGATTCGAAAGCTTCGGGAACTTCGGTGCCACGCTTCGATAGCTGGCGTTTTTCGTCTCGCGTAAGCTGCGGCAGTAGTGCCTCAGCCACTTTCTCAGAGATTGAATCCTCGATCTGCAAGACATCGGTCGCGTGTTCATCAAACTGTTCGGCCCAACGGGTGACGCCTTCTCCTACGCTCAACAACTGCGCTGACGCTCGCAAGTGATCCCCAAGACGACGCAGACTACCGTGGACAATGTAATCAACACCGAGGTCACGCCCGGCAATGAGCGGATCAGCAACCAACCCGTGAAAGCGCAACACGCTGCTGGTCGGTCTGACAATCAAGCGTTGCACATTACTGAGACGAGTGATCAAGGCGTCGGTCAGTCCAATTCCTAAATACTCATCCCCGGTATTTTGCGCAGCTTCGCCGAGTACGCGAAACGGCAATACAGCAATCGATTCCTCGCCAGTGTGGGAATGCGCGGGCAGTGGCGGCAGTGCCGCAAGGCGGTGATCCAGCTTTTGCAGTAAGTCGTTAAAACGCGGATGACCATGCAGAGGATCGAGTTCCGGATCGACGCCTATCCAAAGTACCTTGGCATCCTTTGTCTGGTGCGCGCGCTCGAGATGATTAAGGGATTCTTCAAACCGTCCGAGCGCGCAATAAACTAGTGCCTGGTGATACGGAGAGATGTAACGATGCGCGGAAATTACATCCATATCTTTGAGCACGGCTTCGGCTTCCGCGATATTGCCGGCGACGGCGTGGGCCGCGCCGAGGCGCCCTAAAGTGTGGCTGGCTTTCCCCAACAACTCGACGCCGCGAAGCGCGGCCGCAATCGCCTCGTCGTGTCGTCCCAGGCGGCTGAGAACAAAACTCAGACCGTAGAGCATCATCAGGTTTTGCGGTTCCGCGTCGAGCGTGTCGCGCGCGATGCGATACGCTTCGTCGAAGCGACGTGAGTGATAAAGGCACCAAACAACCGTGAAACGGGAAATGATCGCGAGGGGGTCCAGATCGCGGGCAATGTAAGCTTCGCGCAGACTCTCGGTGAAGCGCCCTTCCATTCCCAGTTGCAGCGCGTAGTAAATTCGCGGCACCGAATAGGCAGGGTTCAGTTCGATTGCTTTCAATAGTTGGCGTTCGGCCTGTGCCCAGGCGAAATCGCGACAAAGGATCGCCTGGCCCAAGGCTGCGTGACCTTCGGCGAGCGCGGGATCAATTGCCACCGCCGTCGACGCGGCTTCGTGGGCAGCCGCAGCACACTCGGCAAACGGCAGGACGGTAAAACTTCCCAACCAGTTGTAATAGGAAGCGATGCCCGCATAGGCGACGGCGTAGTTAGGATCAAGCGCGATGGCCTGGTGATAACAAACGATGGCCCGCGCAAATCCGTCTTCCGTGAACGTGTTCCAGTAGAAGCGACCGCGCAGGTAAGCTTCGTGAGCCTGCGGATCATTCGTGCCGCGCTTGGCGAGCCGCACGCGTTCGTCCCCAGTGAGTTGTGGCACCAACGACTCAGCAACGTTAGCCGAAATCGCGTCTTCAAGACTGAGAACATCCGTAAACTTTTCGTCAAATTGCCCGGCCCAAACCGCGGTGCCGTTCTGGACGTTCAGCAGTTGCACGGTTACGCGAATTTGATCTCCAGCACGCCTGATGCGGCCGTCGAGGACGAAAGCGACTCCTAGTTCTCGGCCCGCCACGAGGGGATCAGATTCAGTGCCGTAACGAAGCACGCTGCTCGTTGGGCGCACGGCAAAACGTCTCACCCCACCTAAGCGCGCAATCAATGCGTCTGCGAGACCGGTGCCGAGATACTCGGGTCCAGACCCAGTGCCCTGATCCAAATCGAATAACTTCAGGGGCAGTACCGCCAGTGAGTTCTCCTGGTTGCTGGGATCGAATTTCGGGCCTGAGGTAACAAACGGCGCATCGGGAAGAGTTGAGACACTTCGGCCTTCAAGATAAGCAGAAATGTCATTGCGCAACTGTTCGACGGACTGGTAACGCCATTCCGGCTCCTTGCGCAGCGCTCGCATCACGATCTCATCCAGATCTCCGCTCAACTCACGATGCAGCGTTTCCGGTGTGGCGCGTCGCGCCGAATAAAGCGCGTTCAGGGTCGTCGCTTCCTCAGACACCGGACCGCTGGGCAGCAGGTCGTCCGGACGCGTAATCACCACGCTGAGAGGCGGCGGCACCTCTTCACAAATTACGCGCGCCATCTCGTGTGGCGCTCGGTTGCGCAGCCGATAAGGACGGTGACCGGTTAGAAGTTCGTAGAGCAACACTCCCAACGAGTAGACATCCGTAGTCGGCGACGTCGGGGCGCCCTGTACCTGCTCCGGCGAAGCATACTCAGGCGTCATCAAACGCATCGCTGTCGCGGTTGGATCGTGAGTGATGTCGCCGGCAATTTCCGGATTGAGTAACTTCGCGATGCCAAAGTCCAGCAGCTTGGGAATACCGTCAGCGGTTACCAGCACATTCGACGGTTTGATGTCGCGATGGACGATGTGTTTCTGATGGGCGTAATGGATTGCATCGCAGATCGACTGAAAGAGCTTCAGGCGTTCGGAAATGCTGAGCTGGTTTTCATCACAGTAGCGATATAACACCTGCCCTTCAATGTATTCCATCACGAAGTAAGGCAAACCGTCGGCAGTGGTGCCGCCATCGAGCAGGAGCGCAATGTTTGGATGCGTTAGCGCCGCGAGGATCTGCCGTTCGCGACGGAAGCGGCGCAGGATAAAGTCCGTATCCATGCCACGCTTGACCAACTTAATGGCCACGCGCATGTCGAATTCCTGATCGACGCGGCGGGCTTCATACACCGCGCCCATGCCGCCGCGCCCCACTTCCCGTTCGATGAGATAAGCGCCGAGGCGCACCCCGAGAAGTGGATCTTCCAACTCCTCGAGCGAGTCGAGCACGTCCCGATCCGCAGAGTAGGTTTGACCGCCACCGCTCTCGTGCTGCTGTAGTAGCGACTCAACATCGCGCCTGAGCTCCGTGTCAGCCCCGCAGGCGACAGACATGTAGCGAGCTCGTTCCTCAGCATTTAGATCGAGCGCCGCCTGAAAGATATCCTCAACCTGTCGCCAGCGTTCGGGGGTCATGAAGGGTCGTAATCGGAAATCGGAAATCGTGAATCGTGAATCGTAAATCGTAAATCG
>JBAPXA010000541.1:0-9151 GCA_049283975.1 Pyrinomonadaceae bacterium | reverse complement strand
CTGTATCCTTATCAATGAAGAACAATGGTATACCGGCCAGGAAGAGTAGTGGCCACTTGGGAAACCCTCCGCCAACGGTGACAAAACCGCAATCACAAACCGCCACTTCAACCTCACCATGAGCAACAACGGTTACGGTTTTCTGAGGATCCTGATTATCAAAGGTGATTCCATCAAGTAACGAATTTGGGCCAAGAGAGACTGCCGAGCCGTCAATACTATTAACGACAGGGCTCGACGCTGTGGTGCTCGCTACTGCTGCGCTGGAAGTCTGTGAAACGTTAGGTAGACGGAGTGTAGGTGGGTTTTGATAACTGCCGAATATTTGGAGCACATCGCCAATGGTAACTGGGCCAGCTTGGGCCGGAGTGTTGACCAAAAGCAGCATGCCGAGTAGTACGGCTATAAAGCGAAATGCTCGACTCCTCATTGATAGAAATCCTTTAGGGTCTTTTCCCTTGGAAGAAATCCTTTACGGTCTTTCCCTTGGAATTGTTGGAAAAAGATTTTCTTCTTATGTCTGGCGGAAGCCTGAGGATTAATAGCTCAGATGGCTTCGCCTGTAGTAAGAGGAGATGCTCAATGAGATGGTGATTCCATTATAGGACCAAAGTGGACCAAGCGTAAACAAGGAAAAGGAGGTCTGCTGTCGCAAACCTCCCTCCCCGAGACGTAAAACATGGTTGGCCCTTATTCTGAGTCGCCGGCACTCGCGGCTTCAGCCTTACGCTCCTCATCGCGGAGCACAGCTTTTCGCGAGAGCTTGATCTTGTTGCCCTCTTTTCCAATGCACTTGACGAGGATTTGCTGGCCCTCTTTCAGCTCGTCGCGTACGTCCTTAACTCGGCGGTCCGCGATCTCTGAAATGTGCAACAAGCCGTCAGTTCCGGGAAAGATCTCGACAAAAGCGCCAAAGTCTACGATTCGGGAAACTGTGCCCAGATAGCTTTGGCCTATCTCGGCCTCAGCGGTTAGGCCTCGAATCCGCGCCACCGCGGCCTCGGCTGCCGCTCCGCTGGCAGTGGCTATGGAGATCGTGCCATCGTCTGAAACATCAATCTTGGCGCCCGTCTCTTCCACCAGAGAGCGGATGATCTTTCCGCCTGGTCCGATGACGTCGCGAATCTTATCCGGGTTGATTTTGATCTGGATGATTCGAGGCGCGTAGGCGGAGATATCAGCGCGAGGTGCAGCAATCGCCTGTTCCATCACATTCAGGATGTGCATGCGACCCTTTTTCGCCTGCTCCAGAGCCTCAGCCATGATCTGTGCATTAATGCCACCGATCTTGATGTCCATCTGAAGCGCGGTGATGCCATTGCGCGTACCAGTGACTTTAAAATCCATGTCGCCATAGTGGTCTTCAGCGCCGGCGATGTCCGATAGGATGGCGTATTTGTTGCCCTCCATCACCAGCCCCATTGCCACACCAGCCACCGGCGCTTTAAGTGGTACTCCGGCGTCCATCAGCGACAGCACACCGCCACAGACACTGGCCATTGAAGAAGAACCGTTTGACTCAGTGATATCGGAAACGATTCGAATCGTGTAGGGGAAGTCTGCATCGTCCGGAAGGACGGCTTCGATAGCACGGCGCGCTAAGGCGCCATGTCCGATTTCGCGCCGGCTGGAGCCACCGAAGCGACCAACTTCGCCAACCGAGTAATGAGGGAAATTGTAATGCAGCAGAAAGCGACGCTTGAGTTCCCCTTTCTCGAGGTCATCCATGTACTGCTCATCTTCTTTTGTGCCAAGCGTGGCCGTGACCATTGCCTGGGTTTCACCGCGGGTGAAGAGCGCCGAACCGTGTACGCGCGGCAACCAACCGACTTCGCAATTGATAGGGCGAATTTCTGAGAAGCGACGGCCATCAGGACGGCGGCGTTTGTCGAGAATGTCTTCGCGGAAAATCGACTCCTTCAAATGATCGAAAATCGCTTTCGCCATCAGGCGTTGCTCGGGCAAATCGGCCGGATACGCGTCCACCACTTCTTTCTTCAACTCATCAACCGCAGCATAGCTGTCGCGTTTTTCCTTGTTCGTGGTATCGAGAGCATCGCGCAGGCGCCCGCTGTAGTTGCGCTTGATCTCCTCCAACATCTCTTCATTAAGAACCGGAGCAGCAACTTCACGCTTCTGAATTGAGAGCGCTTTATAGAGCTCGTTCTGCCAGCGGCACAAACGATTGATTTCTTTGTGCGCCAGCATCAGGGCTTCAACCATGATTTCTTCGGAGACTTCGGAAGCGCCCGCTTCAACCATGACAATCGCTTCTTCGGTGCCGGCCACAATCAGATTGAGACGCGACTCGCGCACTTCGTCGTAGCTGGGATTGATAATGTAGCGGCCGTCAATGAGCCCAACGCGCACACCGGCAATCGGGTTCATAAAGGGAATGTCCGAAAGGAACAAAGCGCACGACGCGCCGGTGATGGCGATTACGTCGGGATTATTTTCCGTGTCGGCCGAAATGACGGTGGCGATTACCTGAGTTTCGTTGCGATAACCTTCGGCAAACAAGGGGCGGCAGGGTCGATCAATCAAGCGGCAGGTGAGTACTTCTTTTTCGTTGGGACGACCTTCGCGACGGAAGTAGTTGCCGGGAATCCGGCCGGCGGCAAACTGTGATTCACGGTACTCAACCGTGAGCGGAAAGAAATCGACGCCCTCTCTCGGTGTATTTGCACTGACGGCGGCGACTAACAACATTGTGTCGCCGTAACGGATTACGACGGAGCCGTCAGCCTGTTTAGCAACGCGGCCGGTCTCGACCGTCAACTCCTTATCACCAAGTTTGATCGATTCTTTGAGGTACTTCTTAACTGGCATGTCTTTGTCTCCTTCGGGACGATAAGCGCCTGAAAATCAGGCCCGCGGGCGTCTCGTCCGCCTCGCGCTTGTAAGGTTAGAACTTCGCCTGGTTTCCGGTTAACGTGAACCCGGCCAACGCAAGCTGAAATAACAGTAAAGGCGGCACGAGCCTAACCGTGAAGCTCATGCCGCCTTTGATGGAAAACTCGTAGGCTAACCACGTCTACCTGCTGGGAGTCTCGCCGTCACGTTCGGCACCCTCGCAAGTTCTTCGATCGACGTAGAGTCTAAATCCGAGATTCGAAGATCTCTCGTGCTGTAAAGCTAAACTTAACGACGCAGGCCCAGACGACTCACTACCTCGTGGTAACGTTCAATATCTGTGCGTTTCAAATAATCAAGCATGCTGCGGCGCTGTGAGACCATCTTAAGCAGGCCGCGCCGCGAATGATTGTCTTTCTTGTGCGTCTTGAAATGCTCTGTGAGTTCGTTGATTCGCTTGCTCAGCAAAGCTACTTGAACCTGGGGTGAGCCGGTGTCGGCCTCGTGGGTCCGGAAATCTGTCAATATCTGTGCTTTCGTCTCTTTTGCTAACGACACTGCGTAAAATGATCCTCCTCGGCAGCAGTAGCTCCGTCTAAAGACGGCAACCGCTAAACTTAAAAAGCGGTTCAATCTAACACGCGGCTTCTGGAACTGTCCAGCCGAGCCGTTTTCCAGGTACGGATGCAGTTTGACAATCCACGAACGAACGGACCCATGAGGTCATCAGTACCTGTTTTCCGGGCGCCTGCAACCGGCTCGACGTCAGCAAAACCGGATCGCTAGGAACTCCGCCATTTGTTACCATCGAGCTTCTAAACGGACAATTAGGGGAAAACATGACGACGTCACCAACACGAGTTGTGATCATCGGCGGCGGAATTGGGGGTCTATTTACCGCGCTCGAACTGGCCGGGGAGGCTCAAATCACCCTTGTCAGCGATGAAGACCATTTTCTCTTCACGCCGATGCTTTACGAGTACCTCAGCGGCGAAGTTGAAGAGTGGCACATTGCTCCCAAATACAAAGAGATTCTCGATGAGCGAATCACATTCATTCAGGGGGAAGTGTCCGAGATCGATCTACAAAACCGGCGGGTAACCATCGACAAACACAGTGAAGAGCTCGCCTATGACATTCTCGTCCTCGGAGTCGGCGGCGTTACCAATTACGCCGGAGTTGCAGGCGCGCAGCAGTTCGCAATTCCCTTTCGCAAGATTGCACACGCCGACATGCTGCGACAGCAGATGGTCGACGCCCTCGATCACGTTGCCCCAAACTTGCCGCCTCAGGACACGCGTCGAGCGCTCACGTTTGCCGTCGTCGGCGCCGGCGCCAGTGGCGTAGAGCTCTCGACGAAGATGGCTGACCTGCTCCGCGATGCCTTTGAGCGTCGCGCCTTGACCGGCGAGCCCCGCGTGCTGGTGATCGAGATGGGGGACAGAGTTGTTCCCGGAATGGGCGACCAGATTCGTGAATTTGTAAATGAAGCCTTGGCGGAATCCAGGGTTGAAGTGCACACATTGACTCAGGTAGTGCGACTCACGGATAAGAGTTTGACCTTCTCCCATGGCGGCACTGAGACGGAGATTGAGACTGCGGCGGTGGTTTGGGCGGGCGGTGTGCAAGTCAGTCCTCTCGTGCAACGACTCGGAGTTCCTAAGACCAGACGCGGCTTGATTCTGGTAGATCCGACGCTACAGATTCAGGGCCATGAAAACGTTTTCGCGTTGGGCGACATCGCTTACTACGAAGACGCGACGCCGACTCTCGCCGGTACGGCCCAACTCGCATTTCAGCAAGCCACTCTTGCCGCGCGAAATGTTTCGGCACTAATCAAGGGCGAGAAACTCGAGAGCAAGCACTTTGAAGAGTTAGGCGAAGCCATGAGCCTGGGCACGGAACGGGCCGCGGTTCTGGCCGGCGGCAAAGCCTTTGGCGGACCAATCGCGCGACAGGCAAGGTTCGCGATGTACACATCGCGTCTGCCGACCTGGCATCATCGCCTACGCGTGGGCGCGAGTTGGTTTTTTGGCGGCACCGCACCAAGACCCCTGTTACCGCTGGGAATTCAGAGAAATGTCTAGAGACTTGCCGGATGCCACACTCATGATCAAGTCGGCTCGGGTTCGAGTTTTACTGCTAATCGTGTGCGGACTGACCGCGACAGTAATTGGTGTTTGGATTCTGCAAAGCCGCTTTGGTTACGGCGGGAACTCAGGGGCTCTGCCAGCGCGGGACATCAAACCTGGCGAAACTCCAGTTGCGGCGACAGCGCCAACTCCCACCCAACCTGACAATCCCACGGCGGCAACGACGCTGGCGACACCCGACGAGTTACCCGAAAATCAACCTTCACCCACGCCAGGCGCTCCCGTTCTAACTCTTGATCCCAGTTACATAGGTCGCTTGAATCTAGCCGTGCCTGTGAAGGGTGTGAAAGCGGAACAGCTTCAGGATACGTTCAAGGATGCTCGTTCAGAAGGTCGTGTTCACGATGCCATCGACATACCTGCTCCACCAGGCACACCCGTGATAGCCACCGCTGAGGGCGAGATCATCAAGCTTTTTGAAAGCGAACGGGGAGGCACAACGATTTATCAGGCTAGCAAAGATAAGAAACTGATTTTCTATTACGCGCACCTTCAGGGTTACGCCGATGGGCTGGTGGTGGGGAAAACTGTTTGGCAAGGCGAAACGATTGGCTACGTTGGCGACACCGGAAACGCCGGTGCCGGAAACTACCATCTACACTTTTCGATCATGGTAGTGAGCGACCCAAAGCGTTACTGGGAAGGAACGAATGTCAATCCGTTTCCGCTTTTGCGTAAGTAGCCGCGTGCCGAGAGTCTTCTTTTGTGTCAGTTCGTCTTAGTTCGTGGATCGTTTTTAGAACAAACAATGAAGAAACTAGCGACTAAATCACACAAAACACACTAAAACTTGTGTGGAAACGGAATTGCGAACGAAATACACGAACTAATTATCGTTTAGAAGATCGAGGAGCCATGAACAAACGACTTCCTTATGTAAGCCTGGTGCTGGGGTTATCACTGGTCGCACTATCCTGCGTAACACAGACTCCAACTAACACTAATTCAGTTGTAGCTAGCAGTCCGACTCCAGCCACAGCTGCGTCGCCTGCGCCTGGAGCTGTAGCCGAGGCCGTTTCAGTTCCTGTCACCCTGCCGGTGCTCGATGCCTTGCTTGCCGATGAAAGCTTCAAAGGCGAGCTCAAATCCAAACTCAAAATAAGCGAGGACCAGATTGCCGCTTTGCGCAAAGCCGCTGCTGACGAAATAGCGCGCCTGCAGCAGACCAGCACCGAGCCTCAGGAAGGGGCCGCCGCAGAAGCGCGTGATCGCGCTACCGAGGCAATCCAAAGCGTAGTCGGTGCCCAACAAACCGAAGCTCTTCTGAGCCTCGCGCGTGAGCGTTGGTTGAAAGGCGAAACCGAAGAAGGAGGAAAGACGGCAGAGGCCACCATGCTGCCGGGTCCCAATGCAGTTCCGGAAGACACTCGCGTGGTCGTCAACATACCGGCTTACCGCATGGATGTTTTTCAGGAGGGCAAGCTAATCAAGTCGTACAAGATCGGCATTGGCTATCCCCAATTTCCGCTTCCGACAGGACTACGTAAAGCGCAAACAATAATCTTTAATCCGACCTGGACTCCGCCGGACGAGCCCTGGGTGGCGAACATGAAAAACATTGCGGTGGGAGAGAAAGTACCGGCCGGTAGTCCTTTGAATCCGCTCGGGCCGATCAAGATTCCGATCGGCATGCCTTCACTCATTCACGGCGGCAAACCACTGGCTAAGATTGGCACCTTCGCTTCACACGGTTGTGTGGGCTTGACCAATACGCAGGTCAAAGACTTCGCCAAGATCCTGGCTGGTGCAGTGGGAAAAGAAGTTTCCGATCAAACCATCGCTGGCTATCTCAAAGACTCCACCAAGACGCGCTCGCTCAAACTCGACGCTCCAGTTCCGGTTGAACTGCGTTATGAAACGATCGTCGTAGAGGAGGGCAAGCTCTACATCTACAAGGATGTATACGACCAAAGTACGAATACGGAGGACAACCTGCGAGTGACGTTAGCGAAGAACAACGTTCAATTTGAAGATTTTAGCGCGGAAGAACGTGATCAGATTCTGGAAGCACTGAACGCGATGTCATCGCGCCCGCAGAAACAGGTACCTAAAACAGCCAACGCGAACGCGAGTCCGGCGAACTCGACTAATAATGGGAATGAGAATTTAGCGTTGGCGAACGCGCGGGAAAAGAAGCCGAAGACTTCCCGCAAGCCAATCAGCAGAAAGCAGAAACAGGTTGTGTTGGAAATCGCGGCACTGAGTGGCAAGGGTTATCCCGCGCCGGTAGATTTGGATGCGGGAAGTGGGAAGCCGGCAAAGAAACTGGCCGCTAAAAACGAATAGCAGGGGCTCAAAGCTAATCGCCCAGACGCAGAGTCGCCAAGACGATACGGTTAGGCAAAGCGGTCAAGGAAGCTAGTAAGACCAAAGACATTTTCCATTTGTCATTTATCATTTCTCATTTGCCGTTTGACAGAAGAACGGCGTCCGCCTCTTGAGCAGTTGTGCATTCGGACGAGCAAGGATCTGAGCGTCTAACTGAGAAATGGACAATGAGAAATGACAAATGGAAAATGGAAAATGTCTTGGTCTTACCTAGTTAGCCAGCCTTAGTTGATGACGTCTTGGCGGCTCTGCGGCTTGGCGCTTATGCGCTTGATTCTCACGCGGCACTCGCAGCTTCGCAGGAATCTAATTCGCGCGCTTCTGCAACCGGGGCGCCCGCCTCTCCAAAGTAAGGTTTACCTGCTTCGATCGCTTCGAAGTATTCCTCAATCCGATCCAAAATTTCCGCAACTGAATGCGAGTGATAGAGCGACGTGCGAAAGAGCGCCCCGCCTTGCAGACCGCGCGTGAACTGCCCCGCCAGTTGCTTCATCCGATTGATTGCTGGAGTTTCAGGCATATCCTCCCGCAACATGTCGAAGTAATCGAGCAGTACTGCACGCTTGTCAGCCAGCGTTGGTTGAAACATCTCGCGGCCTTGAATGGCATCTTCGATTTGCCGAAAGATCCAGGGATTAGCCATGGCGCCGCGACCAATCAGAACACCATCGCAGCCAGTCTCGCGAAAGCGCGCAAACGCCCCATCTACGGTCGTCACGTCGCCGCTTCCGGAAACCGGCACCTGCACCGTTTCTTTGATCTGTTTTACCAGGTCCCAATTTGCCAAGCCGCGATAGCCCTGCTCTTTGGTGCGTCCATGTAAGGCGATGTGTTCGACCCCACAAGCTTCGGCAAGTTTTGCCGTGTCGATCGCGTTGATGGTGTGGTCGTAAAAGCCGGCGCGAATCTTGATCGTCAGAGGAATCTTGATCGCCTTCTTGATCTCCTTGAGGATTGTTTCCAGCCGCGTGTGATCCTTCAACAGACCAGAACCGCCGCCGTGCTTCACAACTTTAGGAGCGGGACAACCGCAGTTGATATCCAAAATGTCTGCGCCTACTTCCTCGGCCATCTGCGCGGCCATCACCATCCGCTCCGGCTGCCCGCCAAATATCTGCGCCGCAAACGGTCGCTCATCTTCGTAAAAACGCATCTGTCGTTTCGACTTGGGATTGTTGCGTGTCAAGCCTTCGACGGAAATAAATTCGGATACCGTCAACCCCACGCCGCCACAGCGCTTCAACAAGCGGCGAAAGGATACGTCGGTGACGCCCGCCATCGGCGACAGGATGAGGGGTGGACTAATCATCACATCCCGAATCTTGAAAGGTTTAATCTCAGACGTCACGGCTTTATCGTTACCGGAGTTCCTACCGGTATTGCCTGGTAGAGTTCCTCAATATCTTCATTCTCCAACGCGACGCAGCCCCATGTCCAATCGCTGCTGGCTCCGTTTCCATGAATATAGATGAGGCCGCCGAGCGCAGTGTACTGCGGCGGGCCTTGCTTCCTCTTAATTGCTTTGACGATGGCGTCACGCTGCGCCCGAGTTATCAATCCGGCATTTAACCCTCGCTCGGCATCTTCAATATTGGGATAACTAATTCCGAGCGAAAGATGAAAAGCGCTTTTCGGATTTTTTGTGAAGACGTAGAAGTCACCCTCTGGTGTCGCGCGATCGCCTTCGCGTTGTTTGTCTGGCACTGGATTCTGACCTAAGCCAATTTTGTAGGTTCTAACCAGTTTGCTGGCTGAGTAGAGTTCCAGTGTGCGCTGGGACTTCAAAACGACTATCCGCGGATCTGCTAGTGGCAGTT
>JBAPXA010000540.1:0-11685 GCA_049283975.1 Pyrinomonadaceae bacterium | reverse complement strand
GCTCTGGTTGCGGGCCGGGTGTTTGAAGAATCAGGGCAAACCGAACGGGAAGGCGACAAGTTTGGCTAAGTGGCAGGCGACGGTGCGCAGTGAAAAGGCCGCATCAATGGCGATTGAAGTTCACGGGGCGAATGGTTACTCAAACGATTACCCCGTTGAGCGATATCTGCGGAATTGCAAAGCCGCGATCATTTACGAGGGCACGCGCGACATTCATACGCTGATGCAAGCTGACTGGGCGCTCGGGCTGAAGCATGAAAAAGCCGCGCGCCAAACGCTACCGCCTTGGAAGCCGGCTACATCCCACGTTGCCTCTGGGGATTGATTGGGCAAACGACCTCGCATGTCGCGTCTGGAGATCAAGGCAGTAACCTTCCCGAACTCTCAGGTAGGGAAGGGGCCTGCCCCCGCCGTAACAGTCATCCTTCTTTGTTGAACGTGCGAAGAGTGATAAGACAGCGGGGCAGGCCCCATCCTTACTGAGCGCTGACCGAGGCAGGAGCGGCTGAGTTACGATCCGGTGGCTTTTAGCTCCTGGTTGCGCGCGATGGCGCGCACGACGGCGGATTCCACGTCCTCCAGTTTGAATGGCTTTGAAATGTACGCGAACGCCCCCATGTCCAATAAATTTCTGGCGGTGTCCTCATCAGAGTTTCCAGAAATCACGATCACCGGTGTGTGCGGATGCTGCATCTGAACCCGCTTTAGGATTTGGTCTCCGCTTAGTCCCGGCATCGCCATGTCGGTAAGCACCACGTCGTAACTCTCAAACTCCAGGTAAGCAAGCGCCTGTTCGGCGCGATCAGCCGTGTGACACTCGTGGGATTCGCTGAGAAGATCACTAAGTGTTTCGCGAATGTTGTTATCGTCGTCGACGATTAACAGCGTGGCCATTGAGGTTCTCCTGCTTGCTCACTGAAGCGAAATGAGGAATCAATGAAAGTCAGAGGTATGTTGCCCTGAAAAATCGCGCGACGCAATGTTGAGGGAAGCGGGGAAAGGGAGGAGGTAAAGTCGCGGCTCGTTCCCCTTTATCCACTCGGCTCATTTACAACCAGAAGTTTGGCTCCTGTCTCATCCAGAGCCCGCGGTTCCTTGAGGACCAAAATTGGGCGTTCACCGAGCGTTCCGGGTAGCGGTTTAGCTTCCTTTTCCGCCTCGAGAATCACGTGAGTGGTTTGCAGCACCGTATCGGGGTTCAAGGAAATCGACGTAATCCCTTTCTCAACCAGGAATCGAGCGAACTCAGGATAATCAGAGGGTGCTTGCCCGCAGATGCCGATCTTCTTACCGGCCCGCTGCGCCGCTTCAATCGCGATTGTCACCATCTTCTCAACCGCGCCATCGCGCTCATCAAATAGGTGCGCCACCATTTCCGAATCGCGGTCCAGACCAAGGGTGAGCTGCGTCAGGTCGTTTGAACCAATCGAGTAGCCGTCAAACACCCGCAGGAATTCATCGGCATAGATCACGTTCGCCGGCAGTTCGCACATCGCGTAAATCTCGAGCTCGTGCTCTCCCTGCTTCAAACCAAACTCGGCCATCAGTGCCACGACGCGTTCGGCTTCTGCGACTGTCCTACAGAAGGGAATCATCGTCTTGACGTTTACGAGGCCCATGTCATCGCGAACCCGCTGCAACGCTAAACATTCGAGCTCAAAGCCCTCACGATAACGGTCGTCGTAGTAGCGGGAAGCACCGCGGAAGCCAAGCATGGGGTTTTCTTCCGTGGGTTCAAACTCCTCACCGCCGATCAGCATGGCATACTCGTTTGACTTGAAGTCTGACATCCTCACAATCACCGGTTTCGGATAGAAGGCGGCGGCAATCCGCGCAATGCCCTCCGACAATCGACGAATGAAAAACTCGCGCGGGTCTTCCTCGCCCACACGCCGGGCAATCTCTTTTACGACATCAGGATCCTGCAATGCCGGATAGCGGACCAGGGCCATCGGATGAATACCGATATGGTTGTTGATAATGAACTCCAGACGCGCCAGGCCGACGCCGTCGTTTGGCAGCGACGCGACCGCGAAAGCATGATCGGGATCGCCTACATTCATCATTACCTGTGTACGCGGTCGTGCCTCCTCCGCTACAGCCCGCCGATCGACGTCGAATTCAACCAGCCCTTCATAAATGTTGCCGTGCGCGCCTTCCGAGCAGGAAACGGTAACGTCGGTTCCGCTCTGCAAGATCTGCGTGGCGTTACCAGTACCAACGATGCAGGGTAGTCCCAGTTCGCGGCTGATGATCGCGCTGTGACAAGTGCGACCACCGCGATCGGTCACGATTGCCGCTGCCTTTTTCATGATCGGTTCCCAGGCGGGATCGGTCATAGAAGTCACGAGCACGTCGCCGGCGTTGAAGTCAGTTAAATGATCCGGGTCTTTAAGTACATGCACGCAACCGTGGCTGATCTTTTCACCCACGGCGATGCCGGAGACGAGTGGGGCGCCATGTTCTCCGGTGAGCCGGTACGTTTCGATGTAGTTCTCGCGATTGCTGGCGTGAACAGTCTCGGGACGGGCCTGGAGAATAAAGAGCTCGCCCGTGTAGCCATCTTTCGCCCACTCGATGTCCATTGGCGTGTGCTTGCCGGCCAACTGTGAGTAGTGCTCCTCAATCGTGCAGGCCCAACGCGCCAGCTCCAACACTTCGTAATCTCCTAAGACGAAGCGATTCCGCTGGGCCTCGACTACTTCGCGAGTTCGCGTGCCGCGCCCGTCCAATCCGTAAACCATCTTCACTTCCTTACCACCCAGTCGCCGGCTAACAATTGGACGCGCGCCCGTTTTCAGAGTTGGCTTGAAGACCACCCACTCGTCAGGAGTGGCCATGCCTTGAACGATGGCTTCTCCCAAACCCCAGGCGCCATTAATTACCACCACATCACGAAAACCGGATTCGGTGTCGAGACTGAACATCACGCCAGAGCAAGCTTGATCGGAACGCACCATTGGTTGCACGCCGATGGAAAGCGCGACTTCGAAGTGATCGAAGTTGCGCGCCGCGCGATAAGAAATCGCCCGGTCAGTCCAAAGAGAAGCAAAGCAGCGATGGCAGGCTTCGATGAGTGCTGTCTCGCCGCGCACATTCAGAATTGTGTCCTGCTGTCCGGCGAAAGACGCATCGGGAAGATCTTCTGCGGTGGCTGAAGAACGAACGGCAACTTCCGGCGTGCGTCCCAGGCGTGCGCAGAGTTCGCGATACCCATTGAGGATCGCGTCGTTTACTTCCTGAGGCAGCGGGGTGTCCAGCATTAAAGCGCGAGCTTCCTTGCCCGCCTCGTTCAACGCCTTAATGTTGTTGTGATCGAGACCGGCCATTAACTCACGTAGTCGTTTGCCCAAACCGTTCGTGTTCAGAAGCAGCCGGTACGCCTCACTCGTGGTCGCAAAGCCGTCAACGGCCCGCACGCCGCGGGGCACGAGAGCGCGGAACAGCTCGCCCAGGCTGGAGCACTTTCCACCAACGAGTTCGACGTTGCCAGCGCCAACTTCGCTCAGTTTGAGGACGAGAGGTTTGGAACCCTTAACCATCGGCTTGTCTCCATGCGCAACCGAAGCTGCGATTTTGTTTGCAGGTTAGCAAGCAAGCTCGCCAACTAGTTATGAAGCAACGCGATTCTAGCTGACGAGCCAGAACCAGTCGATACTTATGAGATTGGTGCAGCGATGTATCGAGGACTTTTTACTGTAAGAAGAGGGCGAATAAGAAGGGAATTTCAGGCTTTGCCGGGCCCTCGCGCAGGCAGAAATGTCGACCTGCTCGCTACTTCCGCCTACATTCAGAGCCTTGTCTGGGTTGACTTTTAACGCCTGATTTCTACGGCGAACTTACGAGGAATACATCCCAAGCCCAGCGGCCGAGAGGCGAATTTTGAGCACCGTCGATCTTCGCCCGGAAACGAAACACATTGCCGTGCTGGTCGACGCGATTCGACTCTCTGTAATCCAGCGAAATTGAAGTCACGTCAAGAGACGCCAGCGAGCGCAGTTCCGTAGGTTCAGAGATACCGTTGTGATTGACGTCCTGCCAGAGACGAAGGCTGGAAAAGATTGAATCTCTGCTGTCAATAATACTGTCATGGTTGCCGCCATTGGCCGCTTTATCAAATTCGGCCAAGGCAATAAATCCATTAGGCTCATCAGAGGGAGGCTGCGGCGTAAAGTTTCCAAACAATTCGCTACCACTATCAATTCGGCCGTTGCCGTTGCGATCCAAAGTAAGCCAGGCATCGTCTGACGCGGTGCTAGTCCAACCCATTTGTTCCGGTGTGCCATCGCCGTCCAGGTCGAAAACCACGCCATCGGTGTAGTTCGTAAGGTTGAAACCATTGCCCGAGACATCGACAACGATTGGCGTCGGAGTCTGACAACAGCAGCAGCGAGATTTGCCGGAGTAACCAAAGGGACACGTTCCGTTTATGTTCTTTGGTACGCAACCATTTGAGCATGTTACGCCGTAACAAAAGTTTATCGGTGTCGGAGTTGGCGTGGGCGTTGAAACGGGAGTAGGAGTTGGCGTGGGGTATTGTGCAACCTGGTTTACTTTGGTGTTATCGCAGGTCGTTGGTCCGTAGGTGCCAGTCAGGCTGTTATACCCATTTGTGCTTGCATTCATCACTGACGTGCTATCACTACAGCCAGAAGCTTCTCCCAATCCAAATCCATGTCCGGCTTCGTGTGCGGTGGTTTGTGCCAAAGCGCACGGCTCAGTAGTTTGAGTATTGATCCAGATCTCCTGAGCCACAACATGTCCATTACTTTGGGTAACAGCATTGTCTCCAGCTAAGCCAGGATTTTGCGGCGAGTTCATATTCCACACTTGGACGTTATAGGTACCGGGAGGAGGCGTCATTGAAGGTGCCGTCGCGCTGTATGTGAAGCTAAATGTAACTCCAGAACCGTTGTTAGCCGCAGAACCTGCACTCTGCCAGTTCCGGAAACTTTGTTCGATTGCAGACCTTTGAGCAGAGCTAAAGGTGGGATCTATATTCACAGTTACCGGCGCATTCTGAGGCCAGGTTCTAGTTTGGTCAGTAGTCTGCGGTGGACAACAAGGTATATTCGGTGTAGGAGGGCAATCGGTTGGGGGGACGTCTTGAGCGTTGACTATAGCAATTACGAAAACGAGTGTCGTCGCAAAAACGAACAGCGCTTGAACCAGAGAACTTCGCGCCGGTAATAAGCGTCTTTTCACTTTTGACTCTCGTTTAAAGTTAGCTTTTGGTCTTTTGTGAGGCTTCAGTTTTCACGATTTGTAAGAAAGTCGTAACGTCAAAGCCCTGGTATACATCAAAGGGATATACTCCATTACCTTGTTCAACAACCGTCCCATCCAATGGCGACACAACCTGCCCATCTAGTTGGTAACCAGTGACAATCTTGTAGTTTGCTTCATCGATGTGTTTGAGGAAGAATAAGTATCTCTGACCTGCGCTCGGCATCCCTTGTCCTATCGTCTCGTATTTCTGAATTACTCCTGAAGGAAAACGTACGGCCCCACCGAAACGTTCGAGCGCAAGCATGTTGCCAGCATTCACTGGGGCTTGCGCCGCGTTACTGATAACTTCTTCTACCTGAACAGAAAATTCGGAGTAGATGCCCGTCTTATCATTAGACAGATGAGCCTTGGCATCCGTAACTCCACCGATTATCACAACATCGCTTTGAGGGAATGGGAGCGCGGAGAGATCTTTGTACCAGTGCGAATTCCAGATCCGACCTTCAACCAAATAAGCCTCTTTGATGGGCTGCGAACTTTGCCGGTCGTATCGATTCGCTTTTGCTCTTTGCTTTGAAAATATATTTGGGTCGGTTGCTGGCGTTTGGCAGAAATCGACAATAGGTAGCTGACGTTCTCGATGAACCTTTTCTTTTGCAGCAGGGGCCTTTTGGCTTTGCCCTGCCATTGTAAAGGCGATAATTCCTGCCACAATCACCAGCAGCGCTAAAGTCTTAGATTTCATGTTGACTCCATTAAAGCGAGTTTGTCAGTACGCCATTCAAAGTATCAAACTTGGATGACGTGACAAATGAGTGCTGGGTAAAGAAAGCCTAGGCTTAACTCATTACACAGTCAAGCAAGGGCATTCCCCAATCTCAGAGTGATGGCCTCAACAATCAGAGTATTCGCAGTAAGTTTGTCGAAGGGTAGTATGCAGAAGCTACAAAATAGAAGGTCGCTCTGTTAGTATGAGGCCGCACTTCTATCATCTGCGACCAGCATCTCTATAACTGTTTCGCGGTTACACTTCTGCATCAGGAGAACTACTTATGGGTCACGAACTAAGGACAGATCGCGAACTGTCTCTGGATTTCCTGCGCGTTTGCGAAGCGGCGGCCATTGCTTCCGCACGCACGATGGGGCAGGGAGATCGCAAGTATTCCGATCATGTCGCTGTCGAAGCAATGCGCGAAACGATGGACACCGTGCCGATGCGCGGCCGCATTGTCATCGGTGAAGGCGAGCGAGATGAAGCGCCTATGCTTTATATCGGCGAGGAAGTTGGTGGCGGCTTCGGCGTGGGTGAAGAGTTAGCCGACTCCTGCCCGGAGGTCGATATCGCCGTCGATCCACTTGAAGGAACAAATCTCTGCGCGCTCGGCGCCAACAACGCAATCGCAGTGCTCGCCGCGGCTGAACGCGGGGGTCTGCTTAACGCGCCTGACATTTACATGGACAAGATTGTTGTCGGGCCTTCCTCACGTGGTGTTGTAGATCTTGATGCGCCGGTGAAAGACAACCTCAAGAACATCGCTCGACGTTTGGGCCGCGATGTTGAGGACTTGACCGTGATTGTGCTTGATCGCTCGCGGCATAAGAAGTTGATAGCCGATGTGCGTGAAGCGGGTGCTCGCATTCGCCTGATTGGCGACGGCGATTTGTCAGCGGGGATTTCAGCGGCCGTTGCGGGCACTAACATTCACGCGCTGCTGGGAATTGGTGGCGCGCCGGAAGGCGTTATCACCGCGGCAGCAATGAAGTGTCTTAACGGCGAAATCCAGGCGCGATTGGTTTTTGATCCGGAACGTTTGGGCGTTGATAAGGACAAGGTACCGGCGAAGGAAGCAGTGCTGGAGCGCTTGCAATCAATGGGCATCAACGATCCTGACAAGATTTACGACACGAATGACCTTGCTCCAGGCAAGAAAATAATCTTCGCTGCCACTGGAGTCACGGACGGAGCGTTGCTCAAAGGCGTCAGGTTTTTTGGCTCAGGTAAACGTACGCACTCAGTAGTCATGACTACGGAGTCGCGGCACATCCGCTTTGTCGATACCCTCCATATCGAAGGCGGGCCGGATACCGTAATCAGGTTCTAAAGATTGCCGATTGCCAATGGCCAATTGTAGGAATTTTCTTAATGGACGTTGAGAGCGAATAGTGGACGGTCGAATCGTATCGCTATTAGCAAATCGGTAATCCGCAATCGCCAATCCGCAATCGGCAATTACCTTCCATGCTTCATCCGGCTTCTTACAATCCACAGTGCTTCCCAGATCGTCGCCCGCTTCTGATGTGGGCGATTCTCCTGACTGGCTCAGTACTCTTGCTTGCCTTGATCGTTGGCGCGCCACTAGCACAGGCAAGTCAACATGGCGCTATCGGCGGGACTCTCTATCACGCTTTCGGCTACGTCTGTCATCAACAATCAGAGAGATCGTTCTTTCTCGCTGGACAACCACTCGCTGTGTGCGCGCGTTGCACCGGTATTTACATCGGGTTTGCGCTCACCACGCTGCTCTGTCCCCTGCTGACCTCCTGGCGCCGCACTGATCCCCCCGAACGCAAATGGCTGTTCCTCGCCGCCGCACCTTTGGCAATTGATTTTAGCCTCGGCTTGCTGGGGGTTTGGCAAAACACTCACGCTTCACGGTTTCTGACGGGAGCATTGCTGGGAGCAGCCGTAGTCTTTTACGTAATGCCGGCTCTGGCTGAGTTAAGTCAGCGTTCGGCCCGGTCCGCGGTTCCAGAAAGGAAACCGTTCCCTCCTGACCCTACTCAGCCTCAGCGAATCGCCTCAGCGCCCAGCGACTACAGCGCTCCTTTCCGACGTATTTGATTTTGCGCGCCCAGCAGAGCGTGCCGACGGCTGAGCTTTGGGTTCACTTCACGGGCTATTCTCGCACTTGTCTTAAATGCCCAGATCAGTCGCATCTAAACGCGCTAAACAGGCATCAAAGCGCGGTTCAGAGGCGCGGGTTTCGGTTCACGAGCGCCATAGGTTAGAATCCGTTGCCTGATTTTGATGGATTTGTTGGAGCGGGAAGCAGTCACAGAGACTTAATGATGATTTTTCAAGACGGCCCGATTGTTACGCCTGAACAGCTCTTCGAGCAGTATTTCAGCGAGTCAGTCTACAAAACCTGGGGGAATATCAGCCCCCTCTATCGTCTCGATTCTTTCGATTGGACCATCCTGATCCTCTATTTCACGATCCTGACTATCCTGGCAATCTACGGCGGCTATCGCGTCAAACAGGTGATCGACTTCTGGCGCTACCGCAAGTTTATACCGCAGCCGAAGGCGAAATTTGCAGAAGCTGATCTGCCGTTTATTACGGTGCAACTGCCACTCTTCAACGAGATGTATGTGGTCGAACGTCTGGTGAAAGCAATTACGGAGATCGACTACCCACGGGAAAAGTTTGAGATTCAAGTGCTTGACGATTCGACCGACGAAACGGTGAAGCTGGGGGAGGCAACGGTTCGGAAGTACGCCGAACTTGGACTCGACATTACTTACATTCACCGCACCGATCGGACCGGTTTCAAAGCGGGGGCGCTCGAAGCCGGATTGAAGGTGGCAAAGGGAGAACTGCTCGCCATTTTCGATGCGGACTTTGTTCCGAAACCGGATTGCTTACGGAAGCTTGTCGACTACTTTACGGACCCGATGGTCGGTTGCGCGCAGATGCGCTGGTCTCACATTAACGGCACTTACAACCTGCTCACGCGGCTGCAAACCATTATGCTCGACGGCCACTTTGTGGTGGAGCAGACGACGCGAAATCGCACTGGAGGTTTTTTCAATTTCAATGGCACCGCGGGAATTTGGCGACGCCGTGCGATTGCCATGAGCGGCGGGTGGCAACACGACACGCTCACGGAGGACACCGATCTAAGTTTTCGCGCGCAACTGATGGGCTGGAAATTTGTCTACCTGCTCGATGAAGATGCGCCCGCGGAGATTCCGGTTGAGATCAATGCTTTCAAAGCGCAACAGCGGCGCTGGGCCAAAGGCGTGATGCAGGTGGGACTCAAACTCTATCCGCGTATTTGGCGCGCGCGTTTGCCCCTGCGAGTGAAGCTGGAAATGTTCTTCCGCCTGACGGGGAACATTAGCTACCCGCTGATGATAGTTGCGAGCTTCCTTCAGTTCCCGTTATTGCTCGTTCGCTACAACCAGCCGTTCTACCACTTGATGATTCTTGACCTGCCGCTATTGTTCTTTTCGTCCATCTCGGTCTTTTTGTTCTACGGAACAGCGGTGTGGTACCTCGATGAGAAACGTACACCGCGCATGGCGCATCTGCCGCTGGTGATGGCGCTCGGCATTGGCCTGGCCTTTTCTAATGCCAAGGCAGTGCTGGAAGCACTGCTTGGAGTGAAATCAGAATTTGTTCGCACGCCGAAGTACAGCGTGGAAAAAACCAGTGATGAGACCTGGAAAGCCAAGAAGTACAAACGCAAGCGTGGTTTTCTCCCGGTGCTCGAGTTGGGCTTTGCACTCTATTTTGCACTCGCCATTCTTTACGCCGGGCGGCTGCGCATGTGGGGCACCATTCCGTTTCTCTCATTATTTTTCCTGGGCTTTGGCTACATGGGCGTAATGAGCATCATGCAGACCGCCAGCGGAAAACGATTGCTTGGCCTCTGGCGTCCTTTAGCGGAAGGGCGAAGACCTTAGTACAGAGATATTTGCCTCGGAACTAAGAGTCTTTCAAGTGCACGTCACACCATGATTCTTAAGGTGCTCTGGTACGGTTCCGCACGCATATCGTGCTATAGTCCCCCGCGAAACTGAATCTGTGACATTTGGACTGCGTTCTTCCGCTCCTCCTCCTGTTGCTTGTTGCTAATACCGGCCTATTGACCACCATCGGGCACCCCCAGTCCCTTTGGAGGAAGCGAACATGAAAATCCTTCTCTACAACCCGGATAACGGGGTGACGCGCAATTTCATGCCGCACCTGTGGATGTTTCTCTTACAGTCCCTCACCCCTCCCGAACATGAGGTTCTGCTGATCGACGGCAATGCGAAGCCGATGACTGAGCCGGAGTTGGTGCAGTTTATCCGTGACGAGAAGATTGGCCTTGTGGGTATTGGGGCAATGACGAGAATGATTGCGCGGGCCTATCGCGTGGCTGACGCGATTCGCGCGATCGGCGTTCCAGTAGTGATGGGCGGACCCCATGTCACGGAGGCGGCCGACGAAGCATTGGGGAAAGACGGAGGAATGCGACACGCGGATGCGGTGGCACTGGGTGAAGCTGATGAGACGTGGCCGCGGATAGTGAACGACGCAGCTGCGGGAACTTTGAAAGAAATCTATGCACCGCTGGACGAGACCGGTAAGGAACGCAAGCCGTGCCTCGATCACTATCCAGAAATTCCCTGGCACAAACTCGATCTCGATCAATTCAACCTCGTGCCTAAGCTGGCTCGTTCGCTATTGGAACGCCATGGAACGGGCTGGGGTACGTTTCACATGATTCCGATCGAGTCTGGGAGAGGTTGTCCCTATGGTTGCGAGTTCTGCACCGTCACAGGATTCTTTGGCGACTCGATCCGCTTCCGCAGCAACGAGAGCGTCGTGGAAGAGTTGCTGCGGTTGAAGCAGCGAGCGCGCACACATCGCGGCCAAATCGGAGTGTTTTTTATCGACGACAATTTCGCTATCAACTGCAAACGCACCAAGTCTCTGCTGCGCGACATTATTGCCGCGGGCGCGCAGTTGCCCTGGACGGCACAAATCAGTGCCAATCTTTTGCGCGATGAAGAACTGGTTGACTTGATTGCCGAATCCGGTGGGCGCTGGATTTTCATCGGGATGGAATCGATAGATCCGGCGAACCTCGCCGACGTCAATAAGAACTTTAATAAGCCGGGCGAATATGCGGCCGTACTTAATCGGCTGGCGAAACGCGATATTTACGCCATTACCTCTTTCATCTTTGGCATGGACAACGACACTCCGGGCGTCGCCGACCGGACGCTCGATGCGATCTCCGAGTGGCCGCCCGTCTTGCCGGTCTTCGGGCAACTCACAGCTTTTCCCGGGACACCTTTATACGCTCGCCTCGGCGCCGCGGGACGGATGACTCGCCCACGACATTGGATGGATTTTGCGCCTTTCAAAATGGCGCACACGCCTTTGAAGATGACTATCGAGCAGGCTCAGGACGAGGTCGACAAAGCCTGGCGCACTTCGTATAGCGCAGAAGCAAATCAACGTGCACTGGAAGCGATCGCCGACAGACGAATTGACTACCGGTTGATGCACCTGATCTCGCGACTCTTCTTCCGTGGGATTTATTTCCCTCAGCTAACTAAGAGGGATTGGACAATGTTAGTGATGCAGAATCGTCGTTCCGTTTTCCGCCTCGCCAAAGAAGCCGTCAGTCTCTATCGCGCAGCAAGGAAGAATAAACTCCGGGTTGAGGCGATGACACC
>JBAPXA010000539.1:0-3645 GCA_049283975.1 Pyrinomonadaceae bacterium | reverse complement strand
GAGCGGTAGCGACCGCATTCAAGTGAGACCCAGGCTCAAGATTCCGACCTTAGTAAGGCCCGGATAATCGCCGACTCTCGAAACCTGATCGATCGCTTAGTTGGATGCGGTCGCTACCGCTCCCGTACTGTACCGAGTGGCGATGTTACTTAAATGCGGTTCGCTAACGCTCCCGGTTCCGTATTCTTCGATATTCTCCGTTGCACTTCGGAGTTGAATCCACCAATGAAAAATGACAAATGATAAATGGAAAATGCTTTGAACACTCAGCACTCGGCAGGGCGGCTCCTCCTTTGGCTTGGGAGATGAGACTCGTCGCTGCTAGGATTGCTCCGCTTTGCCATCCCCCTGCCGGAGTCAAAAATAGATGGCTACCAAAGAAGCTTTCCAGGAAGAACTAAATCCGTTTGAGATTGCCAAACAGCAGTTCAATCGCGCCGCCGACTACCTCAATCTCGATCTTTCAATGCGTCGAGTGCTTGAGACTCCTAAGCGTCAGCTGATCGTTTCGATTCCGGTGAAGATGGATGGTGGCGATGTGCAGGTATTCGAGGGTTACCGCGTGCAACACAACATCGCGCGCGGGCCGGCCAAGGGCGGTATCCGTTATCACCCCCAGGTAACGTTGGACGAAGTCAAAGCACTGGCGTCCTGGATGACCTGGAAATGCGCCACCATGGCCATTCCCTATGGTGGTGGTAAGGGCGGTGTGATTTGCGATCCCAAGCGCATGTCAAAAAACGAGCTGGAGCGCCTAACGCGCCGTTACGCTTTTGAGATCGCACCAATCATCGGCCCTGATCGCGATATTCCGGCCCCCGATGTTTATACCGATGAACAAACCATGGCCTGGATTATGGACACGATTTCCATGGTTCGCGGCCACACCGAGCTTGGCGTCGTTACTGGTAAGCCCATCTCGCTTGGCGGGTCACTCGGTCGAAGTGAAGCTACCGCCCGCGGCTGTCTCTACGCGTTACGCGAAGCATGTCGCGTTAACGAAATGACATTGGCCGGTTCGCGGGTGGCAATCCATGGCTGTGGCAATGCAGGTGCCAACATTGCGCATATGGTGGCCGACGATGGCGCGCGCGTGGTGGCAATATGCGATTCAAAGGTGGGGCTTTACTCTGAAAGCGGGCTCGACGTTCGTGCCGTATTGAAACACAAACAAGCGACTGGTTCTTTAACGGGAATGGCAGGCACGCGAGAAATCCCCTGTGAGGATGTCTTGACGGTTGATTGCGACATACTGCTGCCCTCGGCGCTTGAGAACGCGATCACTATGGCCAATGTAGGTTCAGTGAAGGCAAAAATCATCGCTGAGCTCGCCAACGGACCGACAACTCCGGGTGCTGACCGCGTGTTTGCAGATGCTGGCGTATTCCTGGTGCCCGACATTCTCGCCAACGCGGGCGGAGTGACAGTCAGCTATTACGAATGGGTCCAGGATCAATATTCGTTCTTCTGGTCAGAGAGCCACATCAACGAGACTCTGGAGCAGGCAATGCGGACCGCCTTCAACTCGGTTTACGAAACGGCAAAACGTTATGTGACGGACATGCGCACGGGTGCTTACATCCTGGCCGTGGATCGAGTCGCGGAAGCGACGAGCGTGCGCGGGATATTCCCGTAACAAGACGATCTTTGTTCTTTGTGCTGGGAACTTTGTAGTCGGCGATGCCTGCAGGGCCGACAAGTAATTGCCTCGTGCGTCAGCGAGGGGCTGTCAGTCCATCAAGTACCTCAAGGCCCGCAAGGGCCGCCAGGAAATAGCCCCGCGCGTCAGCGCGGGGTTGGGAGCCTATAAACTACGTTGAGGCCCGACGGGCCGACACCTCACAACAACGGAGACCTCACCCATGGCCGGAAAATACCATAGCCTGTTAGTTCATTTCGTCTGGAGCACTAAGAACCGCGAACCTTGGATAGGACGGGAATGGAGTGACAACCTTTATGCCTATATTGGCGGGGTTCTGCGCAAGAAAAAAGCAAAACTGATTTGTGCAGGCGGCATTGAGGATCATATTCACGTTTACTGTCGTTACCTTCTACGCTCACAATTGCCGATGCGGTAAATGCGATGAAGGCCAACTCCTCGCGTTGGGTTCATGAAGAGATTTTAAAGAGAAGGGGATTTGCCTTGCAGGAAGGTTACGGTGCGTTTAGTGTAAATAAGTCATCTGAACAACGCGTGATAGACTACATCCTGAATCAGGAAGCACACCACAAGCGTTACAGTTTCAAACGTGAGTTTGTAACTTTGCTGCGTAAGCACGAAATCGAATACGACGAACGGTATTTGTGGGATTAGGTGGTGCCGCACCTTCGGCGCTCGAGCCTTGTGCGCTTTCGAACCCCGTGCTGACGCGTGGGGCTATTCCATGTCGCCGCTTCGCGGCTCAGGAAAGAAACACGCATGAAGAATCAAATCATAATTTATGAAAAGCCTACCTGAACGAAGTGCCGCGAGATGGATCGGCTGCTCCGGGAGAGCGGCGTAGACTTCGAAAAGGTCAATTACTACATCAAGCCGCTGACCAGGGAAAAGCTAACGGAATTAGTTCGGAAGATGAAAATCACGCCGCGCGATTTGTTGCGGACGAGCGAGCCTGTCTATCGCGAATTGGGTCTGGCGAAAGGCGAGTTCAGCGACGCGGAGATCATCGATCTAATGATCAAACATCCTGATTTGATCCAGCGACCAATTGTGGAGCGGGGCACTCGGGCCGTACTCGGGCGGCCGACCGATAATGTAAAGCAGTTGTTGTGAAGGAACGATAGAAGGAAGGCGCAGAGTATTGTCATTCACACCGGGCTTTAGCCCGGTGAACAAGCAGGCGGACCATCGAAACCGTTTCAACGGTTTCCCTACACCGAGCTCCGAAACCGTTAAAACGGTCTCTGTTTATCAAGGCACCTAACCACCGGGCTGAAGCCGCGGTGAGAATGAGATGAAGAAAACATCCACCACAGTTTTCACTTGTCAGAGTTGCGGCCATCAGAGCCCTAAGTGGTTGGGAAAGTGTCCCGAGTGCGGCGAGTGGAACTCACTCGTCGAGGAACGTGCGACTGTCAACAGAAAGAACACTAATCGGAGCGGGTTCAAACTGCGTGAGGTGAAAGCTGTCACTTACGCTGAGATTGAGTCTCACGACGATGTTCGCACTCCGTCTGGTGTGACCGAGTTCGATCGAGTGCTCGGGGGCGGTATTGTCGCCGGCACGCTCGTCCTAATCGGTGGCGATCCCGGCATCGGCAAGAGCACTCTGTTGCTGCAAGTCGCAGATAAGCTCAGCAGCGCCGGGACTGTGGTCTTGTACATCTCCGGCGAAGAATCGGAACGGCAGATCAAGTTGCGTGGCGAGCGCCTCAAAATCGATGCGAAAAACCTTTACCTGCTTCCGGAGACAAACCTCGAAAACATTTTTCACGAAGTTGAGCGGCTGAAACCAGGCGCCATTATTGTTGACTCCATTCAAACGGTCTTCTCGGCTTTGATCGAATCCGCGCCCGGATCTGTATCGCAGGTGCGGGAAGTGGCTCATCAATTCCTGCTGCTCGCTAAGAACCGATCGCTTCCTGTCTTTCTCATCGGCCACATCACGAAAGACGGGTCAATCGCGGGTCCGCGCACGCTCGAAC
>JBAPXA010000538.1:0-4000 GCA_049283975.1 Pyrinomonadaceae bacterium | reverse complement strand
GCGCTGATCTTCGACCAGCCACGTCGACCAGCCGCTGCGGAGTTTGATCGGACGCGGACGGTAAGGAACCGGATTCGCGGGATCGGAAGTGTAGCTGTCGAACGACTCGCCTGCTGCTGGTGGAGTGGCGAACGAAAGCGCCCTGTCCTTTTGTAAATACAGCCTGCGGTCTACAACGTTCTGTTTCGGCGGCCAGGCATCGTGCCGGACCCACTCGTTGGCGCCTGTCCTGAAAGTCAACGCTTCGGGAAGTTCATGACTTCCCTTGCCCTTCAAATAGTGCGCCAGAAACGGCACGAGTATCTTGCGTCGATAATGTTCGGCAGTCGCACTGCCGAAATCGATCTTGCCTAGTTTCCTGCCTTCGCCTCTTGACCAGCCACCGTGGTTCCATGGGCCAACGACAAGAAAGTTTTGCTTTGCCTTGTCATGTCGTTCCAGTAACTCATAGATTTTGATCGGACCGTAAAAGTCTTCCTGGTCCCACCATCCGGCAACATTCAGGGTCGGAACAGTCACACGGTTCAGCCACGGCGCGAAAGCCTGGCGTTTCCAAAAAGCGTCATAGTCAGGACGATTGGCGAAGTCGCGCCAGCTTGGGATCTTTCCGTGAAAATAATTCGTTTCTACGTTCGCGAGCGAGCCAAGTTTCAGGTACCAGTCGTAGGTATCAGATGTGTCGATAACTTTGGAAACATCGGAAATTTCCTTTGACGACTCCATCATGTAGGCGTATTCGAAACCATAACTTAACCGGAAGGCGCCATTGTGGTGAAAGTCGTCGCCTATCCACATGTCTGCCGGCGACGCTTGCTCGACGACTGCTTTGAGGGCTGGATGCGGATCAAGCATGGCCATCACCGCGAGCCACGCGCCATAGCTGGTTCCGGCGATCCCAGCTCGGCCGTTATTGTTGGACACATTTTTCAGGAGCCATTCAATCGTGTCGTAAGTGTCAGTGCTTTCGTCGATGGCGGTTTTGTCCTTAGGATCCCGCGGCTGCCGGAGCATGACGAACTGACCTTCCGACTTGAATCGTCCACGGATGTCCTGCTGCACGATAATGAAACCTTCAGCCGTCAATTCCGGAAGCACCGCCGCAATTTGAGCCGGAGTAGAGTTGCCGATGCCATATGGCGTTCTCAGAAGAAGAAGAGGAAACTGCTCGTCGGTGCGGATCGGCGCAAAGATGCGCGTGTTAAGACTGACACCGTCGCGCATGGGAATCATTACGTCAGTGCGAGTAAAAGGTTCCTGCTGCGCGTTGACGGGGCTGAAAGTTACGAAGAGGACCACCGCGAAGAACGTGCGCGTTAGATTTGTGATGGCGTGTTTCATTTTTGTCGTTACCGAGAGTTGTCCGTTGTTATTAGTCCGTTAAGGCGCTCAACCTTTTAAATGTGGGCCGGCAGAGCGAAGCGGCAACGGCGCTTTGGTTTGGATTCCGCATTTTTGCAGCCCCTGTTATTCGCGAGTTCCAAAAAACAATCCAAAGGGTGTCGCGCTGCGCTTGCCACCGCACTCCAAAGGTTGGCGATCACTTCACCTTCCCAGGTCCCCAAAGCGCTCTTCCAGGTTTTGCCCCGGTGAGCTCGCCGCCCTTGAGTACCTGCGTGCCGTTCACAAATACGTCTTGCACGCCGACCGACAACTGGTGCGGGTTTTCAAACGTGGCGCGGTCAGCAATCGTTTGCGGATCGAACACCACGACATCTGCGAACATTCCGGGTCTAAGAAAGCCGCGATGATCGAGCCCGAGGTTAGTGGCCGGTAAGCTTGAGAGCCGCCGCACCGCTTCAGTCAGCGAGATCACTTTTTCTTCGCGCACATATTTGCCCAGCAGCCGCGCAAAATTGCCATAGGCTCGTGGATGCGCCGCAGACCTCAGAGTGTTACCTTCCGGCGCAATCGACGCCGCATCAGAGCCAAACGAAACCCACGGTTGGCGAATCTGCTTCTTGAGATTCTCTTCGCTCATCAGGAAATAAATTGTTCCGATGCGAGATCGATCTTCAAGCACGAGGTCCATGATTGTCTCCACCGGATCTTTACCGCGCATCTTCGCAACGTCACCCAGAGTCTTACCAACCAACGGCTTCAACTTCTCGCTGCGGAAACTGGCCAGCAGGAGCCGATCCGGCGAACCTGCGAGCATGTAGAGATTTTCCCAGTCGTTCGAGGGAGTGCGAATGGCATCCGCAATCTTCTTGCGCGAATCAGAATCCTGAAGGCGCTTGTAGCCAGCTTCGCGCCCGCCATCCCAAACCCATGGCGGCATACTGGCGTCCAGGCCCGTGCCGCCTGCCGTATAGGTGTACATGTCGGCAGTAATCTTTAGCCCGCGGCGGCGCGCGTTCTGGATTATCTTGAACACCTGATCCATCTTGGGCCAGTTGGCCGCGCCCGATGCCTTGAGGTGATAGATCTCTGCCGGCAGTCCGGCCTCACGACTGATGCGAATGGTTTCCTGTACGCCTTCGATCAACTGATTGCCTTCGCTGCGCATGTGCGTGGTGTACTTGCCCTTGTATTTGGCGGCGACCTTGCACATTTCAATCAATTCTTCGGTCTTGGCGAAAAATGCCGGGGGATAAATAAGGGCGGTCGTGATGCCCAGCGCCCCGGCCTCCATGTCACGTCGCACCAATTCGCGCATCTGTTCGAGCTGCGCAGGTGTCGGTTGCTTGTCTTCCAAACCAATCACATGCTCACGAATGGTTGACGCTCCAATGAACGAGGCAACGTTTTGAGGGATTCCGCGTTTCTCGAGATAGGTGAGATATTCAGCCAGCGTCGTCCACTCGATTTGATATCTGGAGTCACCTCGGGTTTCGCGAACGCGCTGCTTCATTTGATCGTTGAGCGGGCCCATGGAAAACTCGCCGAATATCTGGGTAGTGACGCCCTGTTTGATCTCGCTCAGGGATCGGGGATCGACGATCAAAGACGATTCAGAGTGCGAGAGCATGTTGATAAAGCCCGGCGCTACGGCGAGTCCTTTAGCATCCACAACCGTTGTTGCTGTGGCTCGACTCAAGTTGCCGATGGCAGCGATGCGGTCGCCTCTGAGCCCTACATCGGCCCGCCTCGGTGGGCGACCACTGCCGTCATAGACAGTGCCGCCCTTAATAATGACGTCAAATGAAGCGGGATTGCGCCTTTGCGCATGCGCCGTGGCTGATAGTGCAAGTATCAGCGTTAGAGATAGAAGCTTATGGAGATTGGCTCTCATGATTCTGTTGCGTTAGCACCCCAGCGGGGCTGCCCCGCTGGGGACCCCGCCGTTGCTCGTTGAAACGTTTATCGCTAAAGAGGTTCACCCCGGAACAGGACGCATATCAAAAGTAGGTCCGAACAAAACTATCTAGTTCCCGGTTTCGACACCCTGTCGATCGGTGCGGGTCGCGGGACTCGCCGCACGGGGTTCTGCGCAAGAAGCCTCATTGCCTCCTGCACCGCTCGTTCAAGCTGGGGATCGTGTCCTTTGATTACTTCGGCCGGGGTGTATTCGACTTCGATGTCCGGAGCGACGCCCTCGTTCTCTACGGCCCACTTTCCCGACAGGTCATAGAACGCCAAATTAGGCGCGGTGATTCCACCGCCATCGATCGTCGGCGGAAAGCCGAGCGTGCCGACGAGCCCGCCCCAGGTGCGGGTCCCCACCAGCGGCCCGAGCTTGCGCTGGCGGAACATGTATGGCAAGGCATCGCCGCCGGAGCCCGCCGACTCGTTGATGATCATCACTTTGGGTCCGTAGATTCCTGCAGTTGGCGACGTCGCAGGCTGGCCGTCGCGTTGCGCGAAGAAACCCATCAGCTTTCGATCCAGTTCGCTGACGACGTAATCAGCCACCTGTCCACCCTGGTTGTAACGCTCATCGATGATCGCGCCTTCTTTGTCTTGTTGCGCATAGTAGTACCGAGTGAAAGCGGTGTAACCCGGGCCACCCGTGTTGGGAAGCCAAACATAGGCCAGACGTCCACCCGAAAGTTTGTCAACC
>JBAPXA010000537.1:0-2774 GCA_049283975.1 Pyrinomonadaceae bacterium | reverse complement strand
CGTTCAAGGAGACCTGCAAACCGATTATCCGATCGAAGTCTGTCGAAAGCCGGCTCCACCTTTAGAAAAACGAAAATGCCATCACGTTCGTCAAAAGCCTTGTCGAGACACGCGAACGCTTGATCCTTATCCTCCAGTCCTGCATAAACAAACGCTATTATCACTGGAGAGATATAGCTCCGCTTTGAGCGACTTTCTAACTCTGCTATTAGCTGCCGCGCCTCCCGCTGCCTCCCTGAAAGCGCATAAGCGTACGCTAGCGACGCTGGTTCGTCCGGGCTGTCCCCTGAAAGAGGTATTGCTTTCTGAAAGGAAGCTATGGCTTGCTCGTACATTCCTTTCTCGGTGTAAGCCCTCCCGATGGCCCAGTGCGCAAAACCGGAATTAAGATCCATCTCCAACGCCTTCCGATGTTGTGCTATTGCCAGGTCATATTGACGTTGGTAGTAGAGTATTTCTCCTACGCCACTGATTTTTTCCAACGAAAGAGGATCAAGCTCCTGAGCGCGTCTCATCTCGGAGAGGGCTGTATCGAATCGCCCCATCGCGGTCAAATAGTAGCTATACATTTGGTGAGCGTCCGCATAGCTTTGATTAATCTCAACGGCCAGTTTGAATTCTCGCTCGGCGTTGGGCCAGTCCCAGTCATAGAAGAAATTGACGGCTCCGAGCACCGTATGCGCTTCGGCCAACTTGTCATCAAGTTCTAACGCCTTGATTGCTGCCGCTCTGGCTTTGGGAAAACCTTCCCTGGGTGAGAGGGCATTAAAGCCGCTCAGCCGGTTAAAGGCATCTGCTAACCCCGCATACGCCAGGCCGTAGTTCGGGTCCTTATTAATCGCCTGTTGAAAGTAGTCGCGACCTTTAACAAAACCGTCATCGGTCAATCGGTTCAAGTGGTAGCGGCCTTTCAGGTATAAGGCATAGGCTTCCGCGTCGTCTGTATAGCGCTTGGCCAAAAGCGATTGTTCCTGGCCAGTCAGCTTCACGGCCAGCAAACCGACGACCTTTTCGGAGACACGATCCTGAACGGCAAAGATGTCGGTGAATTTTTCATCGAAAGATTCGGTCCATAGTTGATTACCATCGGCGACCTTGATTAAGCGCACCGTCACGCGGATCTTATCCGCAGACTTCTGGATGCTCCCGTCAAGCACGATGTCCACTCTTTGCTCGCGACCAGCCGCCACAGCATCTTGCTCGAGGTCGGCGTATTTACGCACAGCATTGATTGGTCGCACGATGACCTCCTTCATGCCACTAAGTTTGTTAATCAACGTGTCAGCCATTCCCATCTCCAGCGCTTCGTCACGACTACCAGCAACCAGGGGCTTGAACGGAAGCACTGCGATCGATCGAAAGGGCGCGACGGATTCGGCTTTGCTTTGCGCACCCGGCAACGGCGGCCGGGACCGGTAACGGTAGGTCGCGACTGCCAGGCCAACGATCGCCACTGCGGCCATAGCCAGCAAAGCGAACGCTAATCGTGTGGAAATCGCGTGACCGAACGCTCGAAACGATTTTCGTTGACGAAGAGGAACGAACGGCACAACGCCTTGCGGAACACTTGATGAGCTGAACAGATGATCCAGTCCCCCCGCCTCAGTTAGCACTTGTCGGAGATCTGCGATTAGTTCGCGCATCGACTGGTAGCGATCCGCCGGGTCTTTGGCTAACGCACGATCAATCACTGCGGAGAGCCGCGGCGGAATTTCCTTGTTCACCTTGACCGCGGGTATATGCGGGTCCTTAAGCAGCGAACTGATCACATCGGCGCGAGATTTTCCCTTGAAGGGAATGTGTCCAGTCGCCATTTCATACATCACGCCACCAAAGGAAAAAATGTCGGAGCGGTGGTCGGCACGATCACCACGCGCTTGCTCCGGCGACATCGATGCCGGAGTGCCCATGATCGCGCCCGTCACAGTCAAATGGGTTTTAGCTTCGTCCTCTTCTGTCTCGAGCATCTTTGCGAGGCCGAAGTCGAGCACCGTCGCCTGACCCTGCGGCGTGACAATGATGTTTCCGGCTTTAATGTCGCGATGGATGATGCCCTGAGCATGGGCGGCTGCCAGAGCTTCGGCTATTTGCAGAATAATCGAGAGAAGAGAATCGAGAGCAAGTGGTTTTCCGCCGATCACCTCACGCAAAGTCTCTCCATCGACGAACTGCATAGCGATGAAAGGCCGGCCCTCCGCTTCACCAACTTCATGGATAGTGCAGATGTTTGGATGGTCAAGGGACGAGGCCAAACGGGCTTCTCTTAGGAAACGAATTCGCGAAGCGCTGTCGTCAATGAAACCCACATCGAGGAACTTCAGTGCTACTTTGCGGCCCAGCTTGATATCGTGTGCGAGGTAGACTTCACCTGTTCCACCTGAGCCAAGTTTTTCATGAATGTGATAAGCACCGATCTGCCGTCCGGGCATCTCGCCTGATTCCTCATCATCGAGAAGCACAGCAGCATCCTCCACCGCACTCTTGGTAAGGAATTGGTCCGCGTGCTGGGCCGACGCAAGCAAGGACTCCACTTCTTCACGCAGTGCGACATCGCCGGCACACTCGCGTTCGAGAAGTGAAGCCCGCTGGGCGGGTTCGCGCGCAAGGGCGGCTTGCAGCAGCAGCTCTACTCGTTGCCAACGTTCGGGAGTCATAAACTTCTTGAGATTTCCCGGTGCAGCCAAATTCTTGCCGTTTGCCAGGCACGCTCCACGGTTGGAGTAGAAATTCCGAGCACCTCTGCTGTCTCCTCGATGGTCATGCCGCCGAAATAC